>JBAVUP010000128.1:0-94699 GCA_049696835.1 Desulfobaccales bacterium
GGGCGTCCGATATCCCAGGCTCTGATGGGGACGCTCCCCATTATACCAGCACAACCAGCTCTCCACTTTGGCCCGGGCTTCACCCAGGACGTAAAACAGTTCGGCGTTGAGCAGCTCATCTCGCAGCCAGCCAGGCAGCCCGGGCTTTGCTTTTGACCGGGCTGGGACCCAGTTTATATGCGCGGTCTGCCATCTCTTTGCAGATTGCCGCAAATCGGGGCCCTTCGGAGGAAGAAAGGTTGAACATTTCCAGCCGTTCCGGCTCGATCACCATCTGGACCAGGTCTTTCTTCAGCTTGTTCACCCGTTTCTTGGCTCGGATATTCCCGGTAAGGTAATGGCACTCGCCCTCCAGGCAGCCGGCCACAAAGACCGCGTCCGCACCCACTTCAAAGGCCTTGAGGAGATGGATGATATCCACCCGCCCCGAACACGGCATCAGAATAACCTCGACTTCCGGGGGATACTGCAGTCGCATCGAACCTGCCAGGTCCGCGGCGCTGTATGCTCAGTAGCGACAGCAAAAGGCCAATATTTTTGGGACATAAGCACCGGTCATCTCTTTGCCCTCCTCAGGCCCGAACCCCCACCGGAGCAAGCCCTCCACTCGGAGCCCGCGCCCTCAAACAAACACCGTTTGAAATAATTAACTTTTTCGGACAAGCCGTTACCATACCTCGGGAAAGGCTACCGTATCGTAAATATCTTCCAGCTTGTCCTTGTGGCCTGACTCCGCCCGGACCAGGTATTCCAGGCGGCGACGGATCTCGCCCTCCGGTTGAAGTTCGAGCAGGGATTGGTAAAACCTCACGAGCCCTTCGGAGCGCTTGATGGCCACCGCCAGGGCCTCTTTGGGGGACAATCCTTCCGTTACTTCCGGGACATTCAAGTGCTCGGCCAGATGTAACTCGTGCACCGGCGGGACCACCGGGCAACCCTCCGGGGTCAGGCACTGATGTAGTCGGGCCTTGTTCTCCTCCGCCTCCTTGCCCAGATACTCGAACATCTCCCGGGTGTCCGCATGGGCAACCCGATGAGCCATGCGACGATAAAAATCCCGGGCCAGTTCGTGTTGTTCCATGGCCTCATGAATGAGGTCGACAAGCTCTTTTCTCATATGACTTCTCCTCCCGGGGTAGGCGGCCTCCATGAATCGGCTCAAGGTAAGCGATCATCTCAACCCTCCACCCTTTGTCATGGCTCATTGGCCTTGCGATGAGGGGATGGAAAGCTCGCCAAAAACCCGCATGATTAACCGGGGACGCTTGGGGGAGGTGGTGGCAAGTTCAATCACTCCCGCATAATTTCCCGCTTCCTGCCGTTTGTTGCGGACCTCCACTACGTAAATCCGCCCCGGTTCTTCCGCTTTCACGGTCACGTCGATATACTGGGGGATATTGGTTTTAAATTCGGTAATCTCGAAGTTTCCGGGAAGGTGCGAGGTGAAGCGGACCTGACTGCGCAGTTCCTCTCCCGGCTTGCCCCGAAACCGGATAATGTGGCTGGGCTGAATTTCAATGAATGGCTTGGCCACCCCTTGCATGGTCAGGACCACCTGGGGAAGGTCCGGATCGTTGAAAAACACTTTGGTTTTTTTGGTGAATTGCCGCAGCACCGAGTAGGGGGCGATGGTCAGGGTGATGCGGCCCTGTCCGCCGGGGGGGATGCGCCGGTCGGAGTCGGCGGCGGTGCAGGTGCAGTCGGAGTCGATATCCTTGATCTCCAGGAGGGCGTCGCCGATATTCTTGATGTCAAAGGTGTGGGTCAACTTCCGGTCTTCGAAAACTTCTCCGAAATCATAGGTGGTTTCGGGAACCTGGGCTTTGGGACCGGTGGTAGCCGCGGTTGTGAGCGGCGTAGAAAACAGTAGTAGCATCCAGATTAAAGACTGGTAGGACAATTTCTTGATAACCATAGCTCTCCTTGCCCCTAGTCCGCATCCAGGGCCCGCCAGCCGAAGCTTTCCAGGTAGGCCTGAAGCTTTACTTGCTTTTCCCGGAACTTCTCTTCCCACAACGGAGAACAATCCTCCAGGCGAATCTCTCCTTCCCTAAGGGCCGCGGCAAAGGCCATGCAAGTGGCATAGCCGCAGGCCTTGCAGTTGGTCATGGGCAGTAGCCTCAAAATGTCCATGACCCTGAGCCCGGCCTGACCGGTGTAGCGGGGCGTGATCTCCTCCCGGCGCTCATAGACCTCGTTGATCTGCCCCTTGATCCACGAAAGCATCGCATTGGCTTCCTCAATATCCCGGGCTCCCTTGATGGCGATCTCGTGCCGCTGCATAGTGAATCCCTTGCCGGCGGAGAGCTTGAGCATGAGCACCTGGTTGTCCCGGTCATAATCCCACCCGCCGAGTTCGGCGTTCAGGTAGGGGAAGGCCGGGGAGATGTCCGGGTCAAAGGTGGCGAGGCCGTGCAGGATTTCCTTGGTATAGTCGCACTTGGGCCGGAAGATCTCGTAATTTTTGATCTGGTCCAGTAGCATCTTGCCTCCCGGGGGTTATGCCCCTGACTTAAGGGATGTCAAAATTCATCCAGGGCCCGCCAGCCGAAGCTCTGGAGATAGGCCTCGATCTTTTCCCGTTTTTCCCGGTACTTCTTTTCCCATAATGGGGGGCAATCCTCCAGGCGAACCTCGCCTTCCCGCAGGGCCGCGGCATAGGCCATGCAGGTGGCGTAGCCGCAGGCCTTGCAGTTGGTCATGGGCAGCAGCTTCAAAATCTCCATGATCTTGAGGCCGGCCTGGCTCACGTAGCGGGGCGTGATGGTCTCTCGCCGTTCATAGATGTCATTGATCTGCCCTTGAATCCAGGTGAGCAGGGCCTGGGCCTCTTCCATATCCCGGGCCCCCCGAATGGCGATTTTGTGGGGGTGCAGGGTGATCCACTTGCCGTCGGAGAGCTTGAGCAGGAGCGCCTGATTGGTTTGGTCATAGTCCCAGCCGCCCAGTTCGGCATTCACATAGGGGAAGGCAGGAGAGATGTCCGCCTGGAACGTGGCGATGGCATGCAGGACTTCCTTCGATGAGTCCATTTTCGGGCGAAAGATGTCAAAATTGTTAATCCGGTCCAGTAACATGGCGACCCCTCCTGAACCTGCCGAAACGCCCAATTAATGCCTTGAGGCGGTCTAACCAGGCTCTGCCGTAAGTCCACAGGGCCGCGAAGCAGCCGCCCATTATCCCGGCGGCCCCCACACCCACCGGACAGCCGGGCGTGCCGCAAAAGGGACAGACGGAAGAGCTGGCATAGATGCCGAAAAAAACCAGCCACCAGGAGAAAAATCGTAATAAGCCACCGATTACCGGGTATTGATAAATCTTCCAGGGGCGCCGGGGCCCTTTTGGATATTCCGGAGCCTCGTCATGGAGACAATCTGGGTCGGTGCACGTGTGTGTCGACTCTTTCTGACCAGCCATTTAATCCTGGAAATCTGCTAAGTCCGGCCGCTGGGCGGCCTGGATTTAGAGCGCGTGGCGCGCCTCAGCCTTCTCTCGCAGCAGCGGGATCAATTCAGCCCGCAAGGACCTGCCCGGGCAAGTCGTGGTTTACCAGACCCTCGACCATCTGGATGCGGCAGGCGTTTTCGGTGCAAAGGAATAAGACTTTGAGCATCGCGGGCCAGCCTCAAGAGATCATCTTTTTGATCTCGTCCACGCTGGGCACCTGGCCCACCACCTTCACCTCGCCGTCCACCACAAGGGCCGGGGTGGTGAAGATCCCAAAGGCCATGATCTTGCTCAGTTCGCTCACCTTCTCCACTTCATAATCCCCACCCATGGCTTTGGCTGCTTCTTCCGTCCGTTTGGCCAACTCCATGCATTTAGGGCAACCCGGTCCTAAAATTTGCACTTTTTTCACGATTGTTCACCTCACTCTTAAATTTGCTCAGCCGCCTAGTTGATCTAACTTCTGAGCTACCTGCTTTTGCTTCACGTCTCCTATGGCGCTCCACAAAAGGTGGCCCTGGCCATCCAGAAACAGGAGCGCCGGGAGCTGGATCAAACGAAACTCGCCGATATAGGGCACCGCAGCTTGCCGGTCGGTATCGTAATCAATGCGCTTCAGAAGCGCTTGGCGGGGTCCGGTAAATACCTGGGCGATCGCGGCGTCCGCGCCTTTCACGCTCTTGGCGCTGCAACCGCAGGCTTGGCTCCTGGTGATATACACCACCTGGCTCACCTGGGTGGCTGCGGCGCTGGTCAGAACCACCGCACCTAAGATTGCCAGGACCACAATAACTACGATGCCGATTTTGCCTTTCACCATTTCTTCTCCTCCTGGTTATTTTTTAGGTCATCTGCATGAATCATTTATCTCAACATAGTTCAGCATTTCTGAGTCGCGCCGTCGAGCCTCCCGGCGCATTCTTTCAATTGCCTAATACCCGCAGTTTTTCCTGAATCTCCTTTTCCGATAGTTCCCCCAAAACCATCCACAGCAATTTGCCCTGAGTGTCCAAAAACAGCAAGGCCGGTGCCTGGGTAATATGATACTGCTTGAGATACACCCTGGCGGCTTCTTTATCCGTGGAATAATCGAGGCGCTTGAGGAGCTCCTTTCTTGCGCCGGTAAAGACATTGCCCACGATAATATCCCCGGCCTGACAAAGGACCAAGGTGCAGCTGCAGGCCTTGCTCATGGTGATGTACACCACCTGAGCCAGATGATGTTGCTCCGCATGGGAAACGGTGACATTATTGCCGGCTAAAGCCAGGAGCACAGAGAAAAAAAGAACGGATTTACGTACCATTATGAAAATTTCTCCCTTACTCGTTAATTTTGCACCTCTGTTTTCACTCATAAATCTGCTTCGCAGGTGGTTTCATGGTATATCGCGTTCCAAATTTCGAATCTCAGCGGCTGCCGCCCCTCTGACTCTCTGAAGGATTAATGCTGAAAAGATTAAGGGAAGGCGAACAACAACTTTTGTTTGGTCCAACCGGCTTCCCCAGGCTCAGAACGATCTGCAACAATAATGCAGCCAAAGCCAGGAGCATAAAGACCAGGACCTTGTTTTTCCGCATATTTCCCTTTGCTCAACTTAGCGGCGCCGCACCTTCCTGTAGCCATTTTTCCAGCGCTTCCCGGTTGGGCAACTGGCCCACAGCTTTAACCTCGTCATTGATCAGGAGCGCCGGGGTGCCAAACACCCCCAATGCCGTGATCTCCTTCAGATCCCGGACGTGCTCCACCTCCGCGGGAATGCCGAGTTCCCCCAGGACAGCCATGACAGTCTGCTCCAGCTGCTCGCAGGCAGGACAGCCGGGGCCCAGAATCTTGATGCTCAGCCCGGATCGCTCCTCTTCCACCTTTTCGCCCAGGGCCTTTTTCAATTCCCGCAAGAAAGCCCGTTTATACTCCTCCTGGGCGGAGGCGGGGATATAGTTCCTGGGCTTGACCCTGGCAAGCAAAGCCTGGGCGATCTCTTCCTCAGAACGCCCCCGCCAGGATTTCAGTTCCTCGATGGCCGCTTTCAGGCCGGTAATACCGACCTTGAATTTGCCGAGGGAGATTTGAGTAAGGTCCTCGTCGGGCATGGATTCTTGTCGTCCTCCTGATTGGCCATATCTTTGGCCAGGGTCCATTCCCCAGCCGTCAGTTCTCCCGGGTCAAACCTTATTTCCAGCGCCTGAGCCATGCCCTCCCGAATGGCTGCTTTGACTTCTTTCATCTCGGGTAGCTGTCCCAGGATCTCCTGGAGCGAGATGATCCGCCCCTCCAGCTTAGCTCGCAACTCCGCCGGGGAATCGGCGCTCCCCGGCCATAAACTCACCAATGCCTCGATCTGCGGCACTAAAATGATGGACCCGTGTTGCAACATGGAGGAGGCGTGCCAGGTCTGGGCGCTCCCCACAAACTTCCTGTCTCGGTGCATAATGGAACCCAGCGTTCCCCTCAGAAAGCAGATGTCCTGCTGCGGCGGTTTGATGACGCCGCGACCCATGACAGCATCGATTCCCAGCAGGCGGAAGCCTTGCAGCAAGCCGTCGCAGATCAGCCGGTAAGCCGCGGTGACCGCGGAGGGTATCCCCTCGGCAGTGCCCGCGATGACCGCGTAAGTGAGATCTCCCATATGTAACACAGCCCGCCCGCCGCTGGGCCGCCTGACGACCTCAATACCCAAGCGGCGGCAAGCCCCCATATCTAAATTGCGGTCCTTCTGGCAGTAACCCAGGGACACGGCGGGTGGGGTCCATTGATAGAGACGCAGGGTCGGCGGCGATTTGCCGTTGGCATGGAGACCCAGGATAGCCTGATCGATGGCCATGTTGAGAGCGCCGGGCAGGGCCCCGGAATCTATAAAACGCCAGGCGTTCATCGGATTTCCCCAAAAAAGACCGACGCCTTGTAGGAACTGCGCACCAGGGCCCCGGCGGCCACGCTCTTAAAACCGAGAGATAGAGTTTGCCGCTGCCAGGAAGCAAACTCGTCCGGGTTCACATAGCGGGCCACCGGGACATGGTGGAGAGAGGGAGAGAGATATTGTCCGATAGTAAGCATATCGCATTGCACTGCCCGCAAGTCCTTGAGAACCTTTTCAACTTCTGCCGCGCCTTCCCCCAACCCCAACATCAGACCGGATTTGGTGATGATGTGAGGGGAAAGCTCCTTGGCCCGTTGCAGCACCGTGAGGGAGCGCCGGTAATCCGCCCCCCGCCGCACCTGGGGGTACAGCCGGGGCACAGTTTCCAGGTTATGGGCCAGGATGTCCGGCCCGCTGGCCAGCACGGTGGTCAGCGCTTCCATGGAACCCCGGAAATCCGGCACCAGAAGTTCTACCCGCACGCCGGGGCAGTGCCCCCGCAAGGCTTCCACCACTCGGGCGTAGTGGGCCGCGCCGCCGTCCGGCAGATCGTCCCGGGTTACCGAAGTGATGACCACGTGGCGCAGGCCTAACGCGGCCACCGCTTGGGCCAGACGCTGGGGCTCATCAGCCTCCACCGGCGCCGGTTTGCCCTTGGTCACCGCGCAAAAGGTGCAGCCCCGGGTGCAGACCTCGCCCAGGATCAGGAAGGTGGCGGTATGATGGGAGAAACACTCGCCCCGGTTGGGGCAGCGGGCGCTCTCGCACACCGTGGGCAAATGGAGGCGGTCCAGCAGGTCGCGGGTTTGCGCCACCTTCTCTGTGCCCCTGCCTTGCTTGGCGCGACGCACTTCGGCAATCAGCCACTCCGGCGCGGGCAAGGACATCACGCACCTCCCGGCGGCAGGTGAATAGCCTGGCCGTGGAGGGCCTGGGCCACTTCCAGGATCGCTTCGGACAAGGTCGGGTGGGCGTGGATGGTCTCCATAATCACCCGGCTGGTGAGTCCCCCCCGCATGGCCACCGCAACCTCATGGATCATGTCGGCGGCGTGGGCGCCGATGATGTGGGCTCCCAAAATTTGATCGGTCTGAGCATGGGCGATAATCTTCACCAAACCTTCCAGCTCCCCCAGGCACTGGCCCATCCCCAAAGATTTGAAGGGAAAGCGGGCCACCTTGACGGGGTGTTGGGCCTCGGCTTCCTCTTCCGAGACCCCCACCGCGGCATACTCCGGCAGGGTGAAGGTGCAGCGGGGCACAACCTGGTAATCCATGGTGGTCCCCAGACCCAGGGCGTGCTCCGCGGCGCAGATGCCTTCGGCAAACGCCACGTGGGCGAGCAACCAGCCGCCGATGACGTCCCCCGCGGCATAAATACCCGGGACGTTGGTCATCATGTGTCCATCTACCACGATGCGCCCTTTATCCAGCTCGACGCCCAGATCTTCCAAGCCGAGGCCCTCGGTGTTGAAGCGCCTTCCTGTGGCCAGGAGGATGGTATCCGGGCTAAGCTCAGTGCCATCGGCGAGCCGGACAGTAAACTGCTCTCCCGCCGCAGTAGCTTCCGTTACTTGAACGCCACATTTGACCGTGATCTTGCGCCGCTTAAGCACGCCGGTGAGATACTCCCCCATCTCAGCGTCGTCGTATGGCAGCAGGCGGTCCATCACTTCCACCAGGGTCACCTGGGAGCCCAGTTCCCGGAATATGGCGGCCATCTCCACCCCCACGGCGCCGCCGCCTACTACCAGCAGGTGCCCGGGCAAGTAGTCGATGGTAAGAATCTCATCGGCCAGGAAGAACCGGGGATTTCGGGGAAACAGGGGCAGGCGGGCCGGCCGGGAGCCGGTGGCGATCACCACCTTGGCGGCTTCTAGGAGGCTAACCTGTCCTTCCCGCTCCACTTCGATTTTCATGGGGGCAATTAATCGGCCTCTGCCCTCCACCAGGGCGATACGCCGTGCCTGGAAAAGGCCCGCGATGCTGCGGCGCAGTCCCTGCACCACCCGCTCTTTCCGGGCGATGATGGCCTGGATGTCAGGGTTCGCTTCCACGGGCTGAAAGCCGTACTCCCTGGCCCGGCGCAGAGCCCTGCCTACTTCGGCGGAGGCCCGCACGGTCTTGGTGGGGATGCAACCCCAGTTAAGGCAGACCCCGCCCAGGAATTTTTCCTCCACTACCGCGACTTTTGCCCCTAGTTGAGCCGCGCGGATCGCCCCCTGGTAGCCCGCCGGGCCGCCTCCCAGGAAGGCAATGTCGTATGCTTCTGGCATGGGAATTCTTTACTGGATCAAGATGTCCGGTTTAATGACGAGTTCGGACTTGAAGGACTGGTTGATGGTGGAGTATTTCATGGCCATGTCCAGGGCCCGCTGCACCATCTCTTTGGGTTTGCCCTTGACCACGATCCTGGGATAAAAGGTCACCCGCTTGAACCAGGAGGTGCGGTCCAGGTGCTCCTCCACCTCGCCCTCGGCCTCCATGGTAAGGGAAACCAGGTCCATCTTGAAGCGCTCCGCGGTCCAAACCACCATCATGAAATAACAGGTGTTGGCCGCGGCCACAAAGGCGTCTTCGGGAGTGAGCACCCCGGCCTTGCCGAAAAGGTCCGGCGGGGCGGAGAACTCCATGTCCACGCCATTTTGCGTCCAGGTATAGCCCAGATGTTCCCCCCGCCATTCTACTTTATTTTTATAAATCGCCATAAAAGCTCCTTGGTTATGCTTCCTCCAGCACCTCATCCACAGCCTTGGCTATTTCCCCCGCCACGGCCTTGACCGCGGCTTCTTCCTCCGGCCCGAAGTGGCGCAGTTTGTCGGGAGGCTTCAAGCCGTGCCTCTGGAGAATCTCAGGGATGGAGAGCGACTTGGCAGGCTTGCCCGATAACATCTCGGTGGCCTTGGCGGCGCACATCTTGTCGCAGCCGTCCACCGTAATGGTGGGGTAGTTGGATGCAAAGGTGCGCTCTTCCTCGCCCCCGGCGATAAACAGGGGCAGACAGATGGTGACGGTCTCGCCGGCGCGCTCATCCAGCACTTTCCGACAGGCCAGGCGGCACAGGGTGCCCTCGGGGATCTCCTCGCCGCTGCAAGAGACGATGCCCACTTTCACAACCTGGATATCCATCACTGCTCCTCCCCGGCGGCCAGCTTATCCACTTCCTGAGCAATTTCTGCCGCGGCCACCTGGGCCAGCTTCCGGCCGGTATCATTAACTTCCGCAATGCCATCAGGCTTGAGGTCTTTATGCTCTTTATAGAATTTAATAGCCTCGTAAGCCTTGGCTACCTTTCCCCCCACTGCCTCCACGCTCTTCCGGGCGCACTCCTTGGGGCAGCCGTCGATGGTGATCACCGGGTTCTCCGTCACCAGGGCCACCGCCTCGGAATCATTGATCACTAAGAGCGGCAGGCAGGTCAAGGTAGCCACCCCAGGCCGCACCTTTTCCACCAGTTCGTAGGCGGTTTCCCGAGCCACGGCGCCGTAGACCTTACCGATGCCGCTGCAGGGGAGCACCACCACTTTCTTGTGCTTCTTACCCATAAAGTTTCTTCGCCTCCCGGGCGATCTTGTCTTTCATTGCCTCGAAGTATTCCTTGGCGTCCATGAGTTGGGCCTTGTCGCCCTCGGGGTCGCTGGGCTCGATTCGATAGATCCAACCGGCGCCATACGGGTCATGGTTGATCAGGTAAGGACTGGCGTCCATCTCCGGGTTGACTTCCGCGACCTTGCCGGACACCGGCGAGATAATGCCGAAAGTGGCCTTAATGGTCTCGATCTTGCCGATCTCCTGGCCACGCTTGATTTCGACGCCCGGCCCCACGGTCTCCAGGAAAGCAACATCGCCTTTGGCTTTCTGGAGGAAGTCGGTCAATCCCACGGTGGCCGTGCCATTCTGAAAATTCGCCCAGAATTCTTCCTGGCTATACAGATAGCCCACTTTCACCTTGAAGATGAATTTCTCGTACGTGGTTTCCAGAAATTCCGCCATAACCGGCTCCTTTCCCCTTAGCTGAGGATATTCCCCACTTCCTTGACGATCTTCTTCACCTGGATGGACCCGGCGAATTTGGGCTCCCCGTCGATCACCACCAGAGGGCCGGGATATTTCTTGGTGGCCAGAAGCTGGCCGATCTCACTCTCTCGCTCCGCCTGATTTTCCTTGAGATTCACGTACTCCACCCTGGTCTTGCCGGGATAAGCTTCCTCTATGGCCGTCCGGAGTTCGTCAACTTTTTGCTGAACCATCGCAGCCATCTCCGGGGAACAGGCCACAGTGCCGCAGGAGCATCCTCCTGAGACGCCCGGAAGTTCGAGAATTCTTACTTCCACAAAATCTTTTGTTGTCATATTGGCTTTCTCCTTAAAGCAACTTATATATAATTATAACCGGATATACGATTATATCAAAGAAAAAATCGCTTCCCTTCTTAAAGATAAAAAAACCGCAATTGCGGGGTTTAAGATCAGCAATTCCTCCCGCCATCATCGGCCCCTGACGGCGCGCACTTTCACGCTGAGGATTTTGCCGCGCAGACGCTCATCCATTCCCGGAGCCTCATAGGACGACTCAGAAACAACAGCCACCTCAGAAAAACCAGCGCGGCGGATGGTCGCCAGGTAAGACTCTTTTTCCATGGCCCCGGCCAGGCAGTCGGCCCAGGCCGCGGCGCTCCGACGCACGTCTTCCGGTAAATCGCCCGCAGTCACTAAATCGGAGATGAGTATCCGGCCGCCGGGCTTGAGGACCCGATGGATTTCGGTGAAACTCGCGAGTTTGTCTTGAGTCAGATTGATCACGCAATTGCTGATGACCACATCCACGGTTTCTGAATCCACCGGCAGATGCTCGATATCGCCCAGGCGGAACTCCACGTTGCCGAAGCCATGCTCCCGGGCCAGTTGTTCCCCCCGGGCCACCATGTCTTCGGTCAGGTCCACGCCGATAACCCTGCCCGGCTCCCCGACTTTCCTGGCCGCCAGGAAGACATCGATGCCGGCGCCGGAGCCCAGGTCCAGGACGGTCTCACCAACTTTGAGGTCAGCCAGCGCCGTGGGGTTCCCGCAGCCCACTCCTAAAATCGCCATTTCAGGGACCAGGCGCAGGTCCTCTGCCGTATAGCCCACGGCCAGGCATTGATCGGTCGTAGTCGGCCCGCAGGTGGGACAGCAGAAAGTCTGCTCGCCCCGGGCGATCTTGCCGTAACGGTCCTTGATGACACCCTTAAGTTTCTGATTATTCAAGTAGTGAGTCCTCGAATCACACCATCACATAATGGCGTTGAATATGAAGCCAACGATGATAATACCCACGGTGACCACGCCGACGAACACCGCGATCAGCTTGGGCTTTAATACTTTCCGGAGGATGACGGTTTCCGGGAACGAGATGCCGATAATCGACATCATAAAGGCCAGCACGGTGCCCAGGGCCGCCCCCTTTTCCAGTAAGGCTTGGACCACCGGGATGATGCCGGCGGCGTTGGAGTACAGCGGCGCGCCGAGAATAACCGCCACCGGCACCGACCACCAGACCTGTTTGCCCATGAGGGCCGCCAAGAAGCCTTCGGGAACGTAGCCGTGGATCGCGGCCCCCGCCCCGATCCCCAAAATGATATAGATCCAGACCCGTCCCACGATATCCCTTACCTGGTGCAGCCCGTAATCGATCCGGCTCATCCAGCCTAAATTTTGCAGGAGAGCCGGAGTCTGCCCCATCCGGATCTCATAGACCCAGTCTTCCACCTGACGCTCCATATTGAGCCGGCCGATAATCAGGCCGGTAACCATGGCGATGAGCAACCCCATGGACATATAAATCAGGGCGATCCGCCAGCCGAAGAGGCCAAAGAGCAGTACCAGGGCGATCTCGTTCACCATGGGGGCGGAGATCAAGAAGGCGAAGGTGACGCCGATGGGGATGCCGGCTTCGACGAAACCGATGAAGAGCGGCACTGCCGAACAGGAGCAAAAGGGGGTTACCACCCCTAAGAGCGCCGCCAGCACGTCCCCGAGAATCTCCCGTTTGCCCGCCAAAATGGTCCTGGTCCGTTCGGGGGTGAAAAAGGAGCGCAGCACGCCGACGCCCCAGATCACCAGGATTAACAACATGAAGACCTTGGGAATATCCAGAAAGAAAAAGGACACGGCGTCGCCCAGGTGGGTGCCCTGAGCGATCCGGAAGACATCATAGGTGACCCAGAGGGAGAAGGGTACCAGTCTGCTGTAAATCGGATACCAGACAAGGAGCGCCAGACCTATTAAGATCAGCTTGAGGATTTGCCTGGCAGACATATCAGCCATTGCCGCTTTCACCTTGGCAATGAGATTGATAGGCTGTTCGGTCGTTTCGGCGGCAATTTCCACCGCCACCGCCTGCTCTTGTGGATGCTGCTTATTCATAGTTAGCGTCCCTTAAAGGAAAAAAAATTTCTCGGCTCGCTTGTCAAACCAGCCAGGAGCGAACTCCCTGGAAGAAAATATAGGCCCCGACAAAGAAGATCAAGCCACCGGCCACCTGTTGCATGATCACGCTCGCTTTGGCCCCCCGGGATTGCAGGAAGCTTTCGATCACCCCGGTAAAGGTGCCGGCCAAGATAATCAGGGTGCCCTGGCCCAGGGCATAAGCGAATAACAGGGTGCTGCCGTACGCCACCTCACCTTTGACCGCGGCCAGAGTCAGGATCACCGCCAGCACCGGAGACGCACAGGGCGACAGCACCAGGCCAAACAGCGCTCCCAAAATCAAGGCGCCGATCAAGCCGGTGCGCTTGGGCAGGAATTTCTGCGAGGCCCCGCCCATTTTGAGATGAATCATGCCGGACAACTGCAGACCCATGACCATGAGGATGATAGCCACCGCGAAGCGCCAGAAGGTTCCCACCTCGCCGAACATGGTGCCCATGAGCGCGGCCATGGCTCCCAAAATTGACATGACCACGGCCAAGCCCACCACAAAGGTAACGGAATAGAAAAAAGCCTGCTTCTTGCGCCCCTCGGCATAGCCGCCGACGAAGCCGATAACCAAAGGAATACTCGCCAGGATGCAGGGACTGGCGGTGGCAATCACCCCTCCCAGATAGCTGGCCCCGTATGCCAGGATGGGGCGGGTCTGCATGACCTGTCCCAGAGATTCACTCCATCCCATGAAATCCTCTCCTCATTTATTGATGAACTTCAGTTCCCGCAGTTTTTGTAAGACCTCTTCTTTGGGCAAGGCCCCGATGTGTCGTTCCATCTCTTTGCCGGAAGCATCGAAAAAGACCTGGGTGGGGATGAGCACGATTTTGTATTGCTCAAACAGGGGCCTTTCTTCATCCGCATACACCATGCGAAATTCCACCTGGTCGCCATGGCTGGTTTTTAAAGCCGCCATCACCTCTTTCATCTCTCTGCAGGGGACGCACCACTTGGCGCCGAATTCATAGAGTGCCGGCTTGCCTTTGGCCGGAGCCGAACCCTGCGCCAGGGTCGGCCAGGCCTGCCAGACCACCAGAAAACCAACCACCAGGCAAAATAAACCGATGAAAGTTCCACGTAAGATTTTCATTGGTACCCTTCCTTAGTGCAGTGATTGAAGTCAGAGTCGCTGACTTAATAACCGGGTATCCGGATTTCTAAATAATAAACCAATTCAGGAGACAAATCCGGCGCGCCCCCATGAACTTTTTTCTTGAAACCAAAAAAATCTTCTCAAGCATGCCTCCGTAATTACCGCGATACGGGGGGGATCAAGAGCACCGGGCACGTCGCCAACCGGGAAACATTATGGGCCACGCTGCCCAGGAAAATCTCCTTGATAAAGCCTTTTCCCTGGGTGCCCATGACGATTAACGAAATGTCCTGAGATTCCAGAACCTGGAGAATGGCGGGAATGGGATGCCCCGAGTCAAAGCGGTCGTTGACTACGGGAACCCCGGCTTCCAGGAGACGTTGCTTCCATTTTTCCAATAATTGCCGGGCCGCCCCCTCGGCTATCTCCTGGTAGCCCGGAGGATAGGCCTCCTCTCCTCCCGGCACATCCAGGGTGTTGAGCAGGGTCACCTGGCCTATTCCTCTGGTCGCCAAAATCTCTATAAATTCACCGGCCCGCACTCCAATTTCCGAAAAATCGGTAGGGAAGAGGACATGGCGCAACAGTGAGCCGCAATGTAGGCGGCAGGTGTCCGCTTCCTGGTCTTTTTTAACCCGCACGTTAATGAGCAAAGTGGGGTACTTGCTATGGTGCACCACCGCACAGGTAAAGCACCCCAGCACCGCCTCCCGCCAAAGAGCGGTCCCGTGAGAGCCCACCACGATGAGATCGGCGCCATAGCGGCAGGCGATGTCGTTCAAAGAATAGGCCGGCAACCCAAATGGTATTTCCACTTCTACCTGCAATCCCTGGGCTTCCAGTTGGCGCTGCTGCGTTTCCAGCTTGGGTCGGACATCGGCCCGCAGCATTTCTTCCAACCCTGACAGGAATTTGGCAACGATTACGTTGGTCAAGATCACCCGGGAACACCCCAGGGCCTTAAATTCCCCGGCGCAGGCGACAATCTCGTCCCAGGCAGGCGACAGATCGGTGGCCAGCACGATAGTCTTGAACATGGACCTATCCTTGTTTATCTATGACCGCCGGCTCGCACACCAGAGGCGCAAAATATTTTTGTCTGAACTTTAAGGCCACGCCCACCAGACTGATGAGGACCGGCACTTCCACCAGGGGGCCGATGACCGCGGCGAAGGCTTCCCCCGACTGCAGGCCGAAGACTGCTACGGCCACCGCGATGGCCAGCTCAAAGTTGTTGCTGGCGGCAGTAAACGACAGGGTGGCGGAAATGCGATACCCGGCCCCGACCTTGGCCGACATATAAAAAGTGACAAAAAACATGATGAAGAAATAGATAGTCAGAGGTATGGCGATGCGCACCACGTCCAGGGGAAGTTCCACGATATACTCGCCCTTGAGGGAGAACATCACGACGATGGTGAACAGCAGGGCTATAAGGGTGATGGGGCTGATTTTGGGCAGGAATTTTTCTTCATACCACTTGATCCCCTTGCGTTTGACCAGGAAGAAGCGGGTGAACATGCCGCCGAAGAACGGGATGCCCAGGTAGATCAACACACTTTCGGCCACCTGCAAAATGGTCACTTGGACTTTCAGGCCAGAGGCGATGCCCAGCCAGGTGGGCAGGATAGTCACGAAGATATAGGCGTAGACGGAGAAAAACAGCATCTGGAAGATGGAGTTGAAGGCCACCAGGCCGGCGCAGTATTCCGTATCGCCCTGGGCCAGGTCGTTCCAGACGATGACCATGGCGATGCAGCGGGCCAGACCGATGATGATCAGACCCACCATGTACTCGGGATAGCCGCGGAGAAAGGCGATGGCCAGCAGAAACATGAGAATGGGCCCAATCACCCAGTTCTGGACCAATGACAGGGCCAGTACCTTATAATTCTTAAAGACCTGGGGCAGTTCCTCGTAGCGTACCTTGGCCAACGGCGGATACATCATCAAAATAAGGCCGATGGCGATGGGAATGTTGGTGGTGCCTACCTGGGAATACGTTAATAACTTGGTGAAGCTCGGGATGAAGTAGCCTAAAGCTACGCCCCCGGCCATAGTCAGGAAAATCCACAAGGTCAGGAACCTCTCCACGAAACCCAGACGCCTGGCAACAGTGGCACCCATAAGTACTCCTATCTCTTTGATACCCGTATAACCGTTTTATTAAGTATTATAAGCTAAAAATTTTTAGGTTTCAGGAAATCTCCGCGGAGACCTCCCGTGATCGGCGTTCTAGCCTCCTGGTGCACTTGGAATGTCGTTTGACCTCCAGACAACGTGCCAGTTGCCCCCGCAGCGCCTGGGCTTCGGGTTGAGGCGCCAACATCTCCTCCAGGAGCTTGAGCAGCTTTTCTCTCGGGCTGCCGGGGGTCACGGTTAAGCGGTAATTCATCCAGAGGCCGTCCCGGCGGTCCATGACCCAGCCCAGGTGATAGAGATAGCGCAGGTGCCGGGAGGCCTTGGACTGGGTGATCCCCAGGACGTCAATGACATCGCAGACGCAGAGTTCTTCTGTCCCCGACAGGAGCCAGAGAATTTTCAGGCGGGTCTCGTCCGCCAGGGATTTAAAGAATCGCGCTTCTGCTCTCATAGTATTTTACTATAACCGGTTAACCGGATAAGTCAAGATATAAAATTACCCTAAAAGAGACGCGGCTCTCAGGCTCAGGAGCATTGGCACGCGGCGACGCCTTCTTTGCTCTGCCCCTTGGACGCCAGCCATTGCTCCAATCGGTCCCGCAACGCCTGGGCCTCCGGACGGGAACTCAAAATGTCGGCCAGTAACTTGAGCTGTTTGTCTTCCGGGCTGCCGGGGGGGACGCTCAGGCGATAATTCATCCACACCCCTTCCCGTCGGTCGGTGACCCAGCCCAGATAATAGAGGTAGCGCAGGTGCCGGGACGCCTTGGATTGGGTGATGCCCAGGACCCCCATGATATCGCAGACGCAGAGTTCTTCTCTCGCCATCAGGAGCCAGAGGATCTTCAGCCGGGTCTCATCACCCAGGGACTTAAAGAGTTGGGCTTCCTTTTTCATATTTATCTAATAACCGTTTAATCGAATGTTGTCAATTGAATTCTCCCTAAGCGAAGTTTCTCAGGGCAGATGTATCAGATTGCCTTGGAAGCTGACATCATCTGCCCTGATCCTTTTCTAACCCGTCTTAACCGGGGTTTTCGGGGTTAATGTAAGGCGCGGTGTACCAATGGCCTAACGCCGGGTCTTCTTCCAGGGCCTTAAGGCCGCTGGGTTGCCCGGCATCCTGCTGATGCTGATAGGCAACGGAATCTGCCTTGTTCTGCCACTGGGGGGCAGTGGCCGCGGAGCAACCCGCCAGTCCCAAAAACAGAGCCGAAGCCAACGCTAAAGAACCTTTCATTTCATCCTCCTTGCCATACCATTTTTTTAGTTGCCGGAGATATCAAAGTATCTTATAATCGGTTACCCGATTAGCCGGATTTAATCATATAAACCCAGGCGAAACAGAAATCCGGCGCGGCAAGAAAAGATTTTTAGCGAAATTAAGTTTTTAGAAAGGATTTCATATGGTTCTCGGATTTTCACCGGCAACTTCAAAATTTTCCCCAGGTAGCCGGATCAATTTTTTGTTCCCAGGCCAGGGAAAGGGATGGCCTTCCTCTCTCAATTTTTGCCGGAAAGAGGAAATTTTTAAAATTGCCGCGCCGGGTTTTAGGTTTTAGTTGGTTATATATATTAGAAACCGGATACACGGTTAAGCAATCAAATTGGAAGAATAGGTCATGAAGAAAAAAACTCTGAAAAGAACTTGGGTAATCATTTCCCTGCTGGCGGCAATGGGTTTGAGTTTAGGAGCCGCGGATTCGGCCTGGGCGCGGGGCGGTTGGGGGTGCATGAATGCGAACGTGACCCCGGAGCAGAGCGCCCAACTCTTTGATCTCAAGCAGCAATTCATGAATGACACCGCCGGGCTGCGCAAGCAGATGATGGTCAAGAGGACCGAGTTGACGGCGTTGTGGCAGAGCGCCGCGCCCGACCAAAACCAGATTCAGGCCAAACAGCAAGAAATCAACGCCTTGAGAGATCAGTTCCAGGCGAAGCGCACCACCTTCCGGGTCCAGGCTCAAAAGATCTGCCCCCAAGCAGGCATGGGTATGGGACGTGGCGACGGCCGTGGCATGGGCATGGCCATGGGCTCCGGGGGCCGGTGGTAAGGTAATGAGGGGAAAGGTGGCCGCCCCCTTCTCCTTTCCCCTGCCCCACCTTCTCCCAACCTCCAGGGTTGGGAGGAGGTTAAAGGGGTGAAAGGCGATGTTCGGGATGGAATCATTACGGCCTAACCATAACCAACTGATTTAAGGAGGAAAGCACCATGAAGAAATTCGGCAGATTTATCAGTCTGATCGGTATTCTCGCCCTGGTCCTGGCCGCCACGGCGGCGTGGGCCCAGCCCGGCATGGGGCCGGGAGGCGGCCAGGGCCGCGGTTGGGGCGCCGGCGATGCTTACAGCCGGATGTATAATCCCAAAACCGTGGAAGCCCTCAGCGGCGAAGTGGTGAGCGTGGAAAAATTCACCCCCGGAAGGCGAATGTCGTATGGGGTGCATTTTACCCTGAAGACCGAAAAAGAGACGATCCCGGTCCACCTGGGGCCCAGCTGGTACATGGAGAAACAAGGCATGACCTTTGGCCCCGGGGATAAGGTGGAAGTCACCGGCTCCCGGATCACGTATCAGGGCAAACCAACAATCATCGCCGCGGAAGTGAAAAAAGGCGGCCAGGTCCTGCAGTTGCGGGATGCCGCCGGAGTCCCGGCCTGGGCCGGCAGAGGCCGGCAGTAGGGTTCTGGGGAGTAAAACGGGGGGCGGCTAAGACCGCTCCCTGGATCAATGAACACCATGGGTGGCAAGATGGATAAGACCAAGCTGAATTTCTTTATCGACGCCTTGATGTTCCTGGCCATGATGGCCCTGGCAGGTTTGGGGCTTCTGATCAAATATGTTCTGACCCCCGGCCACACGGCTTGGGCTAAATACGGCGTCCGCGTCGACATCATTTGGCTGGGGCTGGACCGCCATGCCTGGGGGGAGGTGCATCTGTACCTGGCTTTCCTGCTGCTGAGTCTCCTGGCGTTGCACGTTATTCTGCACGGGAAGATAATTCTCGGTCTCTTGGCCAGATTTATTTCCCAGCCTGCACTCAGGATGGGGATGGCGTCCGTCTTTTTCCTGGTTGGCATGACGCTCCTGGCTCTTCCCCTCCTGGTGACCCCGGAGGTGAATGAAGTGGGCTCCAGAGAGGACTTGGGTTTAAGCGCCCCAACCGGGATGGAGGGATTTCCCCTTAGCGCGGCAAACCCAGGACCCCTGGGAAGAGAGAGTAACATTGATCTTGCCAGCCAATCCGGCACCAGGGAGCAAGGGGCCAATGTAACCCCGCAGTCGAAAAGTCCTCGGAAAAAAATTCACTCTTCCGTTTGGCCCAAAGAGCCTTACAACAAGGCCGATTACCGGCGTCACCGCCTCTCCCGCCAGGGGAAACGAACCACGCCCCTGATAACTTGTTGTCAACCCGCAGGGCGTTGGTCACCGTAAGGTCTTGGACCCAGGGAAACTTCGCTCCGGTCATGAAAAAAATTTTCCTAACTGCGCCGATTTCGTGGTTTTGCTTTGTTATATATGCAGGAAACCGATTATCCGCATTAAGCAAAATTGAAAGGAAAAGCAGCCATGAAAAAGCCCGGCTTCTTAGGCCTTGTATCCATCGGAATTTTGAGCCTGATGTTCACGGTATCCTCATCATGGGCGCAGAGCGGGAGGCGCATTCATTACAGCACCCTCTATAACCCCGGTACCGTGGAGACGGTGCGGGGTGAAGTAATCAACCTGGACAAGACGCTTTCGGGAAACGGCCGGGATTATTGTCTGAACCTGACCATGCGCACCGCGCGGGAAAAGATTTTGGTCATCCTGGAGCCGGCAAGTTATGCCGGGAAGCTGCCTATCGGCATCAAGGCCGGGGATCAGATAGAAGTAAAGGGCTCGAGGATTACAATCATGGGGCCAACTATGATTGCCGCGGAAATCAAGACGGGCGAAACGGTCGTAAAACTCCGCGACGCCAGTGGCCGTCCGGCCTGGGCGGTGGGTGACGATTGGCACATTCATTGACGGCGAAATTTGCTTGCCGCCATCTGTCAAGGATAAGGAGATTTACAGTTATGCCTGCTGACCTGGTTTTGCCCTCTAAAACCCAACATGTTTTTCGGCCCCGGCGTATGGCCGATCTGGATCTATGGCTGAAAATCGTCGTGCCCCTGTCTCTCCTGGCCTCCTTGCTCATTGCGGTGGACTCGGGGTTCTTCCACGGCTATCTGCGGCTTTTTCAGCGGAACACCTATACACCCCTCCTCTCCACCCTGGGGGCGGTGTACGCCCTGGCCTTTCTGGTCATGCAGTTGGTGCGCACCATACTCTGGTGGCGCTATCGGCCTTATACCGTGCCTGCCGGACCCTTGCCGCGGGTGACGGTGCTCATTCCCGCTTACAACGAAGGTGCCATGGTGGAAAAGGCGCTTTATTCGGTAGCCACCGACGACTACCCCAAAGACCTTCTGGAGATCATCTGCATCGACGACGGCTCCCGGGACGACACCTGGAACTATATCCAGCAAGCTCGACAGCGCTACCCCCATTTGATCCAGGCCATTCGCTTCCCGAAAAACCGGGGCAAGCGGGAAGCCCTGTATGCCGGCTTTCTCCAGGGTCAGGGCGACTATTTCGTCACCGTGGACTCTGACAGCGTTATCGAACCCGGCACCTTGCAGCATATTCTGGCCCCTTTGCTCCAGGACCCCAAGATCGGCGCGGTGGCGGGCAACGTCAAGGTTTACAATCGCTCTCGAAACGTACTCACCCGGATGCTCTGGGTGCGGTTCGTCCTCTCCTTTGATTTTCTTAGGGCTTCTCAGTCCATGTACGGCTTCGTGTTCTGCACCCCGGGAGCCCTATCGGCATATCGTCGGGAAGTCATTATGCCCATACTGGACGAGTGGCGCCACCAGACTTTTCTGGGTGTCCGCTGTACCATCGGCGAAGATCGAGCCTTCACCAACCTGGTGCTGCGGCAGGGCTATGACACGGTGTACCAGCGCAGCGCCGTGGTCTATACCACGGTTCCCGAGAACTACCGGGGCCTGTCCCGGATGTTCCTCCGGTGGGATCGCAGTAACTTCCGGGAATCCCTGGTCCAGCTCTCCTATATGTTCACCCGCTACCGGCTCCGAAACCGGCTGCTGCCCATCCTGGATTTTGTCGTACGCGAACTGGAGTTTCCCATGACCGCCATCTTTCTTCCCCTGATGCTGGCGTCGTTTCTCTGTTGCCCCATCCTGATCGTGAAATTTGTGAGCGGCATGGCTCTGGTCTCTTTCGTTCTCACCTCTTACTACCTGCGGCAAGAGCGGGATGCGGACTTCATATACGGGGTCATCTATTCCTTTTATGCCTTTCTCTTTCTCCGGTGGGTGCGGCCTTACGCCTTTTTCACCCTGCGGGACGGCCGCTGGTTGACGCGGTAGCCGGGGGCGGAAGACTTTTCCGAGGGTGCTCAGGGTAGTCTCCTGGTTCCCTCCGCGAGTGAGTGGCGCATGAAGCGTAATTTCTGGATCTGCCTCTTGGTCTTTTCCCTGGCGCTCAATCTCGGGGGGCTGGCTACCTTTGCCCACCTGCGTTTTCAAGAGCGCCGAGGCGCCGTGGCGGATCAGGGCCCTTCTCCGCAGCCGCCCCAGGAAATGTGGGTAACCCTTAATCTGGAGGCTGAACAGTGCCGCGTATTGGTGAGCTTGCTTCCCGAACATCGTCGCCGGATTCGGGACCTGCGCGCCGAATTGGCCCAAAAGAGATTTGAGCTCTTTGAAGTGACCAAAGAAGGAACTGCGGCCTGGCCGGCCATTCAAGAAAAAGTAAGGGAGGTAAGCGCTCTCCAGGGGAAGTTGGAAGAAGAGGTGCTGCGTTTCTGCCTGGCCTTCCAGGAGCACCTGAAACCGGAGCAGAAGGTTGCGTTCATCTCTTTCATGGAACGTCGAATGTTCAACGCCCAGGGGGGTAAAGGCCGCCGGTCGCCCAGATGGGAGAGAGGCAAAGGGGCAGGAGCCCCCCCGGGTGGCGGCTCCTGCGGTCCCTAATGTTTTTTACCGAATTTTCTCAGGAGGGAGGTAAAAGGTCTTGCATGGCACGGTAATCTTGGTGATCCTCTATGCCCTCATCCTGCCCGGCTGCGTTCTGGTGCAGCCCACCGAACCCTTCAAGCCGGTGCCCTCCACTGAGGCCACCGGCATCACCGCGCCGTCGCCGTCGCCGTCGCCGTCGCAACCCGCCCCGGCCAAGGAGGAGAGCCCTCCGGAGGCTTTGACCCTGGAACGCTCCCTGGAGATTGCCTTGAAGAATAATCCGGAAGTGGCCGCCACCCTCTGGGACGTCTCGGCGGCGGGGGCCAAACTGGATCAGGCCAAAGCGGCCCGCTGGCCCTGGTTAAGCTATGAGGGTGGATATACCAAATACCTCAACTCCCGGCCATTGTGGGAAGCCCGGTACAACAATCAGAGAAGGCTGTTCACCAAACAACAAAGCCAGGGCAATGTTCTTCTGAAGCTCCCCCTGTTCACCGGCGGGCGCATTATTAATGAAATTAGAGCGAGCGAACTGTTCCGTCTGGCGGAGGAGAACCGGCTCTCCCGGACCCGGGATGAGCTGGTTTTCAACGTCTCCAGCACTTTCTATAGCATCCTCAGCCAGGAAAAGGTGATCGACTCCGTGAAATTTTCCCTTGAGGCTATGCAGGAACAGAGACAGAAGATGGCAAAAATGGTGGAAGTGGCCAAGGCGGCCCGGGTGGACCTGCTGCGCACCGAGGTGCGGGTGGCCGACCTGGAGCAAAGCCTGGAAAAGGAGACCAATGTTCTGGAGATTCAAAAGCGGCTCCTGGCCAACCTGATGGGCCTGGATTTCGACAAGGGGCAATTGAAATTTGCCGGGAAACTCACCTTTGAGAAAATAGGCTACCGGCCGTCGCAATTGGTGCCCAGGGCCCTGGAGCAGCGCCCCGATTTTAAGGCAGCGAAGGAGCGGGTGGAAAGCCAGGCCCGGCGGGTGGACGGGGCCCGGGCCGGACATTATCCCAACCTCAACCTGGTCGGATCTTATGGCTATCGGGGCTCCGGCGTATACGGAGTATATGATGACCGGAGCGCCCAGAATCCGACCAATCGCGGTCCATTTTATGATGACGACGGCAGCGTCGGCGTGACCCTCACCATGCCTCTGTTCGAAGGCGGCCGCATCTCCGCCAAGGTGAGGGAAGAATTCTCCGCCCTGGCCGCGGCCCAGGAGCGGCTGCGCAAGCTCAACCTGCTGGTCCGCCAGGAGGTGGAGACCGCCATCCTGGACGTGGACTCCAGCAGTGAGCGGGTCAGGGCCACGGCAAAGGCCATCGAACAGGCCCGGGAGAGCCTGCGCATCGAGACCTTGAAATACAACCTGGGAGCCGGCACCATCACCGACGTGCTGGATGCCCAAACGGCCCTGTTGCTGACCGAAACCACGTATTACCGTGCCCTGGCGGACTTCCGCACTGCCCTGGCCCGGCTCAAACTGGCAGTGGGGGGGGATCTTTCATGAACAAGCCGGTCTTGGTTCTGGCAAACCTGTTAGCTGCGACAATAACCTTTTTGGGTCCCTGGCAGGCATGTGGTCAGGAAAAAGGGAAAGAGGGGGCGCAAAAGGCCCAACCGATCCCCGTGGTGGCCGTCCAGAAGGCGCAAGTGGCGCCTGTCTCCCGCACCCTGGAGCTGACGGGCACCGCGACCCCCACCCGCCAGGCGCGCCTGGCCTCCCCCGGCGAAGGCCCCATCCAGAATTGCCGGGTCCGGGAGGGCGACCTGGTGAAACGGGGAGAGAGGGTGCTCACCATCGGCCGGTCGGGGGCGGCGGCGGCTCAGGTGACTGCGATGGCGGAGTCCGTGAAAGAGCAGGAAGCCGAACTGAATCGCACCAAAATCCTGGTGCAGAGCGGGGCCGTGCCGGGGTCTCAGCTGGATACGGCCCGGGCTAAATATGAGGGTGCCCGGGCGCTCCTGGCCAAGGCCCGGGAGAGCGCCGGCGACTACTCGGTGGCAGCCCCCTGGGATGGGGTGGTCTCCAAGGTGCTGGTGAAGGACGGCGACTTTGTTGCGCCGCGAGCTCCCCTGGTGGAGATGTACGATCCCGCCAGCCTGGTGATCCGCCTGGCCGTGCCCGAGGCCCAGGCCACCGAGGTCTTCAAAGGTACCCCCGCTACGGTCCAACTGGACGCCTATCCGGGCAAGGCCTTTGAGGGCAAAGTCAGCCTGGTGTACCCCGACCTGGACACCCGCATGCGCACCCGCACCGCGGAAGTGACCCTGGGTGCCCCGGTGGCCCTGATTCCCGGGATGTTCGCCCGCCTTAAACTTACCTTGCAGTCCGAAGCCGAGGCGGTAACGGTCCCCGGCGATGCCGTGCTGGTCCTGCCCAACGGCGAGAAGGTCGCTTATGTACTTAAAGACGGCAAAGCTCAGCGCCGCGTGGTGAAAACCGGTCTGGAGACGGGGGGCCAGGTGCAGATCGTCTCCGGCGTTCAACCGGGAGAAACCGTGGTCACCGCTGGCAACGAAAAGTTGAAAGACGGCATGGCAGTGAAAGTTCAGGGAGGGGCAGGCAAATGAAAGTCACCACCTACGCCGTAAGGCGGCGCATCGCCGCCGGCGTCATCACTGTAGCCCTGGTGGTCCTGGGAATCTATAGCTTTTTGCTGTTGCCGGTGAATTTTCTCCCGGACGTCACTTATCCCCTGATCAAGGTGCATATTTGGTGGCGGGGCGCCACGCCGGAGGAGATCAGCACCAACATCGCCGACCCCCTGGAGCGCCAGATGGCCATGGTGGATAACCTGGACTACCTGGAGTCTTCTTCCATTGAAGGCATGTACACCCTCCTGGCCAACTTCAAGTATGGGGTTAACGTGGACGTGGCTTACCAGGACGCCCTGGCGGCCATGGCCCGGGCGGCCCGGCAGCTCCCCAAGGACATCGATCCGCCCCTGGTCTTCAAAGCGGACCCGTCGCAGTTACCGGTGGTGCTGCTCACCATCAGCTCCGACCGCTGGGATTTAACCAAGCTGCGCACCTGGACGGAAAACTGGCTGCAGTATCAATTGCAGGCGGTTCCCGGGGTGGCGGGCACCGACATCGTCGGCGGCCTCAAGCGGGAGATCAGGGTGCACCTGGACCCCAACGCGGTGGAGAAATATGCCCTCACCCTAGCGGGGGTGACGAAAAGGCTCCAGGAGGAGAACATTGAACAGTTCGGCGGCCGGGTGACTGTAGGTCGCCGGGAATTTATCGCCCGCACCATGGGTGAATACCGCTCCCTGGACGACATCCGCAACGTGGTCCTGGCCAACAACAGCGCTGGCAAGATCTTCCTTAAAGACGTGGCCCAGGTGGAAGACGCCCACGAAGAGGTCCGGGTAGTCACCCGCCAGGGGGGTACGCCCACCGTCAAGTTGAGCGTTCTCAAGCAGGCGGACGCCAACACGGTGGAAGTGGCCCGGGCGCTGAATAAAAGGATCGAGCAGCTCAAGCCCGCCATTCCGGCCGGCGTCCAGATGGGGATGGTGGAAAACCAGGCAGACTATGTTATCGCCGCCTTGAACGGGGTGCGCAACGCCGCCATCGAAGCCTCAATCCTGGTCATCGTCATCATTTATCTATTCCTGGGAAGCTGGCGCCATGCCCTGGTGATGCTGTTGGCGCTCCCCATCACCTTGATTATCAATTTCGCCCTGATGCAGCTCATGGGCTTCTCCCTTAATATTTTTTCTCTGGGTGGCCTGGTGGTGGCCATCGGCGTGGTACTGGACAACTCCATCGTGGTACTGGAAAATATCACCCGCCTGCGGCATCTCCACCCGGATCAGTCGCCCGAAGAAGTGTCTGAGATCGGCACCGCCGAGGTGGGCTCCGCCATCCTGGCCGCCACCCTCTCCTTTCTGGCCCTCTTTGTCCCCTTCCTCCTGGTGCCGGGCCTTACCAGCCTCCTCTTTCGAGAACTGATCCTGGTGATCGCGGGCATCGTCTGCATCAGCCTGTTGGTGGCCATCACCCTGACCCCGCTGCTCACCGCCCTGCTTACGGGTAGACGGGTGGAATCCCATGATGAAGGCCGCTTCGCCCGGTTCTTCGCCTGGGTAACGGACCAATATGGGCGCTTGCTGGAGTTGGCCCTGCGGCGCCGCCTGGCCGTAATCGGGGCGTTTATCTTTCTGCTGGTGGGCGCCGTCGTCTTGTTCCCCTATCTGGGTAGCGAGTTTCTGCCCCGCATGGACGACGGCCGGATCATGGTGAAGGTCAAGCTGCCCACAGGCGCCTCCCTCGCCGAAACCAATAAAGTCTTGGGCCAGGTAGAAGCAAAGCTAGTGGGCGATCCCTCGATTGAGAGCTACGTCACCATGGCGGGCGGCAAGGTCTGGGGCCTGGCAACCTATGAAATCGCCAACGAAGGGCAGGTGGATATCCAGTTAGTGCCCCGCTATGCCCGGAAAATCGGCACCAAGGCTTATATAGCGAAGTTGAAAAAGACCCTGGCCCCCATCGCCATGCCCGGGGCCAAGCCCATGGTCATGCAGCCGCCGGTGAAGGGCATCCGCAAACTGGGGGATGCGGATATCGAGGTCAAGATCAAGGGCCAGGAATTGGACAAGCTCTTCGATTTGGCCCGTAAGACCTCGGAGTCCATGAACAAGCTGGCTCATTTCACCAACGTGTACGTGTCCATGGATATGACCAAGCCCGAATATCAGGTGGAGGTGGACCGGGTCCGGGCCGCGGAACTGGGGGTTTCGGTGGTGGATGTAGCCTCCACGGTGCGCTCCATGATCAGTGGGGCAGTGGCCACCCGCTACCGGGAGGGCGACTATTTTTACAACATCCGGGTGATGATTCCCGAACAGCATTTTACCTCCAAGCAGGAGGTGGAGAACCTGGTGCTGAACTGCGCCCAGGGTGGCTATTTGCGGCTTAAGGACGTGGCCCGGGTGATCCCCGCGGTGGGGCCGGTGGAAATCGCCCGGGAGGACCAGGTGAAAGAGGTCATCGTCCGGGGGGACGCCAGCGGCGTGAGCGTGGGCCAGGCCCTCTCCGAGCTCAAAGGGGCCCTGAGCAAGCTGACGATGCCGGTGGGTTACGAAGTCTCTTATGGTGGCCAGGCCCAGATGATGGCGGAGATGCAACACGCCGTACTGCTCATCTTGGTCTTCGCCCTGTTCTTTTCTTTCGTGGTGCTGGCGGTGCAGTTCAATAGCCTGAAGCTTCCGGCCTTGATTCTGGCGTCTGTGCCCTTTTGCCTGGCGGGCATGGTTTACACCCTGTTCCTGACCGGGCTGCCGGTGGGCGCGACGGTGATCATCGGCGTCCTCATCGTGGTGGCCGCCACCATCAATGAAGGGGTGCTGCTCCTCACCTTCGCCGAGGAACTGAGGCAAAAGGAAAATCTTACGCCTCTGCAGGCGGTAATCAACGCCGCCAAGATCCGCCTTAGGCCCCGGCTGATGATCGCCCTGGCCATCATCTTCGGGTTCATCCCCCTGGCCCTGAACCTGGAAGAAGGCGGCGAGATGCTCCAGCCCATGGCCGCCGGGGCCATCGGCGGGCTGGCCCTGGGCCTGTTCGTGGCCCTGTTCCTGATGCCGTGTTTTTATGTGCTGACGGCTCACACCCGTAGACCACCCGGGAACGTCTCAAGTTAATCACCCCCCTGACCCTGGCGCTGGTCTTCGTAATGCTATATCTTAACACCAGGTTCATGGCCAAAGTGACCATCGTCTTTCTGTGGTCACCTCCTTTTAATGGAACTGCTGATTTACCCCTGCATTTTCGCTGTGGGAAGTGGAACTTCGAGGTGAAAAGGCGAAAAATTGCTTAAGCCAAGAGTGATTCCATGAGTGAACCCCTCGACCGGAACAGGACTGATATAGGCTCGGTGGTATCGATTCGCGGCAGCGTGGTGGATGCGCGTTTTCCCCAACGGCTTCCTCCCATTAACCATCAGCTCAGCGCCGGTCCTGAGGGAAGCATCGTCATCGAAGTGGTGAGCCATCTGAGCTCCGAGATCGTGCGGGGCATGGCCTTGACGCCCACCCACGGGCTGGCCCGGGGCTCGCCGGTGCTGGACCTGGGCCACCACCTGAAAGTGCCGGTGGGGAAAAGGCTCCTGGGCCGGATGTTCAACGTCTTCGGTGCGGTGATCGATGAGAAGGAGGCAGTATTGGGGGGCGAATGGCGCTCCATCCACCAGCCGTCCGTACCTTTGACCCAGCGCACCGTCGTCTCCGAAATCTTTGAAACGGGCATCAAGGCAATCGACGTGCTGGCCCCCCTGGAGCGGGGCGGCAAGGGGGGGCTGTTCGGGGGCGCCGGAGTCGGGAAAACCGTGTTGATCACCGAGTTGATACACAACACGGTGGGGCGGCACCAGGGCATCAGCATCTTTTGCGGCATCGGCGAAAGATGCCGGGAGGGGGAGGAACTCTACCGGGCCATGAGCGAAGCCGGGGTCCTGGACAGTACCGTCATGGTCTTCGGCCAGATGAACGAACCGCCCGGGGCCCGCTTCCGGGTGGGACACGCGGCCCTGACCATGGCGGAATACTTTCGGGATGATGCCCGGCAGGATGTGTTGCTGCTGATCGACAACATCTTCCGGTTCATCCAGGCAGGTTCCGAGGTGTCGGGCCTCATGGGGCTGATGCCCTCACGCCTGGGATATCAGCCAACCCTGGCTACGGAGATCGCCGAACTGGAAGAGCGTATCTGTAGCACCGGCTCCGGGGCTATCACCTCGGTGCAAGCGGTGTACGTGCCCGCCGACGATTTCACCGATCCCGCGGCCACCCATACCTTCGCCCACCTGTCCTCCTCCATTGTGCTGTCCCGGAAGCGGGCCAGCGAGGGGCTCTATCCCGCCATGGAACAGCTGCAGTCGGGCTCGAAGATGCTGGTGCCTCTCATCGTCGGTGAGCGCCACTACCGCATCGCCCAGGAGGTGCGCCGGACTCTGGCGGGCTATGATGAGCTAAAAGATATTATCGCCATGTTGGGACTTGAGGAACTCTCCCGGGAGGACCGGCGCACGGTGTTTCGGGCCCGGCGGTTGGAGCGGTTCTTGACCCAGCCGTTCTTCAGCACCGAGCAATTCACCGGCCAGGCGGGCAGGATGGTGCCCCTGGCCGACGCCCTGGAAGGCTGCGAGCGCCTCCTGAATGACGAATTTGCCGATTATCCTGAGAGTTCCCTCTATATGATCGGCAAGATAGACGAAGCCAGAAAGCCATGAGACTCACGGTGCTGTTACCCACGGAAATCCTGGTGGACGAAGAGGTCGCCAAGGTGGTGGCCGAAGCCCAAAACGGCTCCTTTTGCCTCTTGCCCCGGCACATCGACTTTGTGGCGGCCCTGGTGCCGGGCTTGCTTTCCTTTGTGAAAAGCGCGGACGGGGCTGAAGAATTCCTGGCAGCGGATGAAGGCCTCCTGGTAAAGTGCGGCCCACAGGTGCTGGTCTCCACCCGGCAGGCGGTGCGGGGGGGAGAGTTGGGGCTCCTCCGGGAGACCGTGGAGAAGACCTTCAAGGTCTTGACCGACCAGGAAAAGCGGACCCGCACGGCCCTGGCCAACCTGGAGGCCAACTTCATCCGGCGATTGCTCAAGTTGGAAGAGTATGCCTGAACCGCAAGACACAGAAAAGCCACCGGTCCCGGAGGAGGAATTCTCCCGGCAGGTGCGGCGGAAAGAAGCCCGGAAGCTCAAGGCCAAGGGCCGCCAGGGAGAAGGGGTCTGGTTCGGCCTGGGGATGTTCGGCCTGATCGGCTGGTCGGTGGCCCTGCCGGCGGTGGCCGGGGCGCTGCTGGGGGCCTGGATCGACCGCACCTGGCCCAGCCGCTACTCCTTTACCCTGATGCTGCTCCTGGGCGGCATCATCCTGGGCGCGCTCAACGCCTGGCATTGGGTCGGCCAGGAGCGCCAAAAAATCGAAAAGGATGAGTGACTAACCATGGAACTCAGTCTGGATAGCCTGGTGCTCTGGCAGCGGGGGCCGGTGCTGCTGAACGCCACCATTCTCTACACCTGGCTGGTGATGGCCCTCCTGGTGGTGGGGTCCTGGCTGGGGACCCGCAAGCTGTCCACCGGCGCCCAAATCTCCCCCTGGCAAAACCTGCTGGAGGTCCTGGTGGCGGGCGTTAGGGAGCAGATTCACCAGATCAGCCAGCAGGACCCGGGGCCGTACCTGCCGTTTATCGGCACGCTGTTCATCTTCATCTCTTTTTCCAATCTCCTGACTATTTTCCCGGGCTACCACCCGCCCACCTATTCCCTGTCGACCACCGCGGCCCTGGCCCTCTGCGTGCTGGCGGCGGTGCCTTTCTTCGGGATTGCCCGACAGGGACTGCGCGGCTACCTGAGCCACTACCTGAAACCCACGGTGTTGATGCTGCCTTTTCATATTCTGTCCGAACTGACCCGCACCCTGGCCCTGGCGGTGCGACTCTTCGGCAACGTCATGAGCGGCGCCATGATCGGGGCCATTCTCCTGGCGGTGGTGCCGCTGTTTTTTCCCCTGATCATGCAACTGCTGGAGCTGTTGATCGGCCAGGTTCAGGCCTTTATCTTCGCGGTGCTGGCCACCGTCTATATCGCCTCCGCCGCCCAGGCCCATGAAGAAAAGAGAGAAGTTATCTTACAAAGGCCGATTACCAAGCAGCAAGGGAGCGAGAAATCATAGGAGGACACAAAAACATGAATGCAGTCACCATTATCGGCATCGTTTCCATCATCGTCGCCGGCCTGACCATCACTCTGGGTTCCATCGGCCCGGCTCTGGCTCAAGGCCGGGCCATCACCCAGGCCCTCGCCGCCATGGCCCAGCAACCCGACGAAGCCGCCACCATTGCTCGCACTCTCTTTGTCGGTCTGGCCATGATCGAATCCTTGGCCATTTATTGCCTGGTGGTGGCCATGATCCTCATCTTTGCCAATCCTTTTTGGAATTACGTGATCGGAAAGCCTGGAGGATAAGACCTTGCTGATCAACTGGTTTACCGTGGCCGCCCAGATCGTCAATTTTCTTATCCTGGCGGCCCTGCTGAAACGCTTCCTCTATGGTCCCATCGTCAGAGCCATGGCGGCCCGGGAGGAGAGGATCGCCTCCGAGATGGCTGTCGCGGCGCAAAAGAGGCGGGAGGCGGAGCAGGAAGAGGCTGCCATAACCCAGAAGATGCAAGAAATCCAGGCGCAGCGCCGAGAGATGCTGGCTCAGGCCGAACGCGAGGTGGAGACCTATAAGGCAAAACTTTTCGATCAGGCTCGGCAGGATGTGGCTCAAATCCAACAAAAATGGGCTGAGTCCCTGAAACGGGAGAAGGACACCTTCTTCCAAAGCCTCCGGCAACGCCTGGTCCAAGAGATTTTCGCCATCTCCCGCCGGGCCCTCGGGGAAATGGCGGACCAGGAATTGGAACAACGCCTGTTCATAGTTTTGCTGGACCGCCTCCAGCAAATGGCCCCGAAAGAGCGGCAGATCATCCAGGACTCTATCCAAGCTGGGGGAGGCGAATTGCTGGTAACCACCGCATTTGAACTGCCCGAGAAGACCCGGGAAGAATACGCGGCCCAAATAAGGAATCAGTTCGGCCAGGGTCTGGCCTTGCGCTTCGCCACCTCCGGGGAATTGATAGCTGGCATCGAGATGTTCACCAGTTCTCGCAAGATCGCCTGGAGCCTGGGCAACTTCCTGGACACCCTGGAGGGAGATCTTTCCCAGGCCTTTGAAGAACTGGAGAAGAGAGGGGGCGCATGACCGAAGCGGGCAAGGAAATTCAGGCAGTTTTAGACGACACCATCACGGTCTTGAAGCAGGTCGTGGGCGCCCACCGGCCCGGGCTGCGGACCCAGGAGGTGGGTCGCGTCCGCTCGGTGGGCAACGGCATTGTCCTGGTGGCCGGCTTGCCAGGGGTAAGATCCGAGGAACTGATCCGCTTTCCCGGCGGACTGCTGGGGGTGACTTTCAACGTGGACCCCAGCGAAGCGGGGGTGATCCTGCTGGGCGAAACGGGAGATTTGCAGGCCGGCGCCGAGGCACGGCGCACCGGCGGGGTCCTGGATGTGCCGGTGGGTGAGGCATTGCTCGGCCGGGTGGTGGACGCCCTGGGCCGTTCTCTGGATGACTTGGGTCCCATTCGCACCCTGGAGCGCCGCCCGGTGGAACGAGAGGCGCCGTCCATCATGGCGCGCGCCCCGGTAACCGTGCCCTTGCAGACGGGCTTAAAGGTGGTGGACGCCCTGGTCCCCATCGGGCGGGGCCAGCGGGAGCTGATCCTGGGGGACCGGACGACGGGGAAGACCGCCATCGTCCTGGATACCCTGATTAATCAAAGGGATCAAGAGGTTATTTGCGTTTACTGCGCCATCGGCCAGCGGGATAGCGCGGTGGCCGGCCTGATTGCCGATTTGCGCAAACAAGGAGTCATGGACTACTGCATCGTGGTGGTGGCCCCCGGAGAAGCCCTGCCGGGGCTCCATTTTGTGGCGCCTTATGCCGCCACTTCCATGGCCGAATTCTTCATGGAGCAAGGGCGGGATGTCCTGATCATTTATGACAACCTCAGCAATCACGCCCGCTCCTACCGGGAGCTGTCCCTGCTGCTGCGGCGGCCTCCCGGCCGGGAGGCCTATCCCGGAGACATCTTTTATATTCATGCCCGGCTGCTGGAGCGCTCCACCCACCTGCGGCCGGAGCACGGCGGCGGCTCCCTGACGGCCCTGCCCATTGTGGAGACCGAGGCCCAAAACATTGCCGCCTATATTCCCACTAACCTCATCTCCATCACCGATGGACAGATTTACCTGACTCCTGGCCTTTTCCAGAAAGGCATCTTTCCGGCGGTGGATGTGGGCAAGTCGGTATCCCGGGTGGGTGGCAAGGCCCAATTGCCCGCCTACCGGGCCGTGGCCGGGGACCTGCGCCTGACGTATTCCCAATTCCAGGAGTTGGAAGCCTTTTCCCGGTTCGGCACCCGGCTGGATGAGCGCACCCGCAGGACCCTTGATCATGGCTATCGCGTCCGAGAAATCCTCAAGCAGAACCAGTTCGACCCCATGCCGGTGGCTCAGCAGATCGCGGTGTTGCTGGCGGTGACCCAGGGACTGTTTGACGCGGTCCCCCTGGACCGGGTGGCGGCCGCAGAAAAGGCGGTGCGGCACATGCTCTGCGAGGATATCCCGGACCTGTGTCAGCGCATCGAAGCCGGAATAAGCCTCGAAGGCGCGGATCGCGACCTCATTCTGAGTAAAGTCCGGGAGGCCATCGAGTCCCTGGCCTAAAAAGTTGGCGGCACAGGTTTTCTCTCCTGGGCCGGCGCAAGCTAAAGCCTACGGCTACCTTAGGGCGGCAATGGAAACCATCGAGTCGTTAAGAAGAAAAATTGCGGTCACGGAAGACCTTCGGGAAGTGGTGAAAATCATGAAAACCCTCGCCGCGGTGAGCATCCGCCAGTATGAAAAGGCGGTGGAGTCCCTTCGCCAATACAGCCTCACCGTGGAGATGGGCCTGCAGATTGTGCTGCGTAGCAGCCAGGAGAATAGCGTTCAGCCGCCCCCGGCGGCCGGTGGGCGTTTGGGGGCCATTATCTTCGGCTCGGAATTGGGCATGTGCGGCCAATTCAATGAGATGCTGGTCTCTCATGCCCTGGACGAATTTCAAAAACTCCGGGTGGGACGGGAAAACCGGTCCATCATCGCCGTTGGGGACCGGGCGTTGTCCCGTCTGGAGGAGGCGGGAGAGGAAGTGGAGGCTTACTTTGCCGTTCCCGGCTCCCTCAGTGGCATCACCTCCCGGGTTCAGGAGATCCTCCTGAAAATTGAAGCTTGGCAATGCCCCGGGGGCGTGGAGCGGATCATTCTCTTCCACCATAAGCTGATTTCCGGCGCGGTCTTCCGGCCCCAGGCCGTGCCGCTACTGCCCCTGGATCCGGATTGGCTGGAAAATCTGCGGCAGCGGTCTTGGCCTTCCCGGGTCCTGCCCACCTACACCATGGCCCGTCCCCGGCTGCTTTATGCCCTGCTGGGCCAGCACCTCTTCGTTTCCCTGTACCGGGCTTTTGCCGAATCCCTGGCCAGTGAAAATGCCGCGCGGCTCGCCTCCATGCAGGCGGCGGAAAGCCATAGCGAAGACCGCTTGAAAGAACTGCGGCTGCAATACAACCAGCAGCGCCAGAGCACCATTACCGAAGAACTTATGGATATTGTCGCCGGATTTGAAGCTTTAGCCGGAGAAAATACTGACGCAAGATGAAAGGAGTAGCGGCGGCGATGACTCGTATAACGTGGCGCCGGGAACTGGCCTGGGCAATCGGCTTTCTGGGCCTGGCCGTGATTCTGGGGTTTATGTTCCATTGGCCCTTAGTGCAGGCGTCCTTGAGAGGAAACCTGACGGCACTGCTTGATCAGAAGCGCCAGGAACGCCGGGAAGTGCAATTCCAGGGAGTAAGAACTTTAGATCTGGCGCAGGCTTACCAGATCTGGCAAGAAAAGAGAGCCCTCTTCGTGGATGCCCGCAAGGCCGAAGAATATCAAGAGTTGCACGTCCAGGGAGCGGTAAATGTACCTCCGGAAACCTGGGTGGAGCTTCCATCTTCGGAATTGATGAAAATGGCTAAAACGCGAGAGCTGGTGGTCTACTGCAGCCAGGAAAGCTGCGACGACGCCCTCAAGCTGGCCAAGAAACTGAAGGCGGCCGGCTTTTCCCGGGTGCTGGCCTTCACCGGGGGCTTCCGGGCTTGGGATGAAGCCGGCTACCCGGCGGATACCAGTCGATAACGAGAAGGGGGGAAATTTGTCAGTCTCGGTTATGCGGTTCGTTTCCTCAGTGGTGGGTATAGTTCTGGGGGGGCTTTTTGTGTATGCGGGCGTCCAGAAGCACCTATCCCCCTATGAGTTCGCTGAAGCCGTTTTGGCCTACCGACTACTCCCATCAAGTCTGGTTGGACTGGTGGCCGCAACCCTGCCCTGGGTGGAGATGGTTTCCGGGTTCTCCTTGATCCTGGGATGCCTCCTGCGCAGCCGCCGGCTCTCCAACCCTTTTCCGATCGGCGGCATCCTCCGGCGCAGCGCCCTCCTGCTGATCTTGGGCCAATCGTTCCTGTTTGTCGCCGTGCTGCTCATCACCATAGCCCGGGGCCTGAAAATTGACTGCGGTTGCGGCCTGTTCTTCCAGCGCCAGGTGGGGCCGGCGGCCATCCTGGAAGACGGATTCTTTCTGCTGCTGATCGGGCTGCTCTATTGGCGCGAGCGTAGGCTTAAATTCGATTAAGCAATCTCGGAATCAAGGGAGGCCGACGGCATGGCAAAAATGCTGAAAATCTCTTACCCCAAATGGGATTTCAAGCCCAGGTTTTCCTGCTGCTCCAACCGTTTGATCAATTCCTTGAGCAGTTTCAGCGCCTCTGCGCCATCCTTATCCATGACGGCTCCCTTCATCCGGATAAATTCGCTTTCAGTTATGGTCACTACTAAATTCTTACCCATGGCGAGGCCTCCCGGTTAACTATCAAAGGAAAGAGAAATTATGGCAGTCCCCCTGTCCTTGAGGAAATGGTCATCGACCCTTCTTTGCATCGAGCCGGTCGGTGATAAATTCCGGGGTCTTGCCCCGTTCCAGTTCAAAAACCGGGCGGCAATGAGGCTTGCTGGCGGCATCCACTTTTTTCTTAATCACGCTGGCCAGAAAATCCAGGGCCGCGTCTCGGTCTTCATCCAGCAAGATGGCATGGAGCCGAAACATGTCTTCCGGATAGAGGGTAATGACGGTGTTTTCCTTTAGCATAGACACCCCTCCCTGCCGTGGCTTTTTGTAAGCTAATTCGAATCGAGATTGATAAAATCTCTTACCGCGCCCTCAGGTCTGCCGGCAGCCGCAGGTTGCCGTCCCCGTAACCTCAGGCCGGGCTTGCTCCCCAGCATCAGCCTGGAGCCGGCGCACCGCCTCCTTGACCCGGTCAATTTCGTCCCGCTTGAGATTCATATCCTTGTTCTTCTCAATCCCCAGATCGGTGACCACCAGGTAAGCCTGCAACCGCACTTCGGCATGTTCCAGCACCCCCTTGGCGCAGCCGACCTCGCAACCGTCAATGACCACCAGATTATCGATATCCCTGGCTGACTGGACGAAACCGCTTAGGTGCGCGCCTACCCCGGCCAGGCAAGAAAGCTTGCCGAACCCCTCCTGGGTAAGCTCTATGGCGGCCTGGTTGGAAAGCTGCCCAACGTTGGAGCCTCCCGAACAGGCCAGAATCATGGTGATGACCGCTGGCTGACAACAATCTTTGCCCATAATTTATCCTCCTCAAAGAAAATATCGAATTGGACCTTGATTTGACATGTTAAATTTCTATATAGTAATATAGTATTTTTCCGGGAGAGCAAGTGAAAATTTTGCTGAAGTCATTGAAAGCCCTGGCGGACGGCAATCGCCTCCGCATTTTTCGGCTCCTGATGGATCGGCCCCGCTGCGTCTGCGAACTTCAGGCCGCCTTGGGGATCGCCCAGCCCACCGTCTCCAAGCACTTGGGCATCCTGGAAGCAGCCGGCTGGGTGGATAAACAACGTCAGGGAAAAAATTTTATCTTTTACCAACTTATTGAGGGGTTAGCTGAGGAAGATCACCGGGCTGAGCTGCTGCCCCTGTTAAGTCGCTGGCTGCTTGAAGACCCCGAGCTTACCTCCCTCAGCCGCCTGGCGCAGGATCTTAACCCGCAAGAGATTTTCAAAAGGGCGGAAAAGACCCAGTCCGGCTTCTGCCGGGAGTGCGGCGCCGAGATTACCCTGAATGACCGGTAAGACCAAACAAATTTATCTTTGAGGGGATGTCTCATCATGTTCATGTCTCGCGGCAACTGCGGAATCTGCGTGCTGGCCTTGGCTCTGGCCCTGGCCCTGGTGGGCGCCGGCTGGGCCCAAACTACCAAACCCATTTCACCTGACCATGCTATCCTTTATAACCGGGCGGTCTCGCTCCTGGACCAGGCCCAAGAGAAATTAAAGGCTGGCGATCTGGCCGCGGCAAAGTCAGCGGTAAAACAGTCCAATTCCTTATTTACGCTCCTGCAGAAGGAATACGCCTCCGTGCTGGCGGAGCGCGAGCTCTCCCCTCAGGAGGACCAGCAACTGGCTATCGACCAAAAGCTGGCCGACGACACCCACGCCCAGGCGGATCGCCTGATGGCAACCGCCGCCGCCCGGGAAAAGAAAGCCCAGGAGCTTGAGGCGCAGGGACGGGAGGCGGACTCCAAAGCTTCCTATCGTCAGTCCAGGGACAGATACCATCGGGCCCAAAATCTCTATGTCAGGTCGGAGCTTCAGGCCCTGCGCAATCAGCAGAGGATCTTTCGCTTCCTGGCTCCTTGATTTTCTTAAGGCTTATTAGCGGAGCCGTCAACCGAAAGGCACCATGATCAGGTCCCTCAAAGATTTTTTTCGAGGCCTTGGGGTCTCGCAAGCCCCTCGTTTTCAGCACCTCCAGATGGAAGTGACCACCCGCTGCGATCTTCCCGGCTGCTTGATGTGCCCCCGGCGCGCCTGGGGCTGGGGGTTGGGTCCCCCTTAGGATCATTGATATGCATTGTTAGTGACGATGAGCGATTCGACCGCGCCACCCTTGGCAATCATTAAAATGCTGATAAGGGGACCGGCAGGAACTGGGGCTAACTTAGATTCCCTGGCCGTCTTATAGAAGACCTCGTGGCCCCCACGACACTGCCGCCCAACTGCCTGCGGAAACTAAGGATAACTTAATTGTTTGAGGTGTTATTGAACAAGGCGTTAAACCCCAGAAATCCCAGTCGGAAAGCCGGGTGGCCCCATTTATATCTTGGATAGATGGGCCGGAATTCTAAGGTATAGGATTTGCCCTCCTGCAAGTTGACGGTCACCGTTTTGGCATAATTCTCTTCGGGAACGCCAAAAAATATCCGATGCGTTCCGGCCCGCAGCCGGATTCGCTTCTCCAGCCCATATTTCATGCCGTCGCCCTCATCTTGGGAATCCCGGTCTTTCACCACCGGGAGGTTCTCCCGTTGGCCGGGGACTTTCCAGGTGACCGCCTGGCCGTCAACATTCACCGTGAAATGGTAGAAAGGCCCGCCATGGGCAGAACTCCCGGACTCCAGGAGATATTCCCCCGGCAAGTGAGTTTTAAGGGAAGCCTTGACGACCACGTCCGCAAACCTGGCGGGTGGTCCCTCGGCGGTGGACACCTCCTGAAAGACCCCCTCCCGCTCAGTTATTGATTGAGTCCGAATCTGTTCCCGGGCCGCGCCGCAATTTGCTAATAAGACCGCCAGGGAAAGCGTCAGAACCAGGTGCACCATGTTCTTCATGGTACTTCTCCTTGACGCCTTGATGTCAGCGTCTCTTGCTTTTACCGGGTTCATCCCGGATTTTCCTCTTATGATTCCGTCCCCGGCTCGGCGAACCAACGGTAGAGCACCGGCAGGACCACCAGGGTGAGCAGGGTGGCGGTAAATAGACCGCCGACTACGACGACCGCCAGGGGCCGCTGCACTTCGGAGCCCGGCCCGGTGGCGAAGAGCAGAGGCGTGAGCCCCAGGATGGCCACCAGCGCGGTCATGAGCACGGGCCTGAGGCGCCGCTCGCAGCCCTGGCGCACGGCTTCATCCAGTGAGAGGCCGCTTTCCCGGAGTTGGTTGATCTGCGAAACCAGCACCACGCCGTTCAGGACCGCCACCCCAAAGAGGGCGATAAAACCCACCGCGGCGGGGACGCTCAGATAGAGGCCGGTGATCAGCAGCCCCAAAATACCACCCATAAGGGCCAGAGGCAGGTTCAGCATGATCAGGCCGGCGTAACGGAGCGACCCGAAGGTTAGGAAGAGCAGCAGGTAAATCAGGGCCAGGGTGACGGGCACAATGAGCAGGAGACGCTGCATGGCCCGTGCCTGGTTCTCGAAGGTGCCGCCCCAGGTGGTATAGTAGCCCGGCGGCAGGGACAGGCGGGACGACAGCAACTTTTGTCCGTCGGCCACCACGCTGCCGGTGTCCCGGCCTTTGATGTTGAACTCCACCACGATGCGGCGGCGGGCATTATCCCGGCTGATCTGCAGCGGCCCCTCGGCCTCGGTGATCTCGGCCAACTCCGCCAGGGGGACGGACCCTCCCCCCGGAGTCGCCACCAGAATGTTGCCAATGGCCTCAGGACTGTTGCGCCGCTCTTCCGGGAAGCGCACCACCACCTCAACGCGTACCTGGCCCTCAATGATCTCCGTGGCCGCCTTGCCGCCCACCGCGGTTTCAATGACCTCCTGCACGTCGGCCACGCTGAGGCCGTAACGGGCCAACCGGCGTCGGTCGATCTTGATATTGAGATTCGGCATGCCGGCTACCTGCTCGGCCCGGAGGTCGGTGACCCCAGGCACCGTCCGGAGAAGGGCGGCCGCCTCTTCGGCCTTGGCCCGGAGCAGGTTCATATCATCCCCGAAAATCTTCACCGCCACCTGGGATTTGACCCCGGAAACGAGGTGATCCACCCGGTGGGCGATGGGCTGGGAAAAGTTGTAGGTGACGCCGGGAATCTTCTCTAATTCCAGCCGCATCTTGGCGATCAACTCCTCGACGGTGCGGGCGGTGCGCCACTGACTCCGGGGCTTGAGCACCACGATGGGTTCGCTGGATTCCACCCCATGCGATTCTGTGGCAATCTCGGCGGCGCCGATCTTGGAAACCACGGACTCCACCTCGGGGAATTTTAAGAGGGCCTGCTGCATCTGGCGTTCCATCTCCACCGACTGGGACAGGGAGACCGAGGGCAAACGAATCGTGACATTGGTGATGTAGCCTTCATCCATTCGGGGGATAAACTCGGTACCCAGAAAGGGCACGGCGGCCACAGACAGCGCCAATAGGCCCCCGGCGCCCAGCAGCACGGTCTTGCGGTTCTCCAGAGCCAGGGCCAGCACCGGACGGTAAACCCGCTGGGCCGCCCGCACCAGGAAGCTGAGGCGCTCCGGCGCCGGCTTGAGCATATACGAGCACAGGGACGGAATCGCCACGATGGAAAGCACCAGGGAGGCCAGGAGGGCGATGACCACGGTGAAGGCCAGGGGCGCGAACATTTTCCCCTCCATGCCTTGCAGGGTCATAATGGGCAGAAACGTCAAGGCAATGATCAACTCTCCGAAGAGGCTGGGTTTGCGCACTTCCAGGACGGCGTTGAGCACCGTAAGGCCGAAGTTCCCGCCGGGCCCCATCTCTCCCAGGCGGTGCATGACGTTTTCCACCTGAATGATGGTGCTGTCCACGATCATACCGATGGAGATGGCCAGGCCTCCCAGGGACATGAGGTTGGCCGACAGCCCCACCTGCCGCATGGCGATGAAGGTGGCCAGCGCCACCAGGGGCAGGGTCAGGGCGATGACCAACGCCCCCCGGAAGCTGCGGAGGAACAGGTAAACCACCAGGATCACCAGGAGGACGCCCTCGGCGATGGCCCGGCCGACGGTGTTGATGCAGTCCCGGACCAAACCGGTGCGGTCATAGAAGGCCTTGAGCGTCACCCCCTTGGGGAGGATGCCGCCGGCGTTCAATTGCGCGACCTTTTCCTTGACCGCAGCTACCACTTCCCGGCCGCTGCCGCCCCGGATCATCAAGACGATGCCAGCCACGGCTTCCCGTTTGCCGTTCTCCAGAACCGCCCCCCATCGGCTGGCCGGACCTTCGCTCACCGTGGCCACGTCCTTGACCAGCACCGGGGTGCCGTTGACCTCCTTGAGCACCACCTCTTCAATATCCTGGATGGATTGCATCAGGCCGAGGCCCCTGACCAGGGCCTGCTCGCTACCCTTCTCCAGGATGTTGCCGCCGGCATTGGCATTGCTGGCAGCCAGGGCGCTGAAAACGTGTTTAAGGCTGAGATCGAATTTCCGCAGCCGGTCAGGGTCCACCTGCACCTGGTATTGTTTGACGTAGCCGCCGAAAGAGTTGATGTCAGTGACGCCGGGCACGGTTTTCAAAAAAGGCCGGACAATGGCGTCCTGGATGGTGCGCAGACGCATGAGGCGGGCGGTCTCCTGACCGGGTGCGGCCGGCGGCGGGGCGTTCTCCTCTTCCAGGGTGTATTGATAGATTTCGCTCAGGCCGGTGGCGATGGGGCCCAGTACCGGCTCTACGCCCCTGGGCAATTTCTCCTTGGCGGCGATGAGGCGCTCCAACACCAGTTGCCGGGCAAAATACAGGTCCACTTGGTCGGCGAAGACCACGGTGATCAGGGACAACCCGAAGCGGGAGACGGAGCGAAGCTCTGCCATATCGGGCAGCCCAGCCATCTGCACCTCGATGGGGAAAGTGACCTGCTTTTCCACTTCTTCGGGAGACATACCGGGCCAGGTGGTATAGACCTGCACCTGGACGTTGGTGACGTCCGGGAAGGCGTCCACCTGGAGCTTCAGCGACGCATAAACCCCGTAGGCCACCAGTCCTGCCAGGGCCACGAGGACCAGGAAGCGATGCCGCAGGCAGCTCTGAATGATTCGTTCAATCATCTTCAGTCTCCTTGCGGCTTAATTCAGTGAGAGTGGCCATGCCCGTCGTCCATGACGCCCCGACCGGAAGCCTTCTCCAGTTCGGATTTCAGGGTAAAGCCCCCGTGCACCACCACCCGCTCATCCTCCTCTAGACCTTCCAGCACTTCCACGCGACCCCCACCTTTTGCTCCTGTCTTGATAAGATGCTTCCGGTAGGTGCCGGGAGCCATTTCCCCGAAGACAAAGAGATCGCCATTGGCGGCCAGGACTGCGGTTTCTGGAACGCTCAGGACGGTGCGCTGGCCCACCCGGACGGCGATATTGGCGAACATCCCGGACTTGAGGCGGTTTTGAGTATTATCCACCCGCACCCGGCCTCGAACGGTCCGGGTGGCTTTGTCCACCATGTCGGCCAGGAAATCCACCCGGCCCGGAAATTCCTCCCGGGACAAGGAGTTGACGGTTATGGTCGCCTGGGAACCGGCGTTCACTAAAGGCAAATCCTTCTCGGGGATCTGGACGAAGCACCACAGCGCGGAGGTATCGGCCACGGTGAAGAGTTCCTCGTCTTCCTTGACTACCAGGCCGGGGGTGATTTTACGGTCCACCACCCGGCCGGCGATAGGAGTGCGCAGGGCGAAGATCGCGCCGGACCGGGAGCCTTTCGGCAAAGAGGCGGGCGCGGCGCCGCCGCCCCCCAGGAGGCGGAGGTGGTTTTGAGCATAATCCAGATCGGCCCGCTCGACTTCCAGCCGGGCCTGGCGCTCCTGGAGTTCGGCCCGGCTGATGGCCTTGCCCTCATAAAGCTGGCGGGCCCGGTCATAGGCCTTTTGGGCGGCGTTGCATCTGGCTGCGGCTTGCCGGGAGGCCATCTGAGCTTGCCCCAGTTCAACGCTGTCGATGATCGCCAGAACATCTCCCGGCTTCACCGCTTGCCCGTAGTCCGCGACGATCTGCACCACCCGTCCCGGCACCCGGGAGCGGATTTTTGCCAGGCGCTCTTCGTTGAAGACCAGTTCCCCAGTAAATAACACCTGGTTTTCCAAGGAGCCAAGGACCACGGGGGCCGTCTCGATTTTGGCCTGCTGCACCGCCTCCGGGGTCAGCTTCACCTGACCAGGCACCGGCGCCTCGGGTTCTTTCGCAGCGGCATGTTGGGTATGGTCGTGGTCAGCATGTTGATCGTGTTCGTGCCGCTCATAGATGTGCCACCCCAGGAGGCCCGCGGCACTCAGGGCGGCCACCATGATTACCAGCCACCGGGTCTTGGTCAAACGCACCTGCATCACTTGGCACCTCCCCCAGCCAGCCGCCAGAGTTCCACCCGAGCCAGGCGGTAATCCAACAGGGCCTTGTAGTAGTCCTGTTCTGTTCCCCGATAAACCCGCCGGGAATCCAGGAGTTCCAGCAGGCTGGTTTCACCGTGCGCATAGCTGAACTGAGCCACCCGGAGAGATTCCGCCGCCTCTTTTAGGATAGCGATCTGGAAGGACTCCACCTGCCGCCGGGCCGTTTCATAGAGGCTGTATTGGGCGGCCAGCTTGGTTTCCAGGTCTTGTTTGAGAAGTCGGAGTTCGGAGTCGGCCTGGCTTTTGGCGGCTGCGGCCTTGGCTACTTCGCCTTCCTTGCGGTTCCACAAGGGGAGGGGGATGCTGAGACCGCCGCCGGTGGCCCGCAGGTCCACATCCTGGGTGTGGAAAAACTTCACCGTTACATCCGGCACCCAGGCCTGGCGCTCTGCTCCCAGGGTGCTCTCGGCCTGGCGGACTTGAGCTTCCTGAGCCGCCAGCAGGGGATGAAAGGCAAAGGCCGCTTCCTGCCAGCGTTTCAGGGGCACAAAGGGCTCAAGCACATTGGCTTCCGCGGACAGGGCAAAATCGGCGGGCAAGCCGCTGCCCAGGAATTGCCGGATGACCTGCCGGTCTCCCGCCAGGGTGGTTTTGGCCTTGTCATGTTCCCTTTCCAGAGAGAAAAATTCCACCCGAGCCTTGACCAGTTCGATGGGTCGGCTTTCCCCCAGGCGGACCCGTTTTTCGGCAATATCCAGAAGGGTTTTGGCCGAGTTCAGGTTTTCCGCGGCAATCCTCACCAATTGCTCGTCGGCCAGGACCCGATAATAGAGTTCCCGGCAGCGGGCGCGAATGTTGATCTGTTCCTGGGTGAGTTTCTGTTGGGCCGAGTTAATGCCGAAGCGGGCGGCCTCCTGCTTCTTCCCCCGGCGTCCAGGCCACTCAATGGTCTGGGACAGGCCGATGGTGTAGCCGGTGCCATACGTTCCCCCCTCCAGGGCCTTTTGGCTGCTTAACAAACCTTCCACCTCCGGATTGGGGTACTGATGGGCGATGCTGAGTTCCGCTTCACTCTTCTTGATCTCCGCCCCGGCAACTTTCAGGGCCGGATGTGTTTTCGAGACCATCTCTTCCAGTTCCGGGAGAGAATAGGTCCGGGGGCCGGCCATAGCTCCACCGGACCAGAGGGGGGCCAAACAAAGGACCACCCCAACAGCAATCCACATGAGGTTCACCACACACCTCCGTTGCCACGCGCGTGACTACTGAAATTAATTGCAGAAAAACAGATTAAAGGAGATGAAAGGGGCTAGGCCCGGGGGGGACGGAAAATGCTGGAGGCAAAGATTCTTAGCGTAGGCTGCTCTTCGATGGCATGATATGGTGAGACGGAGTGTCTGACTATCGGTACGGGGTTGGCCACGGCAAGGAGAGGCATCGAGTGGCCGCCGCAGCATTCGCTGTGGGTGCAATTCCCGTCGCACCTATGGCCGCCGTCGGCATGGCAGGTATGAACCATCGCCAACACCAGCACCGGCAGGAGGACGAGTCCCACGAGCACCATGCCCAGACTGCGGGAGCCTCTCGAGAATTTCATAGGGGTAATAGATAATCTTTCTTTAATCTTTTGTCAAGTAATATTATTTTTTGCAACGAAGAAGGAGTCAGATTTTCTTCTAATTCCTTGAAATTCCTTGGCGGGCGATAACGGTGATCTTGCCAGATTTTGCAATTATCACCGGAATGAGGAAAATTGCAGTTATGATCTCCATAACGAAAGAGATTTGCCTGCTCAAGTCTTGCCGATTATAGATAATCAACCTTTGGGGTCCCTGATCATTGGTATTCCTCTCTACCGCCGGCATAGTCATTATAATGCAAATTATAGATTTCTTTTTTCAATCTTCATTTTGATAGCCTCATAAACCTTCGCTGTCGGCATCACAAAAAGATAATTGCCCTCGCTGCGCTTCTCCCAAAGCTCACCCAGGGCCTTCTTTTCCATGGCATCTTCATTCATCAAGTGTTCGCCCTTGTATTCAACCACCAGATAGCGTCCGTCCTTGAGTTTGCAGACAAAGTCGGGATAGAACTTGTCCGTGGAGGTCTGGAGCCAGAAAGCATGGCTGGGGCGCCGGCATTCAGCAGGACGGTTCATCAGCGCGAATCGCAGAGCTTTAACGGAAAGTTAGTCAATCCCATTTCGGATTTGGGAAACTTTGGGGTCCAAGGCTGAAAGAGTCGCCAGGTTTTCAATTTTTTCCTTGAGTTCTTCGGGAAGGTCTAATTGTCTTTGGTTGAGTGGTGGAAAATCCGGGCTGAAATTTTTCAACTTACCGCCTCCTGTTGCGGAAGTCCTGGTGGGGTTCCGGGGAAGGCGACCAGGATTTCCGCCTTGTCGGGATCGGGGATCAGCCGCCCCCTATCCCCGGAAACTTTCAGTTCGTGGGTTGTGGCCTGGCAGAAAACCACTTGGCGCCGTGTGGTTTCCCTCAGGCTACTGAAGCTCAATAGGTAGTGGGGCCTCTGGTATTTCTCCCGCCGTGGTCTTGAGCTTCTTATCAGTTAGGTCGTTCAGGACATCCATAGCTTCGCGGGCAAGGTCGTCAATTTGCATAGCGACTTCCTCCACTGATACACTGGAGAGTTCTTCGTTGCAGTTTGCGGCATAATAGAGGATGTCTGCTAAACCTTGAATCCGGAATAGTTTCTTCCAGAGTCGGCCCTGTGGCTCCTCTCCCTCGATTATTGTGGTAGAATCTTTCTCAGCCATGACATGAACCTCCTATGCAGGTTTGTGATGTGGTGAGGGCCGGTTTTGGGTGGTGTTGCACCCGGCCGGCCCGCTATTTCCTGGCCCCCAAGGGGCCGGATAGCCGTGCCCTTATTCCTCTCCCCTCAAGTTGGCAATCTTTGATTTATTCCCGTTAATGACCTGCTCCAGCAAATCCCCGGCAAGGTCTGAGGCCCGCCGTAGGGCTTCGTCTCTCAGGTGGGCGTACCGCTGCGTCATGGAGACGCTTTTGTGGGTCAGGAGCCGTTGCAGGACGTAGAGGTCCACTTGCCCCGAAGATGCCAGCATGGAAGCGTAGACGTGCCTCAGGCCATGAAGCGGCCGGAAGTCCGGAGGCAACCCGGCTTCTTCACGGATTGCGTCAATGCGCTTCGGGATTCTAGTTCTCTGCCGGCCACCGCGTCCGGGGAACACTTGAAGGCTATCGGTCCGGGGGTGGGTAAAAAGGATTTCCCGCGCCGCCTGGTTCATAGGGATAACCATATCCTTGCCGCCTTTTGGCCCCCGGATATGGATAAACTCCTTGTCGAAATCAATGTCCTGCCACTGGAGCTTGAATAGCTCTCCCCGCCTCATGCCGGTAAACAGGGCCATCCTCATAAAATTGGCGGCCTGAATGTCGGGTTCCTGGTCAATGGCCTCCATCAAGGCTTGAAGTTGCTCTGGGTTCAGATCCTCTGTTTTGATATTGTTCACCCGGGGAAATTCGATCTTAAAGGCAAGGCCATGGCATAAACCCTTCTTCACCCCGAAATTAACTATCCGCGCCAGTAACTGTAAAACGTGCTTGACGGTCTGAGGTTGTAAGGTTTTGGATAGGCCAATCCGCAGCCGGTGAACGTCTATCTGTGCAATGGCTTTCGGCTCTTTGCCCCCGAGGCCGGACCGCAAGAATTTCTGATAACGGTAACGGTCTGTGCGCCATCCTTTAGTATCGGGCTTATGGGCCACGTACTCCTGCCACAACCGGTCGACCGTCCACCTAATTTCTGCCGCCGCCTCTCGAATCTCTTTCCGGGACTGCCGCTTGCCCTCGATGCGCTCTGCCCTGATCCTGGCGGCCCGGGCCGGTGTCATGTCATCGGCGTACTGGCGGCCTACCTTTTCCTCATGGACCTTGCCGACCCTCTTGAACACGATGTAATAGACCCGCTCCAACCCTTTGCCGGCGATCCGCTCGGCCTCCCGGTAAAACACTCCCGGGTAACTGGTCTTGTGGCGCTTCATGGGTTGCCTCCTTCAGGTTGGAAAAAAGTTGGAAATGCCATAGCCTTTTCTTCCTTGTGGCACCTGGACCAAGTGGCTTTATTCCAACCGTATTTCCAACCTCTAAGGATAATATACAGGTACAAATGAGGAAGTCAAGGGAAAAGTGAACATGGATTATACCGTTTATTCAATGGGTTTTAAAATAGGTGGGTACGAGTGGGTAAATATATGTAACCGGCTTGAGCAGCCGGTGTCCGTCTGCAGATCGCTTCCCTTTCCCCTGATCCTTACCGGTAACGACTCTCCAGCCGGTGAGGTCACCCCCCCCCATTCCCCTGGGTTACTCGTCGAGGCCGCGGTAGGGCACGGCATGTCGCCGGTGCTTCTCAAAATTCTCCCGATAGGCCCGGGTCAGGTCGGGCATATCCTCCAGGATCAAGAGATTCTCGGCGTTCTTGGTTTCCGCCGCCCTGGTGAAATTAAATGACCCGGTGATCACCACCCGGTTGTCGATAATCATAATTTTATTGTGGGCAATGGCGTGCTGGTCGTCGATATAAACCGGAATCTCCATGTTCTGCAGAAAGGTGGCCGCCGAATATTTCTGGCTCCGGTTGGATTTGTCCAGCACCGCGCTGATCCTGACGCCGCGCCGTTTCGCCTGCAACAGCGCCCGGGCGATAGGCTGGCTGGTGAAGGAGTAAGCCTGGATGAGGATTTCGCTCCGGGCCCCGTTGATCTGCTTGAGGATGGCGTCGGTGCAGCCGCCGTTGGGCGAAAAGTACACCCGGATGGCGGCGGCCAGGGCCAGGGCGCCCGTAGCCCCGAGGACCAGCACGATGACCAGACATGCTAAGGCTCGTTTGCTCATGAGATGGTGTCAGAATTGCCGTAACACTCCGGCAGCCAAGGATTAACCCCACGCCCCCACGGCCTCACGTCTCCCCGGAAAGCGCCCTCAACAGGCGCATGACCCGGGCCGCCGCCCCGCTCCCCTGGCACACGGTCTCGGCGATGTCCCGGGGCCCCTGGCAGGTGCCGGCCAGGAACACCCCCGGTATCGTCGATTCCAGGGGGTGCAGGATGGGGTGGCGCTCCTGGTAAAAACCCAGATCGTCCCGGGCAGGCGCCGCCTCCCCAAAGGGCAGCGTCTCCCCCGGGGCCGCCAGCCCCACGGCCAGCACGGCCAGGTCCACCGTAAGCCGCGCCCGGACCCCCTGCACCTGATCTTCATAGGAGATGACCGGACGCCCGTCGTCGGCCGCATCGATGCGACCCGGCAGCCCCTTGATAAAGCGTACCCCCGCGGCCCGGGCCCGCCGGTACAACTCCTCAAAGCCTTTGCCGGAGGTGCGGATATCATTGTAGAAGATGGTAACCTCGGCGTCCGGTTCATGTTCCAGGACCAGCATGGCCTCCTTGATGGAGGCGGTGCAGCAATAGCCCGAGCAATACGGCAAAAACCGCCGGTCCCGGGAGCCCACGCACTGGATAAAGGCCACCTGCTCTACCGGCCGGCCCCCGGGCGTCACCAGGCTGCCCTGGGTGGGCCCCGTGGCGCAGACGATGCGCTCGAACTCCAGGTTGGTCACCACCCCGGGAATGCGGCCGTAGCCGTATTCGCTCTTGATGGCCGGGTCAAAGGGCCGGGCCCCGGTGGCCAACACCACCGCGCCCACCGTCAGGCGCCGCGGGCTGGGCCGGTACAGCAGGTTGATGGCCTGGTGCTCGCACGCCTGGACGCACATCTGGCAGTCGATGCAGTAGTCTTTTTCGATGGTGGCCCGGAGCGGCACCGCCTGGGCGAAGATGATGCGGATGCATTTCCGGGGCTTGAGCCCCAGGTTCCAGCGGCTGGGCACGATCACCGGACACACCGTGGTGCAGGTGCCGCACCCCACGCACTTGCTCATATTCACGTAGCGGGGTTTGATGGTGAGGTCCACTTCGAAGCTCCCCGCCTGCCCCACAATGCGGTCGAGGCTGGCGTACGTGAGCAGCTCGATGTTGGGGTGGGCCGCCACCTCCACCAGCTTCGGCCCCAGGATGCAGATGGAGCAGTCCAGGGTGGGGAAGGTCTTGTCCAGTTGGGCCATGGTGCCGCCGATGGACAGAGAGGATTCGGCCAGATAAACCGTGAAGCCGGCGTTGGCCAAATCCAGGGCCGCCTGGCAGCCTCCCACGCCCCCGCCCACCACCAACACCTCCCGGCAGACCGGCCCGGCCGGGGCTGTCGGCAACTCCGGGGCCGAAAGAGACATGGTCAGGGCCCCCAGCGCGGCCTCCAGATCGAGGCAGGACCGCACGTCCACCACCGGCAGCCCCGCCGCCCCCGGCAAGAACCCGGCATGGATCTCCGGACCGCACGCCGCCACCAGCCAGCTCCGGCCCTTAGAGGCTGCCAGGGTCGCCAGCCGCGCCAAACCGTCCGGGGTGCACAGAGGCGGCGTCAACTCCGCCTTCACCCCCGCCGGTTTCAGTCGCGCCGCCAGCTCCCGGCCGTCAAAGGCCAGGTCCGGGCAGGCGCAGATGAGGACTTTATTTCGGGTCATCTACTGGGCTCAGCTATAAAAAAGATTGGTGGCACCGGCTTCCAGCCTGTGGAGCCGTAGGGCGCGCCTCACGCGCCATTTTGGGGTGCGTAAGACGTACCCCACATTATTCTCATGCTTTTTCAGGGAGGGGGCTAGGGGCCGACGGCCCCTACCCCTTCCCTGAAACCCACCCCCAACCCCCAATAGGGGCTGGGAGGAGAGGTTAAGGGGAGGGCGGAGGAAGTGCCTCCCCACCCCTTCCTCCCAATGAATTTTTCAAAGCGCCCGTTACTTGCTCCCCCGCCGCCGCGCCGTCACCGTCTCTCCGCCGATCCCCCAATTGTCCAGGTCCACTTCCTCAATCACCACCACGGCGGCCTGGGGGTTCTTGTGGAGCACCTTTACCAGCAGATCAGTAACTCCTTTAATCAATTCCGCCTTTTGCTCCGGCGTAGCGCCTTCCTTCGTGATCTTGATGTTGACAAATGGCATACCGTCCTCCTCGTTTTTCGATCAAGACAAGCCGTCTTCTGAATCTTTCGTCTTCCCCTTTTCGCCCACGTTTTTCGCGGCCATCTCCCGGATCACCTCCTGAAAGGCCTTGCCCTCCGTAGCGGAAATCCACTCCAGGCGCAGCCGCGCCGGGTCGATGCCCCACTTGGCCAGCTTGGGCCTGAGCTTCTCCACCCGGGCCTGGGCCCTGAGGTTCCCGGCCACGTAATGGCAATCTCCCGGCGGGTGGCAGCCCGACACCAGCACCTGTCCCGCCCCCTGCGCAAAGGCGTGGAGGATGAACTTGGGATGCACCCGCCCGGTGCACATGGTGCGGATGATGCGCACCGCCGGGGGGTATTGCAGCCGGGAGACCCCGGCGAAATCCGCCCCGGCATAGGAGCACCAGTTGCAGCAGAAGGCCAGGACCTTGTCCTCCGGGTGCTCCGCCAGGGCCTCGTCAATCTGGGCCAGGATCATCTCATCGGTAAAGCCCCGGGCGACGACCGCGCCGCTGGGGCAGGCCCCGGCGCACACCCCGCAGCCCTTGCAGGCCGCCTCGATGATCCGGGCTTTGCGGGACTTCCCTTCTCCCACCATTTCCACCGCCTGAAAGGGGCATTCCTGATAACAACTTTCGCAGCCGATGCAGGTCTCCGGGTCCACCGCGGCGACCAGGCCGTCCAGGGTGATGGTGTCGTGGGCCAGGAGGCCCAGGACCTTGGCCGCGGCGCCGGAGCCCGTGGTCATGGACTCCGCCAGGTCCTTGGGGCCCTGGCAGGCCCCGGCCAGGAAGATGCCGTCCAGCACCGTCTCCAGGGGCCGCAGCTTGGGATGGGCCTCCAGGAAGAAGCCGTCGGGCCCCACCGGCAGCTTCAGCACCTCCTTGAGCCCGGCGCCGTCCCCCGCCGTCATGCCCACCGCCAGCACCGCCAGGTCCACCCGGTCTCGGCTGCGCGTCTGCCCGAGTTCCTGGTCCGCCTCAATGATGACCCCGCCTTCCGCCGCGGGCCGCAGGTCCCGCACCCGGCCCCGCAGAAACAGGATACCCGCCTCCCGTGCCCGGCTATACAGGGCCTCCCACTCCTTTTTGGTGGTCCGGATATCCCGGTAATAGATGCGGATGCGGGCCTGGGGCAGGCGCGCCTTCAGTTCCAGGGCCTGCCGCAGGGCCGTGGGGCAGCAAATCCGGGAGCAGGACCGGTTCCCCTCCTCTTCCCGGGAGCCCACGCACAGCACAAAGGCAATGTCCCGGGGCTCGTCGGCCGCACCACCCGCCGGCACCCGGCCCCCGGTGGGCCCCTGGGGGTCCAGGAGGCGCTCCAGGGCCACGGTGGTCACCACCCCGGGCAGGGCGGCCCAGGCCGCATAAATGCTGCCCTGGAGCTCAAAGGGCAAAAACCCCGTGGCCACCACGAAGCTCCCCACCTCCAGGGTATGTTCGATATCCTCCCCGGGCGCCAGCTCAATGGCGTGACGGGGGCAGGCCGGAACGCAGGCGCCGCAGCCGTCGCAGTGCGCCACATCCACCACGTAGCGGCCCGGAAAGGCCGTGGGCGACGGCAAATAGATGGCGGCCCGGAGGCTCAGTCCCGCCTGCCGTAGATCCGGCACCTGCGTCGGACAGACTTCGACACAGCGGCCGCACCGGTCGCAGGCCGCCGTGACCCGCGGCCGGACTTGCCTTACCACCACCCGGTAGTTGCCCAGGTGGCCGCTGACCCCAATAACCTCGCTAGCGGTCAGCACCGTAATGCCGGGATGCAGCATCACTGCGGCCATTAAGGGGTTGACCAGACTGAGGCTGCTCTGGCCCTGGGGAAAGGTCTGGTAAAGCCGATTGGCCATGCCCCCCAGCACCGGAGCGCGCTCCACCAGGGTCACGGGAATCCCGGCGTGGGCGATATCCAGGGCGGCCCGGAGGCCCGCCGGGCCCCCGCCGATCACCAACGCCGCCCGGGTCACGGGCACCTGGCGCTCGACCAACGGCCGGGCGTCCCGCACCTTGGCCAGGCCCATGCGGATCAATTCCAGGGCCTTGACCGTCGCCGCCTCCGGCTCCCGGGCATGCACCCAGGAGCAGTGCTCCCGGATGTTGACGATCTCCAGCAGATAGGGGTTGACGCCGCTCTCGGCCAGCAGGCGCCGAAAGGTGGGCTCATGGAGCTTGGGGGAACAGGCCGCCACCACCAGGCGGTTCAAACTAAACTGTTGGATATCCTTGGCGATATCCTTTTGCCCCGCCTCGGAGCACGAATAGAGGTGATCCCGGCAGACCGTCACGTCCGGCAGGTCCCGGGCCCGCGCCGCCAGGACCACCGGGTCGATGACCCCGGCGATGTTGTGCCCGCAATGGCAAATATAGAGACCGATGCGCAGTTCTTCGGTCATGATTAGATCAGAACCCCACTCTTCGACCGGATAAAGCCCGAGGGGTGAAAAATTGGGGCGAAAAGGCGAAAAGGGAAAAACTCTACCATGAATCTCATCATCCGGACGGTCTTAAATCAAGTTTGAAAAAAAGCTGCTTAAAACAATCCCTCCGCTTGGCGGCCAGGGACGGCCGCCCCACCATCCGGCTGGCGTGGGGCGGGCCTCCGTGCCCGCCATCATCCCATCGAATGGTGCGTAAGACGCACCCTACTTGACCCTCCTTTTGCTTCCTTGCCGTTTTATCGCTTCACTAACTTCGCCACCGCCGTCTCCCAGGCCTGGGAAAACTCCCCGGCCTCGGCCACCACGTCCTTCCGGATGAGCGTGATGGCCTCGTCGTCGCAGATGTTGACGCAGACCCCGCAAAAGGCGCAGGTCTCCAGGCGGAAAAATACCCGGCCTTCCTCCCGCACGATGGCCTTTACCGGACACAGGTCGATACACTTCACGCAGTCCGGCGGGCACTTGCCGTCGTCTAAGACCAGGCGCCCCCTAAACTGCGGGTTGACGGCAATAGCCTCGTATTCGCACACCGTCAGGCAGTGGGTGCACCGGAGACACCGGTCGGGCGCCGGCATGGTCTGCCCCTCCACCTCATCCAGCACGATGGCCTCTCGGGCGCAGGCCTCCAGACACTTGCGGCACTGCTTGGGGCACTCCGTCAGGTCGTTGGGCACCAGTTGCAGTTGCTGGCGGCACCAGTGCTCCTCCCCCAGGGAAGTCACCGGACAGGGCAGCAGGCACCGGCTCTTGTCCATGGTGATCTTGGGGAGAAACGGCGCCAACCCCTGGTGATCCGCCATGATGGTCTTGGTCACACCGTTGTAGCTCAGGGTCACCGCCCCCACCGGGCAGAAATGGGCGCAGATTTCACACAGCAGGCAGCGGCGGGGGTCGATGGTGATGTCCAGCTCGGCCTCTCCGGGGATGATGGTCACCGCCTCCCGGGGGCAGACGGTGGCGCAGATGTCGCACTTGAGGCACAGCCCCTTGTCCAGACGCAGTTCCACCGTATCGACGAACATGGTGAGCGTCAATTCCAGAGAAGCGTCGGTTTCGCGTTTTCTGACCCTGGGGTTCATGTGAGTTTAATTGATATGCCTCTCACAGTCTTCAGATGCCGTCATTGGTAGCCGCCGGCTAAAGCCTGCGCTTGTCACCTTTGCTCCCGTTTCGCCTTTTCCCCTCTTCGCCTTTTCGCCTTTATTTCTTCTCCCCTTCCAGCTTGCGGTGATACTCCCTGGCCATAAACTTCAACTGGCGGCGGCGCAGATTGACCTTCACTTCCGGAAACTGCCTCAGCAGCAGCTCATATTTGTCGCAGGGCTCCAGGTCCGGGCATTCGTAGCAGTGCTCCAGGCCCCGGCTCTGGGCGCAGATCCGGATGGGACAGTTTTCCAGGCCCCGCCCGTTTTTGCAGCCCGGGCACTCCGTATGGGTCAGGAACCACTGCAGCCCTTTCCTGAACTCCGGCAGGCTGAAGCCGTCCGACCCGGGGAAGCAGTGGAGCCAGACGTTGGCCCGCAGCTGGTCCAGGTACTCCTGTAGTCGGGTCACCGTTTCCAACAGCCCGGGATTGCCCAACTGGCAATCATCACACAGACCGCAATAACTCTCTCGCATGGCAAATCTCCCGTAAAAGCTTGCAGCTGTCAGCTTGCCACCCTCAGCTTGGTTCACGAGGGGACCGTAGCCACGCCGTCGCCGCTGGCGGCGGGCTCGTTATAGTGTACTACTTTTATCATTTTGCCGACCCTGAATCGCGGCCGGTCCTCATCTACCCCCTAACGCCGCCTCAAGCTGCTTCGCCAACTCCGCGTCGGTGGCCCGGCTCATCCGGATGGCCCCGGCCGGACATTCCGCCGCGCAGACCCCGCAGCCCCGGCAGACTTCCAGGCGCACCGCCGGCTTGGAATCCGCCAGCGCCACCGCCCCGAAGGGACAGAGCCCGACACAGGCGAGGCAGCGGCGGCATTTTTCCGGGGTGATCATGGCCACCCGCTCGCTGCCGGTAAGCTCCGTCTGGAACAGGATGCCCGCGGCCCGGCTCGCCGCGGCCTGGGCCTGGGCCACCGTTTCCCCCAGGCTCTTGGGATAATGGGCCAGACCACAGATGAATATTCCATCGGAGGCTGAGTCCACGGGCCTGAGCTTCTGGTGGGCCTCCTGGAACCACCCGTCCGGGCTCTGGGAAATACGCAGTTGCCGGGCCACGCGGTCGCTGCCGGCCGCAGGTTCGATTCCCGCGCTCAAGACCACCAGGTCCGCAGGCAGGGCCACCTCCTGCCCCAGCAGCTCATCCGCCACCCAGACCGTCAGGGGCCGCCGCCGGGCCGCGGTCACCCGGGGGGGTCGCGGGGCCTCATAGGGAATAAACGTCACCCCCCGCTCCTTGGACTTGACATAAGCGCTTTCCCGAAACCCATAGGCCCGGATATCCCGATAGAGCACGGTGATCTCCATCAGGGGATAACGCTCCTTGAGGAGCAGGGTGTTTTTCAGCGCCTGGGAGCAGCACACCCGGCTGCAATAGGGGTGCTCGGGCTCCCGGGACCCCACGCATTGGATCATCACCAGGCGCCGCACCTTGGGCAACTCCAGGTCGTCAAAATTGATCCTGGCTTCCAACTCCCGTTGGGTGAGCACCCGGGGGTCCTCCCCGTAGAGATAGCGCCCCCGAGGCTGAAACTCCCGGCCGCCGGTGGCCGCCAGGATCACGCCGTGCGCCAGTTCGCGGTCCTGATAGCCGTTCCGGGTAAACCGGCGCACCGTGGTCTTGAACTGGCCCACGTGCCCCGTCACCTGCACCGCCTCGGTCCGGATCAGGACCTCGATATTGGGGTGCTGGTAAACCGCGGCCATCAGTTCGTGCAGAAATTCCTGCGGGTCCGGCCCTTCCAGGGTGAAAAACAGTTGGCGGGCCAGCCCCCCCAGGGCGCTCTCCCGCTCCGCCAGGTAGGTGTGAAAGCCCTGATCCGCCAGGGTCAGCGCCGCGCTCATGCCGGCCACGCCGCCCCCCAGCACCAGGGCCCGGGGCATCACCGGAAAGCTCTGAAGATGGATAGGCCCTAAAACCGCGGCCCGGCCCACGGCCATGGCCACCAGGTCCAGGGCCTTGGCATACGCGGCCTCCGGGTCCGTCTGATGGACCCAGGCGCACTGTTCCCGGATATTGGCCATGGCTACATAGCCCGGGTTCAGCCCCGCCGCCGCCAGGACCTCCCGGAACACCGGTTCGTGGGTCCGGGGGCTGCACGCCGCCACCACCACCCGGTTGAGCAGCCGGGCCCGGACGGTCTCCCGCATCCGGGCGGTGGCTTCCACCCCGCAGGAAAACAGGTTGTCCTCTACGTGGGCCACCCCGGGCAACTCGGCCACGGCCCCGGCCAGCCGGGCCAGATCGATGGACCTGGCGATATTGGTGCCGCAGTGGCAGAGAAAGACCCCGATCCGGGGTGGAAAATCCGGCCCGGCGCTGGGGACCGGTGGCGCCTGGGGAGCCCAGGTGCGCCGGGCGGTGGTCAAGAGCCGGGAAGCCACCGCGGCCGCGGCCGTGGCCGTGCTCACCGATGCGGAGATGTCCATGGGTTCTGCCGCGGTGCCGCACACCAGCACGCCCTGCCGGGTGGTGCTCACCGGGATCAACGGTGAGGTCTTGATGAAACCGTGCTCGTTGAGTTCCACCCCCAGGCGCCGGGCGACCGCCGGCAGCCGCACCCCGGCCTTCAGCCCCACGGCCAGGACCGCCATGTCGAACACTTGCTCCTGGGGCCGTCCGTGGGCGTCAGCATAACGCACCCGCACGCCGCCCGGACTCCTGGGGGCGACCGCGGTCACCCGCGAGCGCACCAGGCTGACGCCGTGAGCCCGGGCCTGCTCCAGATAGGCTTCATGCCCCTTGCCCTGGGCCCGCAGATCCATGTAAAAGATGGTGGTTTCCAGCCCCCGGGCGCTGAGTTCCCGGGCCACCAGGGCTTCCTTAAGGCTGGCCATACAGCAGGTCGCCGAACAATAAGCCACACCGGCCTGGGGGTTGCGGGAGCCCACGCACTGAATAAAGGCCAGGCGGGACGGCGCCGCGCCATCCGACGGCCGCACCAGCCGGCCTCCCTGGGGACCGGTGGCGCTCAGCAGCCGCTCGAACTCCAGGCTGGTCACCACGTCCGGGTGGTTGTAGCCGGGAAAGTCCCCGGTGACCGCCGGAGTGGCGCCCAGGGCCACGATGATGGCCCCCACGGACTCCAGCCATTCCGCCGCCGGCTCCCGGAAATCAATGGCCCCGGCCCGGCAGACCTTGACGCAGGCCTCGCATTTCTTGCCCTGAAAAACCCAGCACGTCTCCGGGGTGATGTAGGCCGCCTGGGGGATGGCTTGGGGGAAGGGCACGTGAATGGCCCGGGTCTCACTGAGCCCCAGATTATACGGGTCCGGGAACCGCACGGGGCAGACCCGGGTGCAGTCGCCGCAGCCGGAGCACTTGCTCACCTCCACGTACCGGGGCCGCCGGCTCAGGAGGACCTGGAAATCCCCGGCCTGGCCCCGGACCTCGATGACCCGGGTGGAAGTGGCGATGGTGATCAGGGGATGGCGGGAGATCTCCAGCATTCGGGGTGACAGGATGCACATGGCGCAGTCGTTGGTGGGAAACGTCTTGTCCAACTGGGCCATGAGGCCGCCGAGGGCGGGGCCCGCTTCCACCAGCGTCACCGGCAGCCCCGCGGCCGCCACCTCGAGGGCCGCCTGCATACCGGCAATGCCGCCGCCCACTACCAGCACCCGGGGGTGGGCCACCCGATCTAATGGCCGGATAAAGGCCATGGGACGCACCTGCTCCTTGAAGCCAGTCGTCGCGGGGAGGGCCGGGGGAGAACGCCCTGGCCCCTTGCCTCGTTCGTGTAGGGGCGACCCGCCGGGTCGCCCCTACGCGGATGACATATTTTTCATGTTCCCATCAGTAACATCACGTTAATCCAGTTCCCCGGTTAACCGGGCCAGGGTCTCTTTCAGTTCCAGCTCTTCGGGCCCGGATAGAACCTCATCGATGAGGCGCCGCCGCAGTTCCTGGATCAACCCCTCGCATTGCGTGAGCAAGGCCACCCGGGCCGCACTGATCCGCCCGTCCCGGAAAGCCAGGTTCCTCAGGCCCTGAATGATATCCAGAAAGCGGACGTCCTGGGGACACTGAAACGAACACCGGGCGCAGCGGGCGCAATACCACAGGGATCGCGATCCCAGCAGGGCCGCCCGCTGGCCGTAGAGAATCTGGCGGATGATCTGGCTGGGGCTGAACCCGGGCGTGGCTTCGCTCACCGGACAGGTGGCGGTGCAGACTCCGCAGCCAAAGCAGCGCAGCAGATGCTGGCAGCCCGGCTCGGCAGCCACTTCTTCCTTAAAAAGCGGGTCCAGTTCTTGAAAATGCAGCGTGTCGGTCATGTCTGGGTTCTGGGTTCTGGGTTCTGGGTTCTGGGTTCTGGTCTAAGTGATCCAATCCTATTTCATCAATGAAGAAATGCAATTTTCATTCTCTCTCGCTGCTTACTGCTAACTGCTAAAACAACGTAATGGCCTCGGTGGGACAATGATCCGCACATTTGTTGCACTTTTCCGCGGCCTGGACCAGCCGGGTGCACAGCTCCTGGCGCACCACCGTCACCGTGCCGTTGACCACGTGGAACACTACCGTATCGGTGAGGCGCGGCCCTTTGCCCAGGCGGGCCGCGTCGCAGTTTCCCAGGTGATATTCGCACATGGCCACACAGATGCCGCAGCCGTTGCACTTTTCCGGGTCGATGCGCATCCCTGGAGCCGTGACCGCGGGCCCCAGGAGTTCGTACAAGGCCTCGATAAACCCGGCATAATCGGGCTCGTGCAGCACCGGGCAGTCCTCCGGGGCCACCTCCCGGGCAACGAGCAACCCGGCAAACTCGGCGCAGCTCAGGCCGCACTGCCGGCAATCCGTGCCGGGCAAGAATTCCAGGAGTTCTGCCGCCGTGGCCATGTCCTACAGCCCCACCCAGGGTCCGCCCAGTGCCTCCGGGACCCAGAGGTTTTCCCCTCGCAAGCTCTGAAACTGGCAGATTTCCGCCAGCATCGGGGTCGCCGCCGCCGAGGTTTGCCGGTAGTAGGTGGCCCGGGCCACCTCCGGGTACACCAGATTGAAATTGTCCACCACCACTTCCCCCGCCTTCAGCAGGGTGCGGCAGCGCCCCAGGCCGCGTTGCCACTGACCGGGGGGCGCCTCCGCCGCCAGGTCATAGATGGCTACATCGGCCCGGGTCCCCGGGCTCAGCCGGCCCCGATCCGAGAGGCCCAACAGCCGGGCCGGCAGGGTGCGGGTGGCCCAGACCCACTCCGACAGCGAATATTGCCGGGGCCCCAGGTCATCCTGCCAATCCTGCCGGCGGGCCCCCTGGTCCCATAAGTAGGCGAACAGCCGGGGATAATCGGCCACCGGCGCCGAGGCCTGGCCGGCCGCGGAAAAAGCCAGCCGCGAGCCCTGATATTCCAGGGCCAGCTTCAGGGCCCGCCGGGCCGCGGCCTCATCCACCGGGGGGTTGAGGTCCAGGGGACGGAACCATCCCAGGTCCAGCCGCACCGGCCGTCGCGGCCCTGCCTGAGGCCTGGCGGCCATGAGCCCCAAGTCGCCGGTGGCCCCCGCCTTGAGCAGGGCCAGGGCCGCGGCCATCAGGTCATCCTCCGTCAACGCCGGGCCCAGGGCCGCCAGATGAAAGGCCTGCGGCTCCGGCAGACCGGCCCGCAGCACTTCGGGGGAGGCCTCCAGAGTCAAAGGCACCCCGGTCGCCCGGGCCAGGTCGGCCAACAACCCCAGGGCCTCTTCGGGTTCAATGGTGCGGTGCCGATAATACTCCTGCCGGTACCGCACAAAGGGCTCCACCACCCGGAAATTGAGGGCGCGCGTGGCTTCCAGCAGGAACCCCAGGGTTTGCTCCACCTCCCGCCGGTGCTCCGGCGCCCGCAGCCACAGGTCTAGCTCCCGCAGGTTGAGGACCAGGGAGGCGGAGGTGTCCACCACCGGCAGGCCCGCGAGCTGGCGCTGCACGTAGCCCGCGGTCCAGGCCGTCAAGAACGGCTCGTGGACGTGGGTGTACCCCAGGAGGGCGTAGCTCTCCCCCAACTCTTTAAGCGACGGCGCCCCGTCGGTCAGGCGCAGGAAATCCAGGCCGTAGGTGGCCACCTGGCCCCGCAGCTCGATCCCCGCGGGCGTCACTATCTGCCCCCGGGCCTCGATCACCCGGTCCACCTCAGGAAGCGGCGCCACCACCCGGCCGTCCTGGATGAAGAGGTCCCCCACCTCCCCGTCCCAACCGCAGTCAGGATCGTACAGGCGTCCACCGGCAATCTTCAGGCGCATGGCGCAATGCTCCAACCTACCTGGGTGGATACCTTCGTAACGGTGACCGTCAAGCCCAAGATTTTCCCCCCTTTCCTAAAGAGGGACTTAAGGAAGGTCTGCGAGAAATCACGGCGACCTAGTGTTATGCTTCATTAAAAGTATGACAAAAATCAATCTGAGCTTCGGCTTAGAAGCCTTAAAGTCCCCCTTTTTAAAGGGGGATTTAGGGGGATTATTAAGCGGTTATCTAATCCCCCCTTACCCCCCTTTAGGAAAGGGGGGTAAGAAAACCGCGCTTTTAAAGTTCATAGTAATTATGAAGCGCCACACCAGTTATCATGCAATTTCGAGGACATAATCTTCATCGATTTTAAGCCGAGATCAAGCGCTCCAGATCCCTGAGCACCTGGTGATCCGCGGGTAGCCCCGACGGCGTCACTTGTTTCAGGACCAGGGGCAGCCCATCCATGCGATAGGCCACCTCGGCGGTCTCCACCCCGGCCAGGGCCGTCGGCACAATCACCGCGGCCTGGCCGGTGGTCCGGTTGGCAAAGGGACTCAAAGCCACGATGGGCACCTGGCGGCGTTTGAGGTCCGCCACCTGCTCCTCCGACAGGAACCACAACAAATCGGCGCCGGTGACGCACAAGGCGTCCACCTCCCGGAAATCCACCGGCGTGGTGTGGACCGCCACTTCGCCCGCCCCGAAATCCGGGGCCCCGGCCCGCCCCACCTCGTTAAGCAGCAGGTGGTATAAGCCGCTGGAATTAAAATCCCCGGACAGGGGGAAGACAAACCACCGGGCCCGGGCATTGAGGCCGGCCACCAGGCGAAACAACCGGTCATACAGTTCCAGGGCCGGGCCGTAACCGACGCCCCGGCCGCAGAAGATGACCCCGTAGTCGGCCTTGGCCAGAAATTGGGCCAGGCGCCGGGTCCCCTTCACCGGCGGGGCGGGAGGCGGCTCCTGGTTCAGGATGGCGGCCACTCCCTTGACCAGGTCCAGTTCCTGCCCCGGCTGGATTTTGACGAACACCGGACAGAACGAAGCCAGCTCGGTCGGGTAGATGTCCACCGCCGCCACCTGGCGGTCCTCCAGACCCCGTTCGGTGAAACGCCCCCGGGCGAACACGGCATAGCGCACCACGTGGCGGGGGGCCGAGTGGATGGGATTAGCCCCCCAGAAGAGCACCGAGTCCGCCTCATCCCGGATGACCTCCAGGGGGGCCCAAGACAGGCCATGCGCTTCGATGCTCTGATAATAGGGGGCTTTGAAGGCCAGATCCCCGGGTTCCAGCCGGGCCCGCAGGCTTCGGGCCAGCTTCAGGGCGGCCTCCTGGGCCCAGGAGCCGGAATTGGTCAGCCCATAGAGGAGGGGCCGGCGCGCCCGGCTCAGGAGTTGGGCCGCCTCCGCCAGGGCCGCCTCGTATGACACCGTCTGCCGGCGTCCCTGATGACGCACCTCGGGCTCCCGCAGGCGGTGGCGGTCTTTCTTGGGATGGAATTTCTTGGCGTGGAAGAAGCGGCTTACGCCCCAGAGGCACACATTGGTGACCTCAACGATCCGGTCCCCCTCCAGGGTGACATCCAGGTCATCGCAGAGGCAGCCGCAACCGGGGCAAATGATGGATTCGTGCCGGACTTCCACGTTTTGCTTACACCTAAGTTGGTTTACACATTCACATATTACCATTAATCCCCGCCACTGCCCAGCACATTATCAGACCGGGTCGGCCCGGGGGGAAGGCCCCGCAGTTCCCTCCGGGTATCTGTCCGATGTGTTATAATAGAAAAAGGTTGGGAGGGCTGTTGTAGGGGCGGTGCGCTCACCGCTCCTACGTTCCCCGGCCCTCCCCTCAAGACCCCTTGTACAAAGCCTATGCGTTACGAAGGCCCCATATACCGGCCCCCCAGCGAAGCCGACAGTCTCCTGGTCCAGGCCACCGTGGGCTGCCCCCACAACCTCTGCACCTTCTGCATGGTCTATAAGGACGGCTCCGGTTCCAGGTGAGGCCCGTGGCGGAGATCAAGGCCGACCTGGATGAGGCCGCGGTCACCTATGGCCAGGCCGTGCTTACGGTGTTTTTCCCCGCGGGCAACACCATCGCCATGCCCACCGCAAGCCTGGCCGACATCTGCCGCCACGCCTACTCCCGCTTTCCCCGCCTCCAGAGAATCACCGTCTACGGCTCGTCCCACTATATCCGCCGCAAAGGGCCGGACCGGCTTAAGAATCTGGCCCAGGCCGGGTTGGGGCGGATGCATGTGGGGGTGGAAAGCGGCGACGACGTCATTCTGGCCCGGGTCAGGAAAGGCGCCACCGCCGAGGACCATATCATGGCGGGACGCCTGGCCCGGGCCGCGGGGATTGAGATCAACGCCTACGTCATCCTGGGCCTCGGCGGTCCGGAGCGCTCCGAGGCGCACGCCCGGGAGACCGCCCGGGTCATCAATGCCATGCAGCCCCAGGTGGTGCGCCTGCGGACCCTGGTGCCCAAGATCAACACCCCCCTGCTGGCCGACGTCCAGGCAGGGCGCTTCCAGATGCTCACCCCCCATCAGGTGCTCGCGGAAACTATGGCCCTCCTGGAGCAGATCACCGCGCCCACTCAAGTCGCCAGCGACCACTACACCAACTACCTCGACGTGGCCGGCCGGCTGCCGGCAGACCGGGAGGCCATGCTCGAAAACCTGCGCCGGGCCTTAGGGCGCGACGAGGCCACCTTCCGGCCGTGCTTCATCGGCACCCAGTAACTCCGGACTGCCTCCGCCTCCTCGATCCTCCCGATCCGCGCCCGCTGATTGACAAGCCCGGTTGCCATTCTTACTAATCAATTATAATTATGCATCAGGCCAAGAAAGCAGGACCACCGGTCATGCCTTAAGGCACGGCCCGCCGTGCCCCTACGCGCCGTAATCGTCCCTGTCGGATTTCTCAGGAGGTGCTCCATGCTGCCCCAGGATGTGCATATTGAAGGCCGCAATCTCGAAATCCTGCCCGAGTGGCGGGAAAAGATTGAAGCAGAACTGGCCCGCCTGCAGAAACACTACCATGATCCCATCCTCCACGCCCGGGTGGAAGTCATCGGTACGGCTCACCACCGACTCGGAGCCTTCGAAGTCCACCTGGTGGTCAATGTCCCCGGCGACACCATTACCCTGCTGCGCCAGGGCGACACAGTCGTGCCCCTCCTGGTGGAGGCCTTTGACGCCCTGGACCACCGCCTGAGCCAGCACTCCCAGGTGGTCCAGCAGCAGGTCAAGATCCACGCCGAAGTCGCCCAACACGGCAGAGTGGTGCGCCTGTTCCCGGATGCCGACTACGGCTTCATCGAATCCGACGACGGCCAGGAAGTCTACTTCCACGCCCACGCCGTCAAAAAAGGCAACTTCAGCCACCTGACCCCGGGCATGGCCGTGACCTTCGCCCAGGAGCCTGGAGATCAGGGCCCCCAGGCCATCTGGGTCCAGCCGCTTTAAGGCAGTAGCCAGTTGCCAGTGATCAGTGGTCAGTTTTGGTCGGTGGTCGTTCCGTCGTTTTACTGACTACTGGCCACTGGCTACTATTTTTGGGCCACGGCCCAGATGACTTCGTAGCTCACCGGGATGGTGCCGTTGCGTCCGTAGGTGGTCTGGTAGGCGTTGATGGTCGAGGTCAGCAGGCGGGGCGAAAAGGGGCGGGGGGTTGGATTGGTGGCGCCCGTGGCCTGGAGGGCCTTGAGGAAATCCCGCACGGTGGGGAAGGTGGTGGTGATTATTTCCCGGGACATCTGCACCTGGGAGAATCCGGCCCGGTGCAGATGGTGGGACCAGGTTTCCCGGTCGCCGAAGTCCTGGGCGGGAATCCGGAGCGCCCCGGTCAGATTCAGGCTGTGGGCCGCCTGAGTCAGGGAGCCGGCCAGTTCTTGAAACGTCCCGGGCCCCAGGGTGGAGAAGGCCAGGGTGCCTCCGGGGGCCAGGCTCCGGTAGTAGGCGGCCAGGGTCTCCCCGGGATGGCTGAACCACTGGAAGCTGGCATTGGCGATGACTAGGTCATATTCGCCCCGAATGGGGCTCTCGCCGTCCGCCACCAGCCATTCCACCCCCGCTTCCGGTCCCAGGCGATCCCGGGCCGCTTTAAGTAGCGCGGCATCCAGGTCCAGGCAGACCAGGCGGGCCTCGCCATTGGCCTGTCGCAGGAGCTGCGTGAGATAGCCGGTGCCGCAGCCGATCTCGAGGATACGCCGGGCCCGGGCCAGGATCCCTTGCACCACCGCCACCAGGCCATGGGCCATGAGGCTTTGCATACAGGCATATCGGTCATAGGACCGCACCCGGCGGGCAAAATTCCGTCTGATACCTGCCTTGACTTCCATATGCTCTTGAGGGGCGAGGCATATGGCCGCGCCATCCTCGGTTCTCCCGAAAAATTCCCCTAAATCCCCCCTTGAGGAAAAGGGACTCAAAAAACCTGGAGTGCCTCTTCCTGCCTTTTCTAAAGGCGGGAGGAGGAAATTTTCCCACGCGAAATTGGCTGATTCATCGGCCATGATTGCTTAATCCTTCTGCCAAACATTCCTCCAGGATACGGTTAAAGGCCGCGGCCTGGGTCAAAAAGGGGAGATGCCCGGCCCCTGGCAGCAGATGCAGCCTGGCCCCGGGGAGCTGCTCTTGGAGGAACCGCGCCTGGGCCGGGTCCACGATGCCGTCCTCCTGCCCCTGGATGATGACGGTTCCTCTCGGCAAGCCGGGGAGCAGGGGCCGCAGGTCCGCCCGCAGCAAATAATCTAGTCCCGCCCCCAGGGTCGCCGTCGACGCCGGAGAGGCCAACGCGGCCCGGGCCTGGGAACCAAATGCGGCTTCCCCCGGGGCCAGGCACCGGTCCGCAAAGTCCTCCAGCATCTGGTGCCGATTCTCCTGCAGGGCCCGGCGCATGGCCCGCACCACGGCGGGGGGCTGGCCCCAGAGATGATCCGGGCGCCGGGTGAAGACCGGGGCGACGCCTGCCAGGACCAGCCCTGCGGGTCGCTCGCCTGTAAGGTCGCTCAAGGCCTCCATGAGCAGCATGCCCCCGAGGGACCAGCCCACCAGGAGGCACGCCGGTAAGAGTAATCCGTGGAGATATTGGGAAAACCACCCCACTTCCCAGGCCGGAACGGTGGGCGTCAGGACCGTCACCCGGTCGCCAAAGGCCGCGGCCTGTCGCGCCCAGACCCGGCCGGTGGCCCCCCAGCCGTGGAGCAGCACCAGGGTGTTCACAACCCCAATCCCATGGCCCGGGCTGTAGCCACAATGGTCTCCCGAGCCCGGGTCAGGTCCTCCCGGCCATGGGCCGCGGACAGGGAAAACCGCACCCGGGCCCGGCCCGGCGGTACCGTGGGAGGTCGCAGGGCCACCGCCATGAGGCCCTGGGCCCTGAGTTCGGCCGCGAACTTAAGCGTTCGGGCGTTGTCTCCCACCAGCACCGGGATAATCTGGGTTTCGCTCCCCAGGATATCCAGGCCCGCGGCCAGCAGGCTCCGGCGGAATTTCTCGGCCTCGTCCAAAAGGTAGCGCCGCCGCTCCGGTTCCCGGACCACTACCTCCAGCGCCTGGTCAATGGCCCCCAGCACCGGCGGCGCCAGGGCGGTGGAGTAAATGAATGACCGGGCCCGGTTGTAGAGGTAATCCACCAGGCGCCGGTCGCCGGCCACGTATCCTCCCTGGGAGCCCAGGGCCTTGGAAAAGGTGCCCATGTGGATATCGACCTCCCGGCTGACGCCCTCGGCTTCGGCCAGCCCCGCGCCTCGCTCCCCCAGGACTCCGGTGGCGTGGGCCTCATCAATCATCAACCAGGCCCCGTAGCGGGCCTTCAGGGTCACCAGGTCTTTGAGCGGCGCCAGATCGCCGTCCACGGAAAACACCGAATCGGTGACGATCAGGCGGCGCCGGGCCCCCCCCGCCTCCCGGAGCAGGTCCTCCAGACGGTTCAGGTCCCGGTGGGGAAAACGCTGCAGCGCCGCCCCAGACAGCTTGATGCCGTCATAGATGCTGGCATGGTTGAGGCGGTCGCAGAAAATCGCGTCCCCCGGCCCCGCCAGGGCCGAAATGGTGCCCACGTTGGCCATGTAGCCGGTGGGGAAAATCACCGCGGCCTCGGTGCCTTTAAAATCGGCCAGGCGGGATTCCACGGCCTCGTGCAGGGCCAGGTGGCCCACCACCAGCCGGGAGGCTCCGGCCCCCGTGCCCCAGCGGGCCGCGGCCGCCTGGGCCGCGTCGATGAGCCGGGGGTCCTGGGACAGGCCCAGGTAATCGTTGGACGATAAATTGAGGAGGACCTGCCCGGCCACCCGCACCCGGCCTCCGGGCAAAACCTCCTCCACCACCTGGAGGCGCCGCCGCTGGGCCTGAGCCTCAAGTTCGGTCAGTTCTCGGGTTAATTCGTCCATCCTGACTATTCCGAAAAGTCTCTCAAAAGTTTTCCCCTTCCCCCCTTTGAGGGAGAGGGCTGGGGTGGGGATTAGGTTTCTCTTGAGTTATAGGTAAACCTCTGCAGGGGCGGGTTTGAAACCCGGCCCTACCCTCTTGGTTGTGCCGAAGGCCCGGACATAGCTGATAGCAGCTTGGGACAGACAACGTGCGGCCTCATCCTCGCCCCCCCACGAGCTGTACCGCAATGGGCCCAATCGCCCCTATAAAAGCCTCCCGGTCTGCGGGGCTATTCAGGCCGGCCACCTCCGGCAGCCGCCCCAGGACCGGCACTCCGGTCAAGGCCGCGATCACCCCGGGATTGGTCTGTGCCGCCAGGCCCGGCTTCTCGGGATACCGGTTGAGGATGATCCCCGCCACCTCGATTCCGGCCGCCAGCGCCGCCTTGACCGTCAGGACCGTATGGTTGATGGTGCCCAGGCCGGATTTGGCCACCACCACCAGGGGCAGGGCCAGCCAGCGGATCAGGTCCAGGACCAGGAAATCCAGGCCGATCAGGGGGACATACAGCCCTCCGGCGCCTTCCACCACGAAAAATTCATACCGTCCCGCCAGGTCCCGAAGCGCGGCGGCAATCCGTCCCGGGTCCACCTCCACCCCTGCTTGGGCGGCGGCCACCCCGGGGGCCAGGGCCAGCCGCAGGGCGATGGGGGTGAGGAGGTCCAGGGACTCCTGCAGTCCGGCCAGATCCCGGGCCAACCGGGCATCCGTGGGGATGAGGCGTCCCCCCTCCTGGGGGCAGCCGCTCTGGATGGGTTTGAAATAAACCGCGCCCAGGCCCCGCCGCCGCAGCGCCGCAGTGAGCCCCGCGGCCACCCAGGTCTTGCCCACATCGGTATCGGTGCCGGTGACGAAGAGCCCCTGGACCGGGGGCAGGTTGGGCAATGACAAATCCATTATTGCTCTGCCACAAGGGGGGCCATGGCCTCGGCCCGGGGGCCTTCCTGCACCAGCTCCAGCCCCAGGTCCGCCACCATCTGCCGGTCCTCTGCGGGCAGTCGGCCCCGGGTGGTGAGGTAGTCCCCGGTCATCAGGCTGTCGGCCCCGGCGGCGAACAGGAGCGGCGACAGAGACCGCAGGGTCACCTGGCGGCCGCCGCAGATGACTAAAGACCGCGTCGGGAACAGGAAGCGGAAGGCCAACACGATCTTCACAGCCTCCAGGGGGGCCAGCAGCGGACGCGGCGCCAGGGGAGTGCCGGGCAAAGGATGGAGAAAATTGAGGGGAATGGCGTCCACCGCCAGGGTCTTGAGTTCCTGGGCCATCTCCCAGCGCTGGGCCAGGGTCTCGCCCAACCCGAAGATGCCCCCGGCGCAGACGGACAGGCCGGCGGCCTGGGCCGCCTCGATGGTGGCCACCCGCTCGGCAAAGCTGTGGGTGGTGCAAATCCGGGAAAAAAAAGAGGCCGCGGCTTCCAGATTATGGTGGAAACGGTCCAGCCCCGCCGCCTTTAACTCTTGGAGGAAGCCCCGGTCCACGATCCCCAGAGAGGCGCAGACGCGGATGGGCACGGCCTCCCGGATAGCGGCTACCGCCGCCAGCAGTGCGCCCTGCTCCCGGGGGGACCGGATGCCCCGGCCCGCGGTCACCAGGGAAAAGCGGGACGCCCCCGTTGTAGCCGCCTGCCTGGCCGCTCCCACCAATTCTTCCCGGGGCAGCAGGGGATAATGGGGTGCCTGGCTGTGAGCCTTCGCCGACTGGGAGCAAAAGGCGCAGTCCTCGGAGCACATCCCGGACTTGGCGTTGATGATGACGCAGAAGCTCACCCGCCGGCCGAAATGCCGTTCCCGCAGCCGGCTGGCCTCCCCCAGCCGGGACCACAACTCAGGCCCCTCCAGGGCAAAGATCTCTTGCCAATCAGAATAGTTCATCTTGTGAAGCATCACCCAGGGCGGCACGATTGTCAACCAATTAAATTTTCTTGGTTTACATTAGCAGCACCCCCGGTGACGTCCCTGGGGAGAGCAGGAAATCGCGCCTGGACCCCTGCAGCCATCAGCCACCCGCAAAAGTTACTCTTATCCTCACAGCCTCGCCCCGTCCAATCTCGACCCTCTGATAATAAATATATTGTTTTTTTAAATTAATAAATATTTATAATTATTCACAAGGTCATTCAGTTCCCTTGACCTGCCTGCCAAAGTCTGGCATCATCATTGCAGTTAATACATGGACTTCCCCACTGGTAAGATTGCCAGGCCAGGGAAGGCTGCCGCGGGGTGGGGGCCGGGCATATGCGCCGACGGCGCCAACCACAGGGGACCTTTGGGAGGCCTCCGGTCCTGAGGTTCAGGATAGGGCGTCCATACATGGGGCGCTACAGTATCGCCCCGGAGGTAACTCAATATTACATTTTGGATTGAACTTGATTTAAATGCAAACCAAGAATATTAATAATGATAAGGTAAGCCAAGACATAAAACCATCCATTATTTATAAATTAGATAACTTAGTTTTTATAGTTATTTCTATTATTATCTTATTCTGGATCATTGAATCCGCTATCGAAACCCTGGCATTCTTCCAGAACACGACTTTATTACAACAATTGTTCAAGCCGAGCGGTCGTGAATTATGGATCCGCTTCGTCTTTATTCTTTTATTGATTTTATTGGGGATATATTTTCGCCGGGTATTGACTCGCCTGACCGTGGCCAACACCCAACTGCACCGAGAAGTTGAGGAGCGCCAACACGCCGAACATGCCTATAAAGATTTATTGATCAAAAATGAAATGATCTTGCATTCGGCGGGAGAAGGTATTTGTGGTCTGGACGCCTCGGGTAAGGTTACTTTTGTCAATCCCGCCGCGGCCACCATCAGCCGCTACGCCCTGGAAGAGTTGATCGGTCGGGATATCCACGCCCTGTTGCACCACACCAAAGCCGATGGCACCCCTTACCCCAAAGAAGACTGCCCGATCTATAACTCTTGGAGCAACGGCCAGGTCCAGCGGGTCTCCCGCGACCTGTTTTGGACCAAGCACGGCGACGGCTTTCCCGTGGAGTACGTGAGCGCTCCTATCCTGAAGGACGGCCAGGTTGACGGCGCCGTGGTGGTGTTTCGAGACATCGCTTCCCGGGTCCGGGCCGAGGCCGACCTTGAGGAAGAGCGGGATTTTATCGCCACCCTCCTGGATACCGTGAGCGTCCTGGTCGTGGTGCTGGACCCCCAAGGGCGTATCGTCCGGTTTAACCGGGCGTGCGAGGCAATCTCGGGGTATTCCTTCCCGGAAGTGGAAGGCAAACCCGTCTGGGATCTTTTCACACCCCCGGAAGACGTGGAAGAGGTTAAAAGGGTTTTTTCCACCTTGCTCATTGACCAGATGCCCGGAGAGCATGAAAATTATTGGATCTCCCGGGATGGGCCGCACCATCTGATCGCCTGGTCCAATACCGCCGTGCGGGATGCCGAGGGGCATGTCACCCATATCATCGGGACCGGTATCGATGTCACGGACCGCCGCCGGGCTGAACAGGACCTCAAGCAGGCCAAAGAGTACCTGGAAAACGTCCTGGACAATTCCGCCGACTCCATCGGCATCGTCGACCGCCAAGGCACCGTCATCAAGTGGAACAAAGCTTCCGCCGACGTCTTCGGCTATTCTGCCGCGGAACTTACCGGCAAATCCGCCTTTGAACTCTATGCCGATAAAACCGAACTCGAGGAGATGCTGGCGCGGTTGCGCCGGGATGGCTCGGTCCACCGGCACGAAATCCACATGAAAAAAAAGGATGGCAGCATCGCCCTGTTCGCGCTCTCCATCAATCTGCTCTACGACCAGGACCACGCCATTATCGGCAGCGTGTGCGTCGCCCGGGACCGCAGCGAAATTAAACGGACTCTGCATGATCTGGCCGCCCTTAATGAGCAGCTCCAGAATGAAATTGCCGAGCGCAAGGAGGTGGAAACCGCCCTCCAGGCCGCCAATAACAACTTAAAGGAAATTATCCGCCAATTTGAGCAGCGCAACCGGGAAATTACCCTGCTCAATGAGATGGGCGACCTGCTGCAAGCCTGCCTCACCTGCCAGGAGGCGTACGAGGGCATCGCCCACTTTGCTGCCTCCTTATTTCCCGAGGAGTCCGGCGCCCTATTCATCCTCAACGCCTCCAAAACCTTCATGGAATCGGTAGCCGCCTGGGAGCAACCGGAGATCGGCGAAACGGTCTTCTCCCCCGACGAATGCTGGGCCCTGCGGCGCGGCGAGATTCACGCAGTCGATTCCCAGCAACCGGGATTAATCTGCCCCCATTTGACGAAGGTGCCCATCGCTGATCATATGTGCATTCCGCTGATCGCCCAGGGTGAGATCATGGGCCTGATCCTGTTGCAGAACCGGGTCTGCGCCCTGGACAGCCCGGCACCCCTGCGGGAGCAGTTGATCGAGTCCCGGCAGCGCCTGGCCCTGACCCTGGCCCGGCAAATTTCCCTGGCCCTGGCCAACTTGAAGCTCCGGGACAGCCTGCGGGCCCAGGCCCTGCGCGATCCCCTCACCGGCCTGTATAACCGCCGTTACATGGAAGAAACCCTGGATCGGGAAATCCTGCGCGTCCAACGCCGCAACCAAGCCCTGGCCCTTATCATGGTGGACCTGGACAACCTCAAGCCCATCAACGACTCCCTCGGCCACGAGGCCGGGGATCAGGTGATCAAGGCCCTGGGCCGGTTCCTCAAGACCCAGGTGCGCCGGGAGGATGTGGCCTGCCGCTATGGCGGCGATGAGTTTACCCTGATTATGCCCGAAGCGTCCCTGGAAATCGCCTGCCAGCGGGCCGAGCTGGTGCGCCAGGGCATTAGCCGGCTCCGGGTGGTCTACGGCGACCGGTCCCTGGGACCCATTACGGCCTCCTTCGGCGTGGCCACCTTCCCGGACCACGGGATCAGGGGCGAGGACCTGGTGCGCGCCGCCGACGCCGCCCTCTATCACGCCAAACAGCAAGGCCGCAACCAACTGGGCATCGCCCTCCCTGCCGGTAAGCTGGCGCCCTCCGGGGAGCCCGAAACCCAGACACGCCATTAATACGGTTTTCGATTTTCGGTTTGCCTCAGGGGCTATTTTAGAGGGATGGCGTGCTGGTTAGGGAAATTCTTGACCGAGAAATTCTGAGGATTTTATAAATTTATTCCTTAAGGGGTTGGGGGAGGGAGTTTGAGGGAGTTTTTCGTAAGCGGAGGGGCCACTTACGAAAAAGCCCCTCGCCCCCTCCCTCAATAATTTCCAAAATCAGCTTTCACCGCCGGGAGACGTACACCTCCCGGGGTTTGATGCCGTCCGAGGGGCCGATGAGGCCTTCCTTTTCCATGGTTTCGATGATGCGGGCCGCCCGGTTGTAGCCTACCCGCAGCCTACGCTGCAGCATGGAGATGGAGGCGTTCCGGGTCTCGGCCACCAGTTCCACCGCGTCGGCGTACTTTTCGTCCTTCTCGCCGTTTTCGGCGATTTCCTCTTCCGCCTCCCGCATCTCCGTAATCCCGACCTCATACTCCGGCCTCGCCTGGGCCTTCAGGAACTCCGTCACCCGGGTGACTTCCTCGTCCGAGACGTAGGGGCCGTGGATGCGCTTCAGGCGGGAGGTCCCCGGCGGCATGAACAGGAGGTCCCCCATGCCCAGGAGGCGCTCGGCCCCCATAGCGTCCAGGATGACCCGGGAGTCCATCCGGGCCGACACCTGATAGGAGATGCGGGTGGGAAAGTTGGCCTTGATGAGGCCGGTGATGACGTCCACCGAAGGCCGCTGGGTGGCCACGATCAGGTGGATCCCCGAGGCCCGGGCCTTCTGGGCCAGGCGGATCAGGTACTCTTCCGTGTCCCGGGACGACACCAGCATCAGGTCCGCCAACTCGTCGATGACGATGACCAGGTACGGCAGGGACCGGGGCAGGATGCCTTCCTCGATCCGGGGGTCCGGTTTTTTGGCCTTGGCCTTCTGGTTATAGCCTTCGATGTTGCGCACGCTCAGATCACTCAGGAGGGCATAGCGGCGCTCCATCTCCCCCACGGCCCAGTGCAGGGCGGTAGTGGCCTCCTTGGGATTGAACACCACCGGGTGGAGCAGGTGGGGAATGTCTTCGTACATGGAGAGCTCGATGCGCTTGGGGTCCACCAGCAGGAAGCGCACCTCCTCCGGGGTGGCCTTGAACAGCACACTCAGGATCATGGCGTTGAGGCCCACGCTCTTGCCGCTGCCGGTGGCCCCGGCGATGAGCAGGTGGGGCATCTTGGCCAGGTCGGTGACCACCGGGGTCCCCATGATGTCTTTGCCTAGGGCCAGGGTCAGGCGGGAGGCGGACTTCTGGTAGGAGGTGTCCGCCAGGATTTCCCGCAGGGCCACCACCTGGCGCTTGGGGTTGGGTACCTCGATGCCCAGCACCCCCTTGCCCGGCACCGGCGCCACGATGCGGATGGACAGGGCTTTCAGGGCCAGGGCCAGGTCGTCGGCCAGCCCGGTGATCTTGCTGATCTTGACCCCCAGGGCGGGCTCGTATTCGAAGCGGCTCACCACCGGCCCGGTCATAATGGCGGTGACCCGGCCCTCCACCCCGAAATGCCGCAACGTGTCCTCCAGCTTTTGGGCCTGGGCCATCATGGCGCTTTCCTGCACCTGCTGGTTCCAGGGCGGCGACGGGTCCAGGAGGTCCAGGCCCGGCAGGGTAAAGACCCCGGGCGTCGGCGCGACTTTGCGGGATTTGGCGGCCCCCGCTTCCAAGGCCGGGACTGACGGACCCGGCGACGGCGTCAGGACGGGGACTTCGGCCTCGCCCCCGGTCTGGGTGATGACCGGGCGCCCCATGACCGGCTTCCGGGGACGGTACGGGGGCGCCTCCGGCAGCTCTTCTGCCTTCCGCCCCCGGATCAGGCCCCAGACCCCCCGCAGCCCCCGGCCCACCAGCGCCATGAGCCCGACGTAGGACAGGCGGGTGGCCCCCATAACACTGAGGAGTAGGACCAACCCCAACGCCAGGGCCGCGCCCAGGGGATTGAGGCCGGCGCGCAGGGCCCCGGCGATGAGCTTCCCCAGACCCCCGCCGCCGTACATGAGTTCGCCGCCCCAGGTTATCGCCGGCCACCCCAGGGACAGCAGCCCCGCCGAAGCCAGCAGCACCCCCAGGGCCGACACGGTTTGGGGCCAGCCCAGGTCCTCCAGCCCCTCGTGGTGGGACTGCCAGGCCAGGCCCAGGAACATCAGGGGCAGCCAGAAGGCGGCCAGCCCCAGCCCCCAGATGCAGTAAGCCGCCACCAGGGCCCCCCCCTTGCCCGCGGCGTTGTTCACCGTTGCGGCCTTCCCTATGCCCATAAAACCTTGGGGATCGGCAGGGGAATGGCTCCCCAGGGCCAGCAGGAAAAACCCCGCCAGGCCCAAAAGCAACAGGGCCGCCATCTCCTGGCCCAACCGCCCCTGCCAGGAGACCTCGGGCGCCGCCGCCCTTTTAGGGGCCGCCGCGGCCTTGGCCTTCCGGACATTGCCCTTCTTTTTCGTCGTCTCGCTTTTCGTAGCCATGATGATTTCTTTGGGGAAGGGATTGTAAGTGGGCCCACAGCCCACTTACAATCCTTCCCCAAGCCCCATCCCCCAACCCCATAAGGAGGTGGGAAAACATGTTATTCCAGTAGGTTACCCATTAATGCCTGAATTTCCTATAAATTGCAATAACTTTCTGGCACCGTGGCCGCATAGGCCAGCCACGGGATTTTTTGTAGGGGCGGGTTTTAAACCCGCCCCTACCGCGCCACATTGATACTCTACTCCGATTCCACCGCGCCCACGAACTCCGGCGCCTCCGCCGCCGCGGTGGCCGCCAGGCGCCGCCGGGAGGTGATCCCCTTCAGGCTGGGCAGGATAAACTCCAAGGCCCCCGGCGAAATGCTCAACTGCTCAAAGACCTCGAAACCCGCCTCCGCCATGGCGTTTTTCCAGAACTCATCCCGGGCCGCGTCTTTGGACCCGTAGGCCAGCTCGAAATACACCCGCTTGATCTGGGCCGTGGCCAGGAGCTTGATGCACACGAAACAGGGCTGCAGGGTGACGTACAGGGTCGCGCCCTTGATGGCCACGCCGTAGCGGGCCGCCTGGGCGATGGCGTTGGCCTCGGCGTGGGACGCCCGGCAGTAATTATACTTGTCCACGTCGGCGATGTTCAAGGCCCGGCGGTGGCAGTAGGGGCTGCCGTCGGGCATGACCTGGTCCGAGCAGTGGGGCGCCCCGGGCATGGAGCCGTTGTAGCCCGTGGCCAGGATCTGCTTGTCCTTGACCAGCACCGCGCCCGTGGGCCGGGAGTTGCAGGTGCTGCGCGTGCTCACCAACTTGGCGATGAGCAGGAAGTATTCATCCCAGGAGGGTCGCATATGCTCCTTTATGGTGCGTAAAACGCACCCTACCTCACTTTTTTAAGAAAGCCTCGACAAACTCATTGGTTTTCTGCCATTCCTCCTCCGGCGGGATATGGCCGCATTTCGGCAGGATCACCAGTTCCACGTCCGGGATATCCCGCTTGAACTGTTTGCCCACCGCAAGCGGCACCACCTCATCCTCGGCCCCCCAGATAATCAGGACCGGCACGCTGATGGTCTTGTATTGGGCGGTGAGGGCCTCGATATCGTCGGGCACGAGCTGCCTGGCGGTCGCCGTCACCGCCTCCCGGGCCCCCGGCAGACTGCCGTAATAGGCATAGGTGTCGATCTGCTCATCGGTAATCTTGTCCTTGTTATAATAACATTTTCGCAGCACCAGGGAGGTGACGAACCGGGGCGACAGCAGCCGGCCCCCGATCTCATTGAGCACGGGAATACGGGCGAAGCGGATGAACCAGGGCATCTTTTGCGGGTAGCCGGCGCTGTCGATGAGCACCAGCTTCCTGATCCGGGCCGGGGAGTCCTGCCGCACCTGGAAATAGGTCATGAGGGTCACCCCGCCCCCCATGGAATGGCCGATCACCACCAGATCATGCAAATCCCGGGTGCGGATGAACTCCGTCACCATGTCCGCCTGGTCCGCCACGGCGTATTTGCCGTCGTCGGGCTTGTCAGAAAGGCCATAGCCTTTGAGATCCAGGGCAAACACCCGGTGATCCTTGGCCAGCGCCGGCGCCAGGTACCGCCAGGTATAAGTGCAGGCCCCGAAGCCGTGCAGCAGGATCACCGGCGGCCCCTGCCCCGCCTCGTAGTAATTGATCTTGATGCCCTGATAATCAAAGACCTTCCGCTCGCCCCAGGAATTGTCCAGATTCCCCAGCGGCGCCGGCACCCGGGCGCAGGCCGCCAGCAGCAGGATTAGCAAACAGCAGACTATCTTCATTGGTCGCATGAGTGTGAGAAACTCCTACCCCATTCACATGCTAACAAACTGCCTACCGTAAATCAATCACCAACGGCGAGGTCTCGGCCTCCCGGTACAGCGACCCCGGTTCCACCAATTTCACCCGGGGTTGGACGCCGATGCCTTGCGCCAGCTTGTGGGCGATCTCCTGGAGCATCTCCCGCTGCTTGGTCATCTTGTCGAAGAACAATTCCTCCCGGACCTCGATGCGCACCTCCAGGTAGTCCATGTGCCCTTCCCGGCCCACCACCAACTGATAGGCCGGCTCCTCCCCCTGGATGGCGGCCAACACCTGCCCCACCCGGTTCGGAAAGATGTTGACGCCCTTGACGATGACCACCTCATCGGACCGGCCCTCGATGCGGCTCATGCGGGCCAGGGTCCGGCCGCAGGGGCAGGGCGAGTAGTCCAGCCGCACCAGGTCCCCGGTGCGGAAGCGCACCAGGGGGGTGGCCTCCTTGGTGAGGGTGGTGATGACCAGCTCCCCCAGTTCGCCGGGGGGCAAAAGCTCGCCGCTCGCCGGGTCGATGACCTGGGGCAGGAAATGGTCCTCGCTCAGGTGCATGCCCGGCAGCTCCCGGGCGGCGCACTCTCCGGCCACCCCGGGACCCATGGCTTCGCTCAGGGCGTAGTGGTCCAGGGCCCGGGTATAGAGGCGGTTTTCAATTTCGGCCCGCATGGCTTCGGTCCAGGGTTCCCCGGCCAGAAGCGCCGCTTTGAGGTAGAGATTCTTGGGGTCCACCCCGGCGACCTCCATCTGGTCGGCCAACACCAGGGCATAGGAGGGCGTGGACACGAGGACGGTGGTACGGTAGTCCCGCATCACCTGCACCTGGCGGGCACTGAAGCCGGGGCCGCTCGGAATCACCGAGGCTCCCAAAAGCTCCACCCCGTAGTGCATGCCGAAGGCGCTGGTGAGAAAACTGTAGCTCAAGGTCACCTGGACCACATCGTCCCGGTCCACCCCCGCGGCGGTAAGGATGCGGGCGGATAATTTGGCCCAGTTCCTGAGGTCCCGGCCGGTATAGCCCATGACGATGGGATTGCCCGGACTGCCGGTGGAAGAGTGGATGCGCACCACCTCCCGCAGAGGCACCGCGAACATCTCGTAGGGATAGGCCCGGGCCAGATCGTGACGGGTGGTGAACGGCAACCTGCCTAAGTCATCGAGGGATTGGCAATCCTCGGGGAGGAAACCGAGAGCGTCGAACTTTTTCTTGTAGAACTTGACGTTCTTGTAGACCCGGGTGAGAGTGGCCTGGAGGCGCTCCAACTGCAACTGCGCCAACTCCTCCCGATCCATCTGCTCCGCATTTTGGTCGAAGATTGCCATTTTTGAAGTCCTGTTTTCTGTTTTCGGTTTTCGGTTTTCGGTGTAAATCCTGATCCCTGATCCCTGATCTCTGGTCCCTGCTATTCCTCCTCCCGGCCGAGGTAGGCCTCGATGACCCGGGGGTCCCGGCGGATATCCCCGGGGAGGCCCGCGGCGATGACCTGGCCGTGGTCCAGGACCACGATGCGGTGGCACAGGCCCATGACCAGGGTCATATCGTGTTCGATGACCAGGAGGGTAATATCCAGGGAGAGCAGCTGCTCCAAAAGCGCCATGAGGTCTTCGGTCTCCCGGGGATTGAGGCCCGCGGCGGGCTCGTCCATGAGCAGCAGCCGAGGTTGTTGGGCCAGGGCCCGGGCGATTTCCAGGCGTCGCTGATCGCCGTAGGCCAGGGCTTCGGCGGGCTCGGCGTCTCTGCCCCCCAGGCCCACCAGGTCCAGGAGTTCCAGGGCTCGCCGGCGGTTCTCGGCCTGGGCCCGCTTCACCCGGGGCAGCGGCAGCAGGGCCGTGAACGACCCCACCGGTTGGCGCAGGTGATAGCCGGTGAGGACGTTTTCCAGCACCGTCATGCCGCCGAAGAGCTGGACATTCTGAAAGGTGCGGGCCAGGCCCAGGCCCGCCCGGCGGTACGGGGGCAGACCCACCATATCCCGCCCGTCCAGTCGGATACCGCCGGCGGTGGGCGGCAGCAAACCGTTAATCAGGTTGAAGCAGGTGGTTTTGCCCGCGCCGTTGGGGCCGATCAAACCGACGATCTCTCCTTCGGCCACCGCGAAAGAAACGTCGAGCAGGGCCTGAACGCCCCCAAAAGATTTACTGAGTTCGCGAACCTCAAGCATAGTCAAAACCAGGGGCGAAAAGGCGAAAAGGGAAAAAGGGGAAAGAAAAGCATTAATGCAACGTATTCCACCCCTTGACCCTCTTGCCAGAATTTAATCGTTTCCATATTTCTCTTTTGCCTCGTTCCCAAGCTGTGCTTGGGAACGCGCTTTAATCAGCCAAGTTTAGCTTGGCTTCATTGTCGTTCCCAAGTGCAACTTGGGAACGAGTTAGAAAAGACTCGTTAATCTCCGTATATTGGCGTTAATCTGCGGTTTCATTCCCACACTTCCCGGTAGCCTTTGCCGAGATACGCCCGCTGCACTTCCGGGTCTTCCCTGAGGTCACCGGCGGTGCCGTCCAGGATGATGCGTCCGGTCTCCAGCACGTAGCCCCGGTCCTCCACCTTCAAGGCCGCCCGGGCGTTCTGTTCCACCAGGAGCAGCGTGGTGCCCGCGGCCTTGAGTTCCGCCAGGATCTCGTAAACCTGGGTGACCATCCGGGGGGCCAGCCCCATGGAAGGTTCGTCCAACATCAACAGCTTGGGGCGGGCCATCAGGGCCCGGCCGATCGCCAGAATCTGCTGTTCCCCCCCGCTCAACGTGCCCGCCGCCTGGTGACCCCGTTCCTTGAGGATGGGGAAGCGCTCCCGGATGTCCTCCAGGTCCCGGCGCACCGCGCCCTTATCCCGGCGGTGATAGGCTCCCAACTCCAGATTGGCGGTGACGCTCAGGCTGCGGAAGACCCGGCGGCCTTCCGGCACCAGGGCCAACCCCAGAGTAACGATGCGCTCCGGGGACATGCGGGTGAGATCCTGGCCGGCGAACTCAATGGCGCCTTGCCGGGGCGGCAGCAACCCGGAAATGGTGCTCAGGGTAGTGGTCTTGCCGGCGCCGTTGCCGCCGATGAGGGTCACCACCTCGCCGGCACGCACGTGGAAGGAGATGCCCTTCAGCACCGGCACGCGGCCATACCCGGCCTGGACGCTTTTTAAGGTGAGCACGGTTTTCTGTTTTCTGTTTTCTGTTTTCGGTTGTTTGGAAACATGGTACGAATAATTCCTATGGATGGCCTGGGACAGCAATCATCTCGGAGATAAGTTGTTTTGGTATCCAGTATGCTGTCGGTGGTTCATCGGCTCCTTCATACCAGTCGGCAACCATTATTTGCTGAATATCCATAAATCGTCCTTTTTTTTCACCGAAAACAGAAAACAGAAAACCGTCTCTAACTTTCCCGTTGCAAAAACTTCAGGCTCAATTTGCCCCGGCCCAGGACGCCCTCGGGCCGGCAGATAAGCAGGATCATCAGGAGGCCGCCGTATATCAGGTCCTGGTAGCCGTGGGTCTGCCGCAGCATCTCGGGCAGGATGGTCAGGATCACTGCTCCCAGGATCGACCCGGCGATGGACCCCATGCCCCCCAGCACCACCATGGCGAGGATGAGGATGGAGGTATGGAGGCCAAAGCTCTCGGGGTTGATAAAGGTGATGTAATGGGCGTACAGGGACCCGGCCAGGCCGGCCAGGCCCGCGGCCAGGGTGAAAATGACGACCTTATAGGCCGGGCTGTTGATCCCCATGACCTGGGCGGTGACCTCATGGTCCCGGATAGCCCGGAGGGCCCGGCCGTGATAGGAATCCACCAGGCGGTAAGTGGCGATGAGGACCAGGATAACGGTGACTATCACCAGAATCAGGTAGTGCCAGGGTGTCCTGAAACTCATGCCCCAAAAGCTCGGTGGGGGGATACCCGGCAGGCCATCGGGCCCCCCGGTAATATCCAGGTTCAGGAAGACCAGGTCCACGATCACCCCAAAGCCCAGGGTGACGATGGCCAGGTAATCCTCCTTGAGCCTGAGGGTGGGCAGGCCCAAGCCCAGGCCGCATAATCCGGCCACCAGGATGGCGGCCAGGGCGGCGGCGGGAAAAGGCCAATGCCAGTGCAGCGCCGCCAGGGCCGAGGCATAGGCCCCGATGCCGTAGAACGCCGCGTGGCCCAAGGAGACCTGGCCGGCATAGCCGATGATCAGGTTGAGGCTGATGGTCAGGATGATGTAGATGCCGGCCAGGATGGTCAGATGCAGCGCGTAGGCGGCCATCTCAGTCCCCCTTGCCTCTCAGGATGCCCTGGGGCCGAATCAGCAGCACCAGGATGAGGATGGCAAAGGCGATGGCATCCTTGAACCCCGAGGAAATGTAGGCCGCGCCCAGGGACTCCGCCACTCCCAGGAGCAGGCCCCCCAGGATGGCCCCGGGAATGTTGCCCACGCCTCCCAGAACGGCGGCACTGAAGGCCTTGAGGCCCGGCAGCAGCCCCATGCGGGGGTAGGTGGCATTGTAATAGATGGCCATCATGACGCCGGCGGCGCCGCTCAAAGCCGAACCCAGCAGGAAGGTCAACGAGACCATGCGATCCACGTTGATGCCCATGAGCCGGGCCGTATCCCGGTCCAGGGCGCAGGCCACGATGGCCTTGCCATACGTGGTGTAGCGCACGAAGAGCACCAGCAGGCCCATGAACCCGAGGGCCGCCCCCAGGATGGCCATCTGCAGGGTGGACACCGGCAGGCCAGCGATTTTGATGGTGCTGAAGGTGAATTGGATGGGAAAGGGCCGGTCATCGGGGCCGAACATCAGCAGCGCCAGGCTCTGGAGAAAGATGGAGGCGCCGATGGCGCTGATGAGGGGCACCAGGGGATGGGAGCCCCGCAAGGGCCGGAAGGCCACCCGCTCCAGCACCACGCCCAACAGGGCGGCCGCGGCCATTCCCAGCCCAAAGGCCAGGTAGAAATTGACGTGCCCGGTGGCCAGGAGCAGGACCGTTACAAAGGCGCCGAACATGTAGATTTCTCCCTGGGCAAAATTGATCAGGCCCAGAATACCATAGATCATGGTATAGCCCAGGGCGATGAGGGCATAAACACTGCCGGTGGTCAGACCGTTGATTAATTGCTGGAAAAACATCAGGATGCGGAAAACCGTTCCATGAGCAGCGAGTTAGGACTGCGCCGCAGGGCAGCCCGACTCACCATATCATCTTTCCCCCGTGGTCGACAAGGCTGTTATGGGCTGCCGGGCCGCAGTCGGGCCGACCCGGCGGGAAGCGCCATCAGCACCATACCCGCGAGCCAAAAAAAGGCGGCCCGCAGGCCGCCTGATATCCGGCTAAAGGTAACCGGTTTAGAAGTGGTAGCCGGCCCGGACCAGGAGGGCGAACTGATGCAGGGCCTGCGTCTTTACGGTATAGCCGCTGAATTCATACGAGGGTGCGGCAAAACGGTACCGCATGGCCGTATCGATGGACACGTTCTTTAAGGCCATGAACCGAATGCCGGGTTCCACCACCAGGGCGATGTTGGTGGAAGAAGCCTGCCCAAGACCATTGCCCACCACGTTTAATCGCCGGACACTGCCAAAGTCTAAGCCGCTGAACATGATGGCAGGCCCTATGCCGAGGTATGGAACTATTCGGCCCGATGGCACCTCGCTGTCGGGATAGAAACCATAGTGACCTATAAACAGGAAAGTCCAGACCGCCTCATAGCCATCGACGTGGGATCCATAAGGAATATAGAATCCTAACCCTTGGTCGCGTGAGGAAACACTGAACCGGTTGTAAGTGAAATCCATTGCGAAACTGAAATATTTCATCCACCCGGGCCAATGATAAGCCAGGAAACCGGAATCGACGAAATCATAGCCAACGGTCAACCCACCGATCACTGCGTGATCAAAGGAAGTGGTGTATAAATTTGCCCCATTGACTGTAAAGGTCGAATCCAGCGTGAAATTAGGTCCGAGTTCCCCTCCGACCCACATGGCCGCCCGGACCACCCCTGGCAAGGCCAGCAGCGTGGTCATGATGACCACCAGGCACAATTGAGATGTCTTGCTTCTCGCCATCAGCCCCTCCCTCTCCCCTAAAAGAACAGGGGCCTTGAATCTAATATTTTACTCAGATGCAAGACCCCTAAACTTTTCCCCCGTGGGGGCGAGCTCATTCGAGCCTGGTGCATCGCCTTAAAAGTGATAGTTGGCCCGGACCAGAAAGCTAAACTGGTTCAGGGGATTGACCTTTACCGTGGTGTCGTTGCCAAAGTTATACGAGGGTACCGCATAACGATACCGGAAGGCCGTATCGATGGAGACGTTCGGCAAGGCCACCCACCGGATACCGGGTTCCACCACCAGGGCAATGTTGGTAGAACCGGCCTGTCCGATGCCGACATTGCCCATTTGCTGCCTTTGGCCTACCACTCCTGGAAGCCCCGTACCCATGTTGAGTCCGCTCCAGACGATGGCCGGTCCCACCCCGATGTAAGGATTCACCCGGCCAGAAGGCACTACGGAATCGGGGAAGAAGCCATAATGGGCCATGAACAGGAAAGTCCAGGCCACACAATAGCCATCAAGCTTGGCAGCCGGAGGGTAACCAAGTTTGTCGGTTGTTCTCACCTCGACGTGGTTATAGGTGAGGTCCGTGGCAAAACTGAAATATTTCATCCAGTCGGGCCAATTGTAGGCACCAAACCCCGCGTTGACGAAATCGTAGCCAATGGTAACCCCGCCGATCACCGACGGACTAAAACCAACGTCGTTGATAGAACTGCCGTTGACTTTAAGCTCCGTACTCCCGATGAAATTACCCCCGAGCTCGACGCCGGCCCACATGGCAGACTGGGCCACTCCCGCGCATGCCAACAGCGCCGCCAACAGCACCGCCATACCCAACCCATACGTCTTTTTCTTCATGATTGGTATCCCCCTTAATTAGACCCTTTTTGCGGTCTTGAAGCGATGAAAGTTTTTTTTACTTCCCCCCTCCTTGCCCCACCTAGTCAAAAACTTAGCTTTTGCCCCCATTGAAGGCGAATCAATTATAAGTTGCAAGAAAAATCTTTGTCAAGAATAAAGTCTTGCAGGTAAACCAAAAATCAATGGCTTCAGATGGATAGGCTGAGCCAGGTCGCGAGACCCAACCCGATACCCACCAGGCCGTTAAGGGTGAAGAAGGCCGGGGGCAGGCGGAGGGGCTCCTTGACTGACAGCAGCAGGTGCTGGACCAGGAGGATCACCGCACTCACCCCCACGGCCCCGGCATAGATAGGACCCAAGCCGGCCAGCCGCCCGGTGGCGGCAAACCCCAACGCGGCCGCCAGGTGGCAGAAGCCCGCCAGACGCCGGGCCCAGGTAGGTCCCACCCGGGCCGGCAGGGAAGACAGCCCCACCCGCCGGTCAAAGGCCTCGTCCTGCAACGCATAGAGAATATCGAAACCCGCCACCCAAAAGAGCACCGCACCCGCCAGGACCAGGACCGCCGGACCCAGGTCGCCCCGCACCGCCAGCCAGCCGCCCACCGGGGCCAGTCCCAGACTCAGACCCAGGACCAGGTGGGACGCCACGGTAAACCTCTTGGTCAGGGAATAGCCCAGGATCACCGACAGGGCCACCGGCGACAGGGCGAAACAAACCCGGTTGAGTTGCGCCGCCGCGCCCATAAAAATGACCGCGCTCACCACGATAAACAGGATGGTGGCCCTTCGACTGATCTTGCCCGCCGGCAGGGCCCGGTCCGCGGTGCGGGGGTTTAAGGCATCGAACCGGGCGTCCACCAGGCGATTGAAGGCCATGGCGGCGCTCCGGGCCCCCACCATGGCCACCAGGATCCAAAACAAGATCCGGCCGTCCGGCAAACCCCGGGCGGCCAGCAGAACCCCCATGAACGCGAAGGGCAGGGCCAACACGCTGTGGCCGATCTTGATCATCTCCAGAAGTTCATAAATATTGCGGAGAATTCGCCGCATTGCAGGTTCTCGTTTCTCGTTTTTCGTTTCTCGTTTTTCGTTGATTTTGGCCAAACGAATAACTAGGTCTTAGCTTTTTCACCAAAAACGAAAAACCCCAAACGAAAAACGATATCTATTCCCCCCAGCGCCGGGTCAGTTGGTGCTCCAGCCCCAGGTGGTCCAGGATGCGCCCGGCAAACTGGCGGGCCAGGTCCGTCAGGCCCTGCGGCTGATGGTAGAACCCGGGACAGGCCGGAAAGACGGTGGCCCCCGCCTCCGCCGCCCTGACCAGATTACGCAGGTGGATCAGGCTCAGCGGCGTCTCCCTTACTACGAGGATTAAGGGCCGCCGCTCCTTGAGAAAAACCTCACCGGCCCGGTGGATGAGGTTGCGCCCCACCCCCTGGGCAATGGCCCCCAGAGAGCCCATGGAGCAGGGGATCACCACCATGGCCCGGGCCCGGAACGAGCCGCTGGCCAAAGGCGAAGTAAAGTCATCCACCCGGTGCCGGATGGCCCCGGGGGCCAGAGCCGCCGGCGGCACTCCCAACTCCAGGTCCAACACCTGCTCCCCGGCCCCGGAGATCACCAGGTGCAGTTCCAGGTCCGGCCTGGCGTTGAAATAGGCCAGCAGCTCCCGGGCATAGATCATGCCCGAGGCCCCGGTGATAGCCACCACGTAGCGGTTCACGCCAGTCCCAGACGCGGCCACAGTTCGTCCACCTTACGTTTGATTTCCGGGTCCATGTCGATCACCTGGGGCCAGGGCCGGGTAAACCCTTCCTCGGGCCATTTGCGGGTGGCGTCGATCCCCATCTTGGACCCGTAATGGGGCAGGGGCGCGGCGTGGTCCAACGCGTCCACCGGTCCGTCGGCGAACACTACGTCCCGCCGCGGGTCCACGTTGTTCCCCAGGCGCCACAACACCTGGGACAGGTCCTGCACGTCAACTTCCTTATCGAACACCACGATAATCTTGGTGAACATCATCTGCCCCAGCCCCCACAGGGCATGCATCACCTTGCGGGCGTGGCCGGGATAGCGTTTGTCGATGGAGACAAAGGCCAGGTTGTGGAAGACCCCTTCCACCGGCAGGTTCAGGTCCACCATCTCCGGCAGGGTCTTCTGCATCAGCGGAAAGAAGATGCGCTCCGTGGCCTTGGCCATGAAACAGTCTTCCATGGGCGGCCGCCCCACGATGGTGGCGGGATACACCGGGTACCGCCGCCGGGTGATGGCCGTGAGATGGAACACCGGGTAGTCGTCCGCCAGGGAGTAATACCCGGTGTGGTCGCCGAAGGGGCCCTCCCGGCGCCGCTCCCCCGGCGCAACAAAGCCTTCCAGCACGATCTGGGCTGCCGCCGGCACCGCCAGGGGCTGGGTGACACACGGCACCATCTCCACGGGCTCCCCCCTGAGGAACCCGGCAAAGAGGATCTCGTCGATATCTTCGGGCAGCGGCGCGGTGGCCGCATAGGTCACCGCCGGGTCGGGCCCGATGGCCACCGCCACCGGCAGGGCTTCGCCCCGGGCCTCCGCCACCCGGTAGTGCTGGGCCCCGCCTTTGTGGGCGTGCCAGTGCATCCCGGTGGTTTTGGCGTCATAGACCTGGAGGCGGTACATGCCCACGTTGCGCCGCCCGGTCTCCGGGTGGTGGGTGATCACCACCGGCAGGGTGATGAAGGGGCCGCCATCCTCGGGCCAGCACGTCAGCACCGGCACCTGGCCCAGGCCCACATCCTCGCCGGTCAAAACCACTTCCTGGCACGGGGCCTTGGACACCTCTTTGGGGAACATCCTGCCTAAGCGGGCCAGCTTGGGAATCAATTTGAGCTTCTTTATCAGGGTATTGGCTTCCGCCTCCATGAAGCTTAAGAGGTCTTTGGCGATGTCATCCAGGGACTCCACCTCCAGGGCCAGGCACATGCGCCGCATGGACCCGAAGGCGTTCATCAACACCGGCATCCCGAACCCCGGCACCTCTTCGAACAACAGGGCCGGGCCCCCGGCCTTGCACACCCGGTCGGTGATCTCGGTGATCTCCAAAAACGGGCTCACCGGCTCCTTGATGCGCACCAACTCGCCGGCCTGCTCCAACCGGGCAATGAAATCCCACAAATGACGATAGCCCATATGTTTTCCTTGAATGGTTTTTGAGGGGAGGGCCGGGGGAAGTTTTTCGTAAGTATTCCTCCGCCTCCCCTCAAACTCCCCTCCCAACCCCCTGTAAGGGGTTGGGGATGGGGGTGTGGGGGAAGGGGTAGGGGCCACTTACGAAAAAGCCCCTAGCCCCTTCCCCCAAAGTACTCCAACCGCGGCTCCTCTTCCAGTTCCCCCAGGTTATATAAATAATGGAAGAACGTGGCCAGGCCTTCTTCGTGTTCCGGGTCCAGGGAGTAATTAAGCTGGCGAAAATACGCCAGGATCTGGCCCGGGGTCATACCGAAGGGGGCGGCGGCGATGCGGCTCAGCTCCACCAGGGACCCCAGGCCCCAATCCCGGGACCGCAGCAGCAGCCGGTGCAGGGCGGCGGTGGCCGACGGTTCAGCCCCGGCAAAGTCCCGGCGCACCGCCCAGACCCCGAACACGAAGGGTAATCCGGTGAGTTCCTGCCAGGCCTCCCCCAGGTCCAGTTCAAAGGGCATGATCCCCGCGGCCTTCAGACGCAGGGCCTCATCGCCGATGGCCATGACCCCGGCGTAATCATGCAGGGGGGCCCCGGCCAGTTGACCCCGCTGGTAGTGGGGCGCCACCCCGAAGAGCTCGGTCAGCAAGACCTTGACCAACGCCGCGCCGCTGGCGGAGGCGGCGCTGACCCGGATGGGCCGGCCGTCCAGCCGGGCAAACGGCATCCGGCTAAACAGCAGCACGCTGCCCACCGCCCCCTTGGAACTGATGGAGAGGTCGGGCAGCAGCAAATAGTCCCGCCAGGCCCGGCCATACTCCAGGGCGGAAATGGAGCCCAGGTCCACGTCCCCCCGGCGCATGGAGGTATTGAGCTCCGCCGGGGTGCCCCGGACCAGGTGGAAACCGTTTTCGCTAAAGAGGTGCTCCAGGGCGAAATAGATGGGCAGCACGTTGAGATACGCAATGCGCCCCAGACGAGCCTTAGCATTCATGGCTGTCTCCCTTTATATGGCATTTAGCTCTCAGCTTTCAGCAAAAGCCAAGAATTGCCGGAAATCGATGTAAGCATTTGGGGTGGGCACCGCTCACCATCTTTCTTTCTCGTTCCCAAGCCTGGCTTGGGAACGCATTTGTGGCCAAAGCTCCGCTTTGGCACATTGCCTATCCCCGATTTTGTTGACTGCTCTTTTCAACCCAGCCATCTAAACTTCCCGGCCGCGCCCGCAGTAAATAATTCCCCCCAAAAATCCGGGCTTCCCCCCAGGGGAATGAATCCCAGGGCCGCCCGCTTGCCGGGTTCAAGACTCCCCAATTCGCCATCCCGGCCCAGGGCCCGGGCCCCGTTTAAGGTCCCCAGGCGTAGCCAAAATTCCCCGGCGTAGGCGGGAAAGTTCTGGTACAGCCACAGCATGTCGCCGAACAGATTCAGATCCCGGTTGCCCGCCAGGGAATCAGTGCCCAGGGCCAGATTCACCCCCGCGGCCACCAGCTCCGGCACTGGCGGCGTCCCGGCCCCGGTGTACCGGTTGGCCCGGGGGCAGAGCACCAGCCAGGTCCCGGTGTCGGCCAAGAGCTCACAATCCCCGGGGCTGAGCCAGGCCCCATGGACCGCCAGGGTCCGGGATCCCAGAAAATCTAAGCCGTGGAGGTAGGCCGGGGGGCTTACCCCGGGGGGCTGAAACTCCGGCACCCACCGCCCCCGGCGCTGCAGCAAGCCCTCGAAGAAACCGTTGCCCCCGGTAAGAAAGTCCAGCTCCGCCCGGGATTCCGCCAGGTGCACCATCTGGGGGCCCTGGCGCGCGGCGTTCCATTGATCGACTGCCCGGAACAGGGCCGCGGACACCGAATACGGGGCATGGGCCGCGGCCGAGATGCAGCCCGCGGCTGCCACCTCAGGTTGCCCGAAAAAAGGAAAAACCTCCGGGAGCTCAAACTGCTCCACCAGATTGAACCCCAGGCATTCATAAAACAGATGGTACGACAGGGGGCTTTGCGCAAGGGGCGGCCAGGAGGTCCCGGTGTTGGTAACCTCCCCCACCAGGGCCGTGCCGCTCCGCCACAAGGTGTCAATGCCGTGGGCGATGCCGGCCCTTTTCTCTCCCGGAGACAGCGCCCCATACGCCGCCAGGGTCGCCTCCAGCCAGTCCTCCCAGCGTTCCTGCGGCGCTACCTTTCCCGTCAGGGCGGAGAACTCCAGGTGGACGTGGCAGTTCACCACCCCCGGTAGAATGGCCCCGGCCCCATGTTCACAGATCAACCCCTTGAACCCGGACAAGACCTCGGCCGCAGGACCCACCGGACCAATCCGGTCCCCGGCCACCACCACTGCTCCGTCCCGGATGGGGGGCCCACTTACCGGCAATACCCAGCTACTCACATGCGCAATCATATTTCAGTTGCCAGTAAGCAGTGAGCAGTGAGCAAGAAGTGACACTCGACTGCGATGAATTGCGGTAAATTCAACTTTCTTCACCTTTTTCCCTTTTTCCCTTTTTCCCTTTTCGCCCAACCGATTACCTTACCCAGGTGCGCCAGTCGTCATTGATGTCGCCCCGCAGGCGGTAGCGTTCCATGAGCCGGGGGCAGGGGCATTGCCGCGCGGTGGCGGCCAGCGCCGGCAGCAACCTCAAGACCAGTTCCGGAAAGGCCCCTTCCACCGCCCGCACTTTTGCCACTTCTTCCGGGGTGGCCAGCCCTTCAAAGAGCACCCCCGGCTCATACTGCCGCTCCACCAGGCCTTCGGCATAATTCACCACATACGTCAGGGCCGTATAACAGAACTCCAGTTCCCGGGCCAGGAAGACCTCCGGCACCAGGGTTTGGCCCACCAAATCGCCCCCCAGGAGGCGGAACTTGCGGATCTCCGCCGCGGTCTCTAGCCTGGGCCCCGTGGTGGCCACATAGACAGCCCGGGCATGCACCGTAAAGGGCACGCCGGCCAAGGCCCCCAACATCGCGGCCCGGAGCTCCGGGCAGAACACCGGATTGTGCCGGATAAAACCCCAACCCACGCCCGGATAGAAGGTGTGGGGTCCGCCTTGGCCTTCATCCAACACGTCGTGGGGGACCACCAGGTCCCCCGGGGCCATCGCCTCATTCAGCGACCCCGGCGCCACCCAGGCCAGAATCTTGTCCACTCCCAGGGCCTTCAAGGCATAGAGATTGGCCCGGGCATTGGTAAACGGCGCGGAAATCTCATAGCCCGCCTCGCCGTGCCGGGAAAGGACCCCGAAGATTAGGCCTTCATGGGCGAAAAAATGAACCGGCCGGCTAGGGCCATAGGGGGTTTGGTAAACTTCGGTGCCCAGAGATTGGAGACCACGGGCCACAAAGGCCCGGTGGGCAGCCACCCGGGCAATTACCGCTACTTTCGCCTTGGCGGGCATCTTGGGGGAGAGCCTGAGCAATTTCATCCTGACAACAACTGGTAACGGTGATCTCGAATTTGGGGTTGATAGCCACTCTGCCTTACCAGGGATTCGATTTCCATCCGGCTGAGGCGGAAGCCCACGCCGGTGGCGGCCACCACGTTTTCTTCCAGCATAGTGGAGCCGAAATCGTCGGCGCCGAATTTCAGGGCCACCTGAGCCACCTTCGGTCCCTGGGTCACCCAGGAAACCTGGAGGTGGGGCACGTTGTCCAGCACCAACCGGGAGACGGCCAGGGTGCGCAGGTATTCCACCGCGCCCAGGGCCTCGCCCCCTAAATTTGTGCCGCCGGGCTGAAAGGTCCAGGGGATGAACGCGGTGAAGCCCCCGGTGTCGTCCTGCTGGTCACGGATCCGGAAGAGGTGCTCGAGCCGGTCCTCCCGGGTCTCCAGGTGGCCGAACATCATGGTGGCGCTGGTCGGCAAGCCCAAGCGGTGGGCTGTCGCCATGACCTCCAGCCACTGGGAGCTGCTGCATTTATGAGGAGAAATCTGCCGGCGCACCCGGTCCGCCAGGATTTCGGCCCCGCCCCCGGGGATAGAGGTTAAGCCGGCGTCGATCAATTGCCGGAGCAGTTCCTTCAGGCTCACTCCGGTGTTTTGGGCCAGGAAGAACAGCTCCGGAGGGGAAAAGCCGTGCACCCCCAGGCCGAAGCCCCGGATGAAGCTCATCAGTTCCAGGTAATAATCCAGTTCCAGGTCAGGGTTGAGCCCCCCCTGGAGCAGGACGCCGCTGCCCCCGTGGGCCTTGAGTTCCGTGAGTTTGGCCGCCAGGGTATCCCAGTCCAGGACGTAGCCGTCCGCGGCCCCGGGCGGCCGGAAAAAGGCGCAGAAGCGGCACCCCGAAATGCAGATATTGGTGTAGTTGATATTCCGGTCGATGACAAAGGTGACCCGGGGCTCGGGGTTGAGGCGCCGGCGCACCGCATCGGCCCAATTCCCCAATTCCAGCAGCTCCAGGTCCCACAGCCGGCCGCCTTCCTGAAACGTCAGCCGCACCCCTGCCGTCAGCTTGTCCCGCAGTTGGCCGTCACTGCCGTTCATGCCGCAATCACCCGGTACAGCGTATCCCGTTCCACCGGCTCGCAGCCGGCCTCCCGGATCAGCCCCTGCAACTGCGCCCGACTCAGCCCCTGGGGCGTCTGGGCCCCGGCCATGTGGGTGATGCGCTCCTCCATCACCGTGCCATCCACGTCGTCCACCCCGAAACACAGGGATATCTGGGACAGCTTGGGCCCCAGCATCACCCAGAAGGCCTTGATATGGGGGAAGTTGTCCAGCATCAGGCGAGAGACCGCCAGGGTCTTGAGGTCGTCGATGGCGCTGGGGCCGGTGAGCTCGCTCAAGCCGGTGTTGGCGGGGTGAAAGGCCAGGGGAATGAAGGCCAGGAACCCCCCGGTCTCATCCTGGGCCTCCCGCAGTCTGACAAGATGATCCACCCGCTCCGCCACGGTCTCCATGTGGCCGTAGAGCATGGTGGCATTGGTGTTGAGCCCCTGCCGGTGCGCGGTCTTAGCCACCTCCAGCCAGCCCTCGGGCGAGAGCTTTTCCGGGCACAGGCTCGTGCGCACCCGTTTGCTAAAGACCTCGGCGCCGCCCCCGGGCAGCGATCCCAGGCCCGCCTCCCTCAGGGCCGCCAGGGTGTCGCCGACGGTCAGATTCGCCTGCTTGGCCAGGTGGGCCACCTCCACCGCGGTGAAGGCCTGGAGATGCACGTCCGGACGCCGGGCCTTGATGCCCCGCAGCATGTCCAGGTAATAATCGAATCCCAGGTCCGGATGGCAGCCGCCCACGATGTGGATCTCGGTAATGGGCTCATGCATCCTTTCATCCACCTTGCCGAAGATCTCCGGGAGGCTCATCTCATAGGCCCCGGGGTCCCCGGCCTTGCGCCCGAAAGCGCAGAACCGGCAGCCATTGACACAGATGTTGGAGTAGTTGATATGCTGATTATAGATATAAAACGCCTGGCGGCCATGGAGGCGCTCCCGCACCATCTGGGCCAGGCGGCCCACCCCCAACAGGTCGGAACTCTCGAACAGGGTGCAGCCGTCCCCCGGAGCCAAACGCCGCCCCGCCGCCACTTTCTCATATATGGGCTCAAGCGCCGGGTCCTGGATGCCTGGCAAATCCATGCCTACTCCTCCTTTATGACCGCCCGGTCATATAATAGGCAAAAAAATTTTCGTTTTCTGAAGGGGCGCACCTAGGTGTGCGCCCACGGAGGGCGGACACGCAGGTCCGCCCCTCCAAAAGGGTTGGCATCACGCCATCAGGCCTTCCTTAAGCAAGCTGATGAGTTCCCGGATATGTTTATGGATGTCTTCATCCGTGGCTTTATGCAGGTCCAGGGTGACATCCAGGGCCGGCACGGCCACGGCCTGGAGGAAGCGGTCGAACACCGCGTCCAGGAGAAACAGCGCCGCGGCTTTGGGGACCCCGGGCCGCAGTTCCCCCCGGGCCTGGGCCCGGCGCACCAGGGAGGCGAAGTATTCCGTGGCGTGGCGCCGCACCGCGGCTAAAAACTCCTCCCGGAAGGGCACGTTCTTATCCAGTTGAATCTTGAGATAGAGGCTGAAAATCCGGGGATGCTCTCTCAGGAAGCGCACCCCGGCCAGCAGGGATTTTTCCAGCCGGACGAAAAAATTCTCCTCCAGGGTCTCTTCTTTGACGGTGGTCAGGGTGTGCCGCACCACCTTGAGGGCGTACTGGAAGATATAGTGAAAAATCCCCTCTTTGTTGGGAAAATACTGGTACAGCGACCCCTTGGCGATCCCCGCCTGGGCCACCAGGCGGTTCAGGGAGGCGGCCTGATAGCCCTGGTCGGCAAACTCCGCCAGGGCCGCATCCAGCACGCGTTCCTGCTTGTCCGGCGGCAGGTGCCGAAAGGTGGCAAGGGCCGAGATCTCACTCATGACCACTTGGTCATACCAAATTTCCCCGGTAACTGTCAAGGCTTACCTTGCCAGGGTTCCAATTCCCTTGACAACTTGCCACCTTCGTGTTAGATGGTAATGATATTAAATAGTTAGTGACTATGAACCCTGCCCTTGCCCCTTATGGGGATTGGGGGAGGGGATTGGAGGAGGGGGGAAGGGCCGTCGGCCCTTAGCCCCCTCCCCCGTATTATAAGGATTCACATGGCGGAAATTCTGGACAAGGTCTACGATCCCCTGCGGATCGAGGCCAAATGGTATCGGCATTGGGAAGAGCTCGGGTTGTTCCACGCCCGGGCGGACGGCGCCAAGCCCGGGTATTGCATCGTCATCCCGCCCCCCAACGTCACCGGCTCCCTGCACATGGGCCACGCCCTGAACAACACCCTGCAGGACATCCTCATCCGCTTCAAGCGCATGGACGGCTATGACGCCCTGTGGATGCCCGGCACCGACCACGCCGGTATCGCCACCCAGAACGTGGTGGAGCGCCAACTGGCGGCGGAAGGCAAAGACCGCCACGCCCTGGGCCGGGACGCCTTTATCCAACGGGTCTGGCAGTGGAAGGCCGCCTCCGGCGGGCATATCATCACCCAGCTCAAGCGCCTGGGTTGCTCCTGCGACTGGACCCGGGAGCGCTTCACCATGGACGAGGGCCTCTCCCGGGCAGTCCGGGAAGTCTTCGTGCGCCTCTATGAGGAAGGCCTGATCTACAAGGGCGACTACATCATCAACTGGTGCCCCCGCTGCCAGACGGCCCTGGCCGACCTCGAAGTGGAGCACGAGCCCACCGACGGCCACCTCTATCACATCGCCTACCCTCTGGCCGAGGGCTCGGGCGCGGTCACCGTGGCCACCACCCGCCCCGAGACCCTTTTGGGCGATACCGCGGTGGCCGTTAACCCCGAAGACAAACGCTATAAGAAATTTCACGGCGCCACCCTGCGCCTGCCGAGGCTGGGCCGTTTAATTCCCCTCATCACCGATACCTACGTGGCCCCGGAGTTCGGCACCGGGGCCTTGAAGATCACCCCGGCCCACGACTTCAACGACTTCGAGGTGGCCCGCCGGCATGACCTCCCCGCAGTCAAAGTCATCGATGAAGCGGGGAGAATGACCCCGGCCGCGGGCAAATATGTGGGTATGGACCGCTTCGCCTGCCGGGAGCAAATTCTTAAGGATCTTAAAAAAGATGGCCTCCTGGCCAAAGTCGAGCCCTACACCGTGCCCGTGGGCCACTGCTACCGCTGCAAGACCGTGGTGGAGCCCCTGGTCTCCAAGCAGTGGTTCGTGGCCGTCAAGACCCTGGCCGACGCCGCCGTGGCCGCGGTCGAAGACGGCCGCACCAAACTCATCCCCTCCAACTGGGACCGGAGCTATTTCGATTGGATGACCAATATCCGGGACTGGTGCATCTCCCGCCAGATCTGGTGGGGGCACCGCATTCCGGCCTGGACCTGCGCCGCCTGCGGGAAGGTCATCGTCAGCCGGGAAGACCCGGACCGCTGTCCCTGCGGCGGCGACCTGATCCAGGAAACCGACGTGCTCGACACCTGGTTTTCTTCGGCCCTGTGGCCTTTCTCCACCCTGGGCTGGCCGGACGCCACCCCGGAACTCAAACTCTTTTATCCCACGTCCGTGCTGGTCACCGCCTTCGACATCCTCTTTTTCTGGGTGGCCCGCATGATGATGATGGGGCTCCACTTCATGCATGAGGTCCCCTTCCACAAGGTCTACATCCACGCCCTGGTCCGGGACCCGGAAGGCCAGAAAATGAGCAAATCCAAGGGCAACGTCATCGACCCCCTGGACCTCATGGACCGTTACGGCACCGACGCCTTCCGCTTTTCCCTGGCCGCCTTCGCCGCCATGGGCCGGGACGTGCGCCTCTCCGAAGAACGCATCGCCGGCTACCGCAACTTCGCCAACAAGGTCTGGAACGCCTGCCGCTTCACCCTCATGAACCTGGAGGGCTTTGACGCCACGACCCCCGCCGACGACGCTGACAAAGAACCCCTGACCCCGGTGGAGGCCTGGATCATGAGCCGCCTCCAGCAGGTCATCGGCGAGACCCGGGCCGGCTTCGACTCCTACGACTTCGACCAGGCGGCCAACGTCCTCTACCAGTTCATCTGGCATGAGTTCTGCGACTGGTACCTGGAACTCATCAAACCCCAGCTCTATGATAAAGAGAGCGCGGCCGCCCGTCGCCACTGCCAGGCCGTCCTCCTTAAGGTGCTCAGCGCCGTGCTCCGCCTCCTGCACCCCTTCATGCCCTTCATCACCGAGGAGATCTGGCAGAAACTGCCCGGCGCCGACGGCTCCATCATGGCCGCGCCTTTCCCCGCCGACGACGACCGCTTCCATCACCCCGAAGCCGAAGCCGAAATGCAACTCCTCATGGCCACCATCACCGCCATCCGTAATATCCGGGGCGAAATGAACGTACCCCCGGCCACCCTGGTGGAGGTCTTCCTCCACAGTCCCGAGACCCGGGCCCTTGAGGCCCTGAGCCGCCATGGGGAAAGTATCAAGACCCTGGCCCGGGTGCAGGCCCTCCACTGCAACACCGCCGGCGGCCCCCCCGCAGCCGCGGCCAAGGCCGTCGTGGATGCGGTGGACATCTTCATGCCGCTCACCGGCATCATCGACTTTGCCGAAGAGGCCAAGCGCCTGGACCGGGAACTGGAAAAACTCGGTAAGGACGTGAGCCAGGCTAAACGCAAAATGAGCAACGAAGACTTCCTGGCCAAGGCCCCGCCGGAAGTCGTCCAGAAAGAACAGGCTAAACTTGAGGCCGCCACCGAAAAACTCACAAAACTCAAAACCCACCGGGAACGGATCGAGGAGTTGATGGGGTAAGGAGTTGGGGGGAGGGCCAGGGGCCAACGGCCCCTGCCCTCCCC
>JBAVUP010000129.1:0-26145 GCA_049696835.1 Desulfobaccales bacterium
ACCTGGGTCGGTGCGCCCCCTAGCCCTGGTGCGCCGGCACCTTTCTCACCCCGCGTAACCATTATTATCCTCCACCTGGCCATCCAACTACCGCTTAACGGCCCGTCGCACCGTTGATATTTTCCCCGCAATGCTTACCCTTTGACTAACCTTCCGGGTTCATGGCCCCGAGTCCCCTCAAGATGGAATCCGGCGGGTTCAATTGAAATTCGGAAGGAACTGCACCCATGGATGCCTCGACCCCAAAGGCCGGCCCGGCCCTCCCGCCGGAACCCCTTGATCAGACCGGAGGTCCGGGGGCCCCAGGACGCCAGTGGTGGCGGCCGGTGGTCCTGCTGGCCGTCGTCATCGCCATTCTGGTGCTGGCCCGGTTCTTGGGCATCGGCGATAAGCTGGGGGCCTTGCGCGACTGGATCAAAGGCCTGGGCCCCCTGGGTCCCCTGGTATTCATCCTGATTTACGTGGCGGCGGTGGTGGCGGCCCTCCCCGCCTCCCCCATCTCAGTGGCCGCCGCGGCCCTATTCGGTTCGTGGTGGGGGGTCATTTTTATCAATATCGGGGCCACCCTGGGAGCCGCCCTGGCCTTCCTCCTGGGCCGTTACTTGGCCCGGGACGCGGTGGTCAACTGGCTGGGCAAGAAGGAAAAATTTCGCCGTCTCGACCGGCTCACGGAAAAACACGGCGCCATTATCGTCGCCCTGACCCGCCTGGTGCCGATTTTTCCCTTCAATCTGCTCAACTACGGGTTCGGGCTGACCCGGGTGCCGTTCTGGACTTATATCTTCTGGACTTGGCTCTGCATCATTCCAGGCACGATCCTCTACGTGGTGGGAGCCGACGCGGTGTTGCAGGGGGCGGCCCAGGGCAAAGTCCCCTGGGGCCTGATCCTGGTCTTTGTGGCCGCCTTCATCTTTCTCACCCTCCTGGTGCGCCTGGCCCGGCGCCGGCTCCAGACCGGGGAGCAGGACGATGAGCGCGGCCCGGATGGCACCCCGGAGGGACCTCGATCATGAGCGTGCCGGAGCTCAGCCCTCGGGATCAGTATAACGACGACCTGGTGGCCAACGTCCATCCGCCGGATTGGGAGAATCCCGACCCCGCCCGGCGCTACAACCTGGTGGTGATCGGCGGCGGCACCGCGGGGCTGGTGACCGCGGCCGGGGCTGCGGGGTTGGGGGCCAAAGTGGCCCTGGTGGAGCGCCACCTCTTGGGAGGTGACTGCCTCAATTACGGCTGCGTGCCCTCCAAGGCCATCATCCGCTCGGCCCGGGTCGCCGCGGACCTGAAGGACGCGGCTCGCTTCGGCGTGCAGGTGCCGCCGGGGGTCGAGGTGGACTTCCCCGCGGTCATGGCCCGTATGCGGCTTCTCAGGGCCTCCATCAGCCACCATGACGCCGCCCGGCGCTTCCGGGACCTGGGGGTGGACGTGTTTTTGGGCGCGGCGCGCTTTTCCAGCCCCCGCACCGTGGAGGTGGCCGGCCGGATGCTGAATTTCAGCAAGGCGGTCATCGCCACGGGAGCCCGGGCGGTGGACCCGCCGGTGCCGGGGATGGCGGCGGCCGGCTATCTCACCAATGAAACGGTCTTTTCCCTGACCGAACGGCCCCGGCGCCTCCTGGTCATGGGGGGCGGGCCCCTGGGCTGCGAGTTCGCCCAGGCCATGCAACGCCTGGGCTGCCAGGTGACCCTGCTCCACAAGTACGCCCGGCTGATGAATCGGGAAGACGCCGACGCCGCGGCCCTGGTGCAACAGGTCTTCCGGCGGGAGGGCATCCGGCTGATCCTCAAGGCCACAGCCGCTCAGGTCCTCAAGACGGCGGGCGGCAAGCTGGTCCGATACGAAGGCGACGGCCAGCCGGGTGAAATCGAGGTGGACGAGATCCTGGCGGGGGCCGGCCGGGCCCCTAATGTGGAGAACCTGGGTCTGGAGGCGGCGGGCGTCGACTACGATACGCGGGCCGGGGTGGTGGTCAATGATAAGCTGCAAACTACCAACCGCCATATTTACGCGGCGGGAGATGTCTGCCTGAAGCACAAATTTACCCACATGGCCGACGCCACGGCCCGCCTCGTCATCCAGAACGCCCTGTTCCTGGGCGGCAAACGGCTCAGCGCCCTGACCATCCCCTGGTGCACCTACACCGACCCCGAGGTGGCCCACGTGGGTGTGAACGAAGCCGAGGCGGCCAAACAGGGCCTGCCGATCCAGACCTTCGTGAAACCTTTGAGTGAAGTGGACCGGGCCGTGGTGGACGGCGAAGACGAGGGCCTGGTGAAAATCCACGTCAGGCAAGGCACCGACCGGATCCTGGGAGCCACCATTGTGGCCCGGCACGCCGGCGAGATGATCAGCGAGATCACTCTGGCCATGGTGGGCAAGGTGGGCCTGGGGACCCTGGCCGCGGTCATCCACCCGTATCCCACCCAGGCGGAAGCCATCCGCCAGACCGGCGATCTGTACAACCGGACCAGGCTGACGCCTTTCGTCAAGAAGTTATTCACCCGGTTTCTGGCCTGGCGCCGGTGACCAAGGAAACCCAGCCCCCCCACCCAGAACCCATATCGCTATACACGTCATATCATCAACTATTCGGTATCATTTAGAATTCAATGATAATGGCAAGATATCGCGTTGAGGGTTAGTCGATAGGAACCCAGTGAGCCGGAAGGCTCATGTTCAGTTCTGGGAGGGCGTGGGGGTGAGATTACCCACGCTGCTCGACTCCGGTCGTTGAAGGCCTACGAGGCCAAAAATCTAAGAAAAATTGCTGTTTCATCCAAATTTGTATTATCATCCCGTCTATGAGAAAAATTCAGTTGGAGATCAGGATCATTTTGAGGCCTTCCCCCGGGCCCAGAGGTCCGAAAACTTCCATAATCAAGCCGCGCTGAAGACCGCCCCGTAATCTCGGATAACAGTTCCTCCTATCGGCGCGAGACCGGCGTCCCGCCGAGGTCAGCGCCGGTTACAGCCTGCGGCTCATACGTCATCAAGGCTGATGACGGCCGGCAGGCCTGCATCAATCTCCTGAACGCCCCTGACCACCCCCTTGCCTCCCCCCCCTGGCTGACAATACATAAACGTAAAATAATAAAAAACAAAAATACAAAATTGTATTAAATAATGATTGTAATAATTCGATAATGTATAATAAACTTTGGTTGGTCAAGTATGGGTTTGGTTAATAATATTTAAAACATAATGATTACATTAAGTTAAGTGTTTTGTCGTCACCGTGGCATAAGGCTTGCTTCTCATGTATTCAAAATTCTGCACAGAGGAAGTGACTATGCGTAAAATCGCAATTTATGGCAAGGGTGGCATCGGCAAGTCCACCACCACTCAAAATACGGTGGCGGGGCTCGCCGAGATGGGTCGGAAGGTTATGGTGGTGGGTTGCGATCCCAAGGCGGATTCCACCCGCCTGCTGTTGGGCGGCCTGGCCCAAAAGAGCGTTTTGGACACCCTGCGGGAAGAAGGGGAAGACGTGGACCTGGATGATCTCCGCCGTACCGGGTTCTCCGGGGTGGTGTGCGTGGAGTCCGGCGGCCCGGAACCGGGCGTCGGCTGCGCCGGCCGGGGCATCATCACTTCCATCAACCTGCTGGAACAGTTGGGGGCCTATGCCGACAGCGAGCATCTGGATTATGCCTTCTATGACGTCTTAGGCGACGTGGTCTGCGGCGGCTTTGCCATGCCCATCCGGGAAGGCAAGGCCAAGGAGATCTACATCGTGGTCTCCGGCGAGATGATGGCCATGTATGCGGCCAACAATATCTGCAAAGGGATCGTCAAGTTCGCCGAGGCCGGGGGCGTGCGCCTGGGGGGCGTCATCTGCAACAGCCGCAACGTGGATAACGAAAAGGAGATGATCGAGGCCTTTGCCGCTAAACTGGGCACCCAGATGATCCACTTCATCCCCCGGGACAACATGGTACAGAAGGCCGAGATCAACCGGAAGACGGTCATCGAATACGATTCGGCGCACTCCCAGGCCGATGAATACCGGACCCTGGCCCGAAAGATCGAGGCCAATGAAATGCACGTCATCCCCAAGCCCATGAGCACCGACGAACTGGAAAAGCTGCTCATCGAATACGGGCTGGCGGGGTAAGCGGGAAAGGCGGGATGCGCTTCGCTTTCCCGCCCTACGGGCTGTACCTGATGTCATCAGGTTGGGCCTTAGCGATGGCTCGGCAGGTGGCGAAGGTCTGGGGCAAATAGGGCGACCCAGCGGGTCGCCCCTACGAGGCTAATTTCAGGCTTCATTGAATCTTTGGAGGAACTGCAATGATCATGGTCAGATCGGTGGTGCGGCCGGAGAAGGTGGACGCGGTCCTGGCCGCCTTAATGGAAGCGGGGTTCCCCGCGGTCACCAAAATGAGCGTGGTGGGCCGGGGCAAGCAGCGGGGCATCAAGATCGGGGAGATCACCTATGACGAAATCCCCAAGGAACTGCTGCTCACGGTGGTGAAGGATGCGGATAAGGATTTTGTCATCAAGACCGTGCTCAAGGCGGCGCGCACCGGCGACAAGGGCGCCTTCGGCGACGGCAAGATTTTTGTCTCCCAGGTGGAGGAAGTCTACACTATCAGCTCCGGCATCAAGGAAAGCGGGGCCGGGGAGTTGGAAGAGGTAACGGTATGAAAGAGATTATGGCCATCGTGCGCATCAATATGATGAATAAGACCAAGGCCGCCCTGGCGGAGGCGGGCATCTCCTCCATCACCGCCCGGGACGCGCTTGGCCGGGGCAAGGGTCTGGTGGACCTGACCCTGCTGGAAGGCGCGGAAAAAGGCTACGAGGAGGCCGTGGCACAGTTGGGCCAGAGCCAGCGCCTGATTCCCAAGCGCATCTTCTTCATCGCGGTGCCGGACCGGCTGGTGCCAAAGACGGTAAAGACCATCATCGCGGTGAACCGCACCGGCAAATCCGGGGACGGCAAGATCTTCGTCATGCCCATGGTGGATTCCGTCCGGGTGCGCACCGGGGAATCCGGCGACCAGGTCTTGGACGAAGTCTAACCACGCGATAATCCCTTGGCGTCTTTGCGTGACTAATTTCTCACGCCAAGGCGCAAAGACGCAAAGAGAATACCTTACACGGAGATAGGAACATGACCTCATTACCAAAAAATACCTTGGGCGCCGTGGGGCTGGATATCAATGCTGAGGAAGTCAAAAAAGAGTTGCTCAGCAAATATCCCACCAAAGTCGCCCGCAAGCGCGCCAAGCAGATCGTGGTCAATGAAGTAGACCCGGATAGTTGTGTGCCGGAGATCGCCTCCAACGTCAGGACCATCCCCGGTATCATCTCCCAGAGGGGTTGCACCTACGCCGGCTGCAAAGGTGTAGTCTTAGGCCCCACCCGGGATATCGTCAACATCACCCATGGCCCCATCGGCTGCGGCTTCTATTCCTGGCTGACCCGCCGGAACCAGACCAAGCCCAAGGACCCGAAAGACCATAACTTCATGACATATTGCTTTTCCACGGATATGCAGGAAGAGCAGATCGTCTTCGGCGGCGAGAAGAAACTGAAGCAGGCGGTGCAAGAGGCCTATGACCTTTTCAAACCCAAGGCCATCGGCATCTTCTCTACCTGCCCCGTGGGCCTCATCGGTGACGACGTGCACGCCGTGGCCCGAGAGATGAAGGAAAAATTTGGGGATTGCAACGTCTTCGGCTTCAGTTGCGAGGGCTACAAAGGGGTGAGTCAGTCTGCGGGCCACCACATCGCCAACAACGGCATTTTCAAACACGTGGTGGGTCTGGACGACGTGGTAAGGGAAGGCAAGTTCAAAATCAACCTGTTGGGGGAATATAACATCGGCGGCGATGCCTTCGAGCTCGAGCGCCTCATCGAGGACTGCGGCATCACGTTGATTTCCACCTTCAGCGGCAACTCCAGCTACGATTATTTTGCCAACTCCCACACCGCGGACCTGAATCTCATCATGTGCCACCGCTCCATTAACTATGTGGCGGAAATGATGGAAACGAAATTCGGCATCCCCTGGATCAAGGTCAATTTTATCGGGGCCGAGGCCACAGCCAAGTCCCTGAGGAAGATCGCCAGTTATTTTGACGACCCCGAATTGACGGAGAAGGTCGAGGCGGTCATCGCCCGGGAGATGCCTGAGGTTACGGCCGCGCGGGAAAAAGCCAAGGCCAGGTGCGAGGGCAAACGAGCCATGCTCTTTGTGGGTGGCTCCCGGGCCCATCATTACCAGGAACTCTTCCGGGAAATCGGCATGGAGACCATCGCCGCGGGCTATGAGTTCGCCCACCGGGACGACTACGAAGGCCGGCGGGTTTTGCCCGGCCTCAAGGTGGACGCGGACAGCCGCAATATTGAAGAATTGCACGTGGAACCGGACCCGAATCGCTTCCACCCCAGGTTGAGCGAGGAGGACATCACCCGGCTGGAGAAGGCCGGCATCAAGCTCAGTGAGTACGAGGGCATGATGGCGGAGATGCAAAGCGGCGCCCTGGTTATTGACGATATCAGCCAGTTCGAAACCGAGCGGCTCATCGAACTCTACCGGCCGGATATCATCGGCGCCGGGATCAAGGAAAAGTACATCATTCAAAAGAGCGGCGTGCCCATGAAACAACTCCACAGCTACGACTACAGCGGACCGTATGCCGGCTTTCAAGGCGCCATCAACTTCTATCGGGAGATCGACCGCATGGTCAACAGCAAGGTGTGGAAGTACATGAAGGCGCCCTGGCAGGAGAATCCCGAACTGGCTGCCAAGTATGCGTGGGAATAAACCGGTTGCGGACGAAGTATTCCCTGCTGAACACTTAATCAACCGGCCTTGGCGCCTTAGCGTCTTGGCGAGAGGAAAATACTCACGCAAAGTCGCAAAGGCGCAAAGAGGATAAAGACATGTTACTAAGACATACACCTAATGAAATTACGGAACGCTCGGCCTTGACCATTAACCCGGCCAAGACCTGCCAGCCCATCGGGGCCATGTACGCGGCTTTAGGCATCCATAGTTGCCTGCCCCACAGCCACGGCTCCCAGGGGTGCTACGCCTACCACCGCAGCACCCTGACCCGGCACTACAAGGAGCCGGCGGTGGCGGCGACGTCTGCCTTCACCGAGGGCGCCTCCGTGTTCGGGGGGCAGGCCAACCTCCTCCAGGCCATTAACAATATTTTCACGGTTTATGAGCCGGATGTCATCGCGGTCCATACCACCTGCCTGTCGGAAACCATCGGGGACGACATCCCCCAGATCATCGCCAAGGCCAGGGATGAGGGCAAGATCCCGCCGGGGAAATACGTCATTCATGCCAATACTCCCAGCTACGTGGGGTCGCATGTCACCGGTTTTGCCAACATGGTCAAGGGTATGGTGGACTACTTCGCCCAGGTGGGCGGCCACAGGGAAAACCGGATCAATATTATCCCCGGGTACGTGGAACCGTGCGACATGGAAGAGATCAAACGCCTTGCCGTGGAACTGGGTGTGTCCATCATCATGTTCCCCGACACCTCCAAAGTTATGAACGGTCCTCAAACCGGCAAGTATCATATGTTTCCCGCCGGGGGCGTCACGATTCGGGAGTTGATCGAGGCCGGCAGCAGTATGGGGACGGTGGCTTTAGGCCCCCTGGCCTCCGGGCTGGCGGCCCGGGCCCTGGACACCAAGTGCAAGGTGCCCTGCGAAATTCTGAACCTGCCCATCGGGCTGACGGCCACTGATACCTTCATCGACACTTTAAGAAGGATCGCCGGGGTAACCGTGCCCGACTCTATCAATATCGAACGGGGCCAGCTCCTGGACGTCATCACCGACATGCAACAGTACTTTTTTGGCCGCAAAGTGGCCTTGGCCGGGGACCCCGATCAACTGGTATCTCTGACCCAGTTTCTGGTGGACATCGACATGTGGCCCATGCATATCGTCACCGGCACGCCGGGGAAGAAGTTTGAAGCCAAGATCAAGGAGATCACCAAGGATGTGCCGCACCCGGTGAACGTCAAGAGCGCCGGCGACATGTTTCTGCTGCACCAGTGGATCAGAAACGACCCGGTGGACCTGCTGATGGGCAACACCTATATGAAGTATATCGCCCGGGATGAAGACATTCCCTTGGTGCGCTTCGGCTTCCCCATTCTGGACCGGGTCGGCCACAGCTACTTCCCCACTGTGGGCTACCGGGGCGGGTTGCGTCTCCTGGAAAAGATCCTGGACGCCCTGCTGGACCGCCAGGACCGGGATGCCCGGGAAGAGAGCTTCGAGTTAGTGATGTGATGAGTGAGCAGTAAGCAGTGAGCAGTGAGCAGTAAAAGACCGAGGTTTCATCGTCCCCAAGTTGAACTTGGAACCAGGTTGTAAAGACAGAGGACGCAGGCTAAAGCCTGCGGCTACCAAGAAAGGACAATTATCATGGAAAAACCTGAACATCATATCTTCGTGTGTATGAGTTTCCGGGGCCTGGAGCCCAAAGGCAAGTGCATCAAGAAAAACGCCCCCGAGCTGCTGGGTTACCTGGAATCGGAACTGGCCGACCGGGGCCTCGACTCCGTCATGGTCTCCACCACCGGCTGCTTGAAGCTTTGCGACAACGGCCCAGTGGTGGTGGTTTACCCCGAAGGTTATTGGTACCAGGGGGTGGAAGGCGAAGAGGCCATCGACGCCATCCTGGACGCCCTGGAAAACGGCGGCCCGGCTAAGGACTATCTGGCGGGTTAATTCCGTAGAGGCGACCCGGTGGGTCGCCCCCGGGTGGATTTCAGGACCAATCCCCTCTTCCTAAAGGGCAGAGGGCCAATGTGAGGATAAAAACCATGAGCGAACCCGTTTTCAGCGAACGTGCCGGCCAGATCCACCGCAAGGGCGAAGCCCCTTTTGCCCTGGAGTGCAATAAAGACTCCCTGGCCGGGGCCGTGAGCCAGCGGGCCTGCGTCTTCTGCGGCTCCCGGGTGGTGCTCTATCCCATTGCCGACGCCCTGCACCTGGTGCACGGCCCCATCGGCTGCGCCGCCTACACCTGGGACATCCGGGGCGCCCTGTCGTCGGGCCCGGAACTGCACCGCTTGAGCTTCTCCACCGACCTCCAGGAGATGGACGTGATCTTCGGGGCTGAGACCAAGCTCTACCGGGCCCTGACCGAACTCATCGAGCGGCACCACCCCAAGGCCGCGTTTGTCTATTCCACTTGTATCGTGGGGATCATCGGCGACGACCTGGAGGCCGTGTGTAAGAAGGTGAGCGACGAGACCGGCATTCCGGTCCTGCCGGTCATGTCCGAAGGCTTCAAGGGCAACAAGCGGGCCGGTTATAACGCCGCCTGCCAGGCCATGTTCCGGCTCGTCGGCACCGGCGACACCGCCGGCATCAGTGACCAGAGCCTCAATATCCTGGGCGACTTCAATCTTGCCGGCGAGATCTGGATCATCCGTGACTACTTTAAGCGCATGGGCATCGAAGTGGTGGCCAATATCACCGGGGACGGCCGGGTGGACGATATCCGCCGGGCCCACGGCGCCGCCCTGAATGTGGTGCAGTGCTCCGGGGCCACCATGGACTTGGCGAAGATGATGGAAGAAAAGTATGGCACCTCATGGCTGCGGGTATCCTACTTCGGGGTGGAGGATATGGCCGAGTCCCTCTACGCCGTGGCCCGGTTTTTCAATGATCCCGAGATGATGGAACGCACCCGGGAGCTGGTCCGGGAGGAGTTGTCTCTCCTCTACCCCAAACTGAGGGAATTTCAGCAGGCCCTGTTCGGCAAAAAGGCCGCCATCTATGTGGGCGGGGCCTTCAAGGCCTTCTCGCTGGTCAAGGCCTTCCGCCTCCTGGGCATGCAGGTGGTCCTGGTGGGCTCCCAGACCGGCACTCAGGAAGACTACCAGGAGTTGCACGATATCACCGACGACGGCACCATCATCGTCGATGATTCCAACCCCCTGGAGTTGTCCAGCTTTCTCAAGGAACAGGACGTGGACATCTTCGTGGGCGGGGTCAAAGAACGCCCCATCGCCTACAAGCTGGGGGTGGGCTTCTGCGACCACAACCACGAACGCAAGGATGCCCTGGAAGGCTTTGTGGGCATGCTCAATTTTGCCCAGGAGGTCTATAACACCGTGATGAGCCCGGTGTGGAGATTTGTTCCTCGCCGAGCCAAGGCGTAAAGGGACCAGGGGTCAGGGATCAGGGGCCAGATTACTAACCTTCCTAACCCCTGAACCCTGGCCCCTGACCCCTAAAGAGGTACGTTATGAATAGCGGCAAAAATCAAAATACGTCATACGTCTCCACCACCAATGCCTGCAAGCTGTGCAAGCCTTTGGGAGCCTGCCTGGCATTCCGGGGGATTGAAAGCGCGGTGCCCTTTCTGCACGGCTCGCAGGGGTGCGCCACCTATATGCGGCGCTACGTCATCAGCCATTTTCGGGAACCTATGGACATCGCCTCTTCGTCTCTGGGGGAGAAGCACGCGGTCTATGGCGGCGGCCCCAACCTCAAGCAGGGCCTCAAAAACGTCATGACCAAGTACGGCGCCGGCCTCATCGGGGTGGCTTCCACCTGTCTCACCGAGACCATCGGCGACGACCTCCCCGGACTGGTCCGGGAATTTCGCCGGGAGTTGGAGGGACCGGGCGCGCCGGAGATCGTTACCGTCTCCACCCCCAGTTACAGCGGCACCCACATGGAAGGCTTTCACGCCGCGGTCAAGGCGGTGGTGGCGCAACTGGCCCAGGGCGGTGAGGCTTCGGAGGCCATAAATCTCCTGCCGGGCTTGGTCTCGCCGGCGGATATCCGCTACTTGAAAGAAATCCTGGCGGATTTCGGGATGCCCGGGATTATCCTGCCGGATATCTCCGAGACCCTGGACGGGCCGGCCCAACTGGATTATGACAAGATTCCCGCCGGCGGCACGCCTCTTAACGCCATCAAAGCCATGGGGTCTTCCCGGGCCACCCTGGAGTTCGGGCGCACCCTGTTCTCAGAGGAGACCGCCGGGCGCCTCCTGGAGGAGCGTTTTCAGGTGCCGTGCCGCTCCTTGGGACTGCCCATCGGCCTCAGGGAGACGGACGAGTTTTTCCAGGCGCTGGCAAAATTGGCCGGGTGCACCTCTCCCCAAAGACACGCCCAGGAGCGGGGCCGCCTCATTGATGCCTATGTGGACGGCCACAAGTACATCTTCAACAAGCGGGCCGTGGTCTATGGCGAAGAAGACCTGGTGGTGGGGCTGGTCTCCTTCCTGGCGGAAATCGGCGTCAGGCCGGTGCTCGTGGCCTCGGGTGGGCGCAGCGGCCGTCTGGCGCAAGCGGTAGCCGACGTCACCGGGGATCTCCTGCCGGAGCCGCCGCTCGTGCGGGAAGGCATGGACTTCTATGAGATCGCCGCGGAGGCCGAGGCCCTGAAGCCCGATCTGCTCGTCGGCCATAGCAAGGGCTACCATCTGGCCAAGCGTTGGCAGGCTCCCCTGGTGCGGGTGGGTTTCCCCATCCATGACCGTTTCGGGGGCCCCCGGATGCTACACCTGGGTTACCGGGGCGCCCAAAACCTCCTGGACCGCATCGTCAACGCCATGATCGAACGCAAGCAGGAGACCAGCCCGGTGGGCTACGGCTATATGTGAGAAGTCACCACAACGTTTCGAGAGGGCAGGGGGTACCCTTGCCAGCCCGAACTCGGAGCTCTTAATACAGGAATTACGGTCATGTTAAATACCGAGCGACATCCATGTTTCAACGTGGCGGTGAAGGGCGACTGCGGCCGGGTGCATCTGCCGGTGGCGCCCAAGTGCAACATCATGTGCAACTACTGTAACCGGAAATACGATTGCGTCAATGAGAGCCGCCCCGGAGTCACCAGCGCGGTGCTCAAGCCCAAGCAGGCCATCGCCTACCTGGCCAAGGTCTTGGAGAAGGAGCCCCGCATCACCGTGGCGGGCATCGCCGGCCCGGGCGACCCCTTCGCCAATGCCGCCGAGACCCTGGAAACGGTACGTCTGATCCGGGAACAGTTTCCGGACATGCTGCTGTGCCTGGCTACCAACGGCCTGGGGCTACCGCCGTATCTGGACGAACTGGCCGCGCTGAAAGTCTCCCATGTGACCCTGACGGTGAACGCGGTGGACCCGGAGATCGGCAGCCGGATTTACAGTTGGGTGCGGGACGGCAAGGTGATCCATCGGGGCCGGAAGGCGGCGGAAGTCTTGCTGGAGCGGCAGTTGGAGTCAATCCGCGGCCTCAAGGCCCGGGGGGTTACGGTCAAGATTAACACCATCATCATTCCCGGGATCAACGACCACCACGTGCAAGAGGTGGCCACTCGGATGGCGGAATTGGGCGTGGACATCCTCAACTGCATGCCGGTGTTCCCCACCACGGATACGCCCTTCGGCCACCTGCCGGAACCGCTCCCGGAGCAGATGACCGGAATCCGCCGGGAGGCGGAGGAGATTATACCCCAGATGCACCACTGCACCCGGTGCCGGGCCGACGCCGTGGGGTTGCTTGACGCCGACCGCACCGATGAATTTCGGGGCTGCCTGTCGGCGTGCGCCAGCCAGGTTCCGGCGGCCGCGGAACGGCCCTATGTGGCTGTGGCCACCCAGGAGGGAGTGCTGGTAAATTTACATCTGGGCGAAGCAGCCTCTTTCCAGATCTGGAGGCCTCAAGACGGCGGCTTTGAGATGATGGAGGAGCGCCCGGCCCCCCGGCCCGGCGGCGGGGCGGACCGGTGGTGGGCCATGGCGGAAACCTTGCAGGACTGCCGGGCGATCCTGGTAAGTGCCATGGGGGACACGCCCCAGGCCATCCTGAGTGAGGCGGGGGTGGAGCCGGTGGTGATGAACGGCTTCATCGACATGGCCCTGAAGGCCATCTATGGGGGTGGCGATCTCTCGGCCCTCAAAGGCCGGCGGAGCGGCGTGGCCGGAGGATGCTCTCACAAAAAGTCGGGGGAGGGGTGCCTGTAATACCAGATTGCGGTCAAAGGATGGCACAGGCTTTCCAGCCTGTTCGGGCGCAGGCTAAAGCCTGCGGCTACATAAAATAGCCTTTTAAGCGCACCTCGATATATGGCATGGCCAGGCTCGGGCTGCACCGTGCCCGGTTAAACCAGCCGGGAAATCGGCGACCGACTGCAGGCGGAATGCCATCCGCCAGACCGGGGACCTCTATAACCGCACCCGGCTGACGCCCTTCGTTAAAAAGTTATTCACCCGGTTCCTGGCCTGGCGCCGGTGACCAAGGAAACCCGGCCCCCCCCACCCAGAACCCATATCGCTATACAGATCATATCATCAACTACTTGGCATCATTAATAATTTACTGATATTGGCAAGTGAATAATAATTCTCATTAGGCCACAAAAAGGCCCCATCCCTTGCAGTGCTTGAAGTTAATGCAGGCCAACCCTATGATAATCCCAATTTTTTCATAGTCCTCCCCCTTCTGCTTCGGTTAACCGAATAACCGAATCCACCCTCAGAATCGTGAAGTCTCTTCTCCCCAGGGGGCTTGCACCACCAGTTGCAAGGGCCCCCTTGATTCCTGGTAAAGGTCAAGCTTTGCCGTTAGGGATTATCTAGCAGCAGAACTTGTACAGGAGCTTACAATTCTTGATGATCGATTGGACGCACTGCTCGCAGCAGCAGATGAAATCAGCTGACGCGTCGCAAGTGTTAACCCCCGTCGCCACTTTCCCGATCACGGCGGTGGCATCAACCGTCACCGACCATTTCTGGCTGTAGAACCCTATAGGCATCGTGCAATTGTTGACCTTTTCCTTGACCACATAGGTGCCGGCGGCGTCAGTGAGTTTCGAAATTGCCGGGTTTTGCGGGGTGGTGAGTACGACCGAGGCCCCCACTATGGGGAAAGTAATGCCGAAGATGCAGGCCTTGGCATCGCCTTTGAAGCCCAGCTCGTACTTCGGACAGGCCGCCAACACCAGAGAGGGCACCACCAGCATACACACAACCAGAAGTAACACTTTTTTCATTTTTCTTCTCCCTTTTGGAATATTTGGTAATTTGGTCAGCAATTAAACCGGTAAAATTGTCACCAATGCGGATGGCTGGTCTGGATTACCACCCTGTGGGCCATCATCCTTCACCCACTCCCTGCTGCATCCAGAAACTCGAATGTTAATCTCCCGACGCTCTGGCGCTTCATATCGGCAAACAGACCGGAGAGACTTGTGGCTTACCGTCCTCTTCTCGCGGGGGCTTGCCTTTTAAAAATTAAACACCCATATGGAAATATATTTTGCAAAAACTAAGCCATAGAATAATATTGATATATCGCATACTTATATAAATAGATGAGAAAAAAGTTGTCCAAAAAACATAATATTGTCCATATTAAATACAAAATATATTATTTTATTATATAGCTGGTGGAAGAGTCCACGAAGCTTAACCTAACTTTTTATAAGGTCCTAAAAGAAGAGAATTCCAAGATTGAAACCTTCAAGGCGGCGCGATATGGAGCTCGGGCTAAAGAATCGCAATCTTACTTCTGTTCCGGTTCCATCTTGTATGGGGAGGGATGAATAGAAGAGTTCTGCTATCAAGGCGCGGTTTAAACTAAAGCGTTAAGTATTTGATATAGTTTATCATATATACATCTCGCACCTCCGCCGACAGGTAAATTTTAGCCGTTAATTCCAAATCTGATCTTTTCTAAGTTTGCGGGTGGTCAGCTCAAATCCTCCAAGCCATTTCAAAGCCTCTTTTTATGTCCTCCTGAACGTCGTGAAGGATCTCAAGGTATTAAAAATACGAGATTCTTCGCTTCGCTCAGAATGACATGACAGGGGAAAATGGGGTTTTGAAATGGCTTGTAATCATTACCACTGAATACAAGTCGATATTTGGTCCCTTCCGACGAATTATCACGATAATTGGAGGCTTTTTCCGCAGTTAGCGGGATGGCTGGAGGCTTCTTCTCTAACCGATTTTTTATTGCGACTCTTCCGAAGGCGGGCCGAACAGGGTGGGTTGGGGCGTTTCCTTGGGCTGGCGCCGCCGGGAGCGGGCCAGGCGGGGCAGGCCCATGGGGTCCAGGCTGCCGGCCTCGAGGTTCTCCAGGACTTCCTGGGCCCGGGCGATGACTTCTTGGGGGACGCCGGCCAGTTTGGCCACCTGGATGCCGTAGCTCTGGGGGGCGGCCCCAGGGGCCAGCCGGTGGAGAAAGACGATATTCCCCGCGGCTTCGGTCACCAGCACCTGGAAGTTGCGCACCCGGGGTTTGAGGCGGCTCAATTCCGTCAGTTCCTGGTAATGGGTGGCAAACAGGGTCTTGACCCCCGCGCCGCCCAGGTCGTGGAGGTTTTCCGCCACCGCCCAGGCCAGGGCCAGGCCGTCAAAGGTGGACGTGCCGCGGCCGATCTCATCTAAGATCACCAGGCTCCGGGGGGTGGCCTGGTGCAGGATGCGGGCGGTTTCGTGCATTTCCACCAGGAAGGTGCTTTGGCCCCGGCCGATATCGTCCACCGCCCCCACCCGGGTAAAGATGCGGTCGGTGAGCCCGATCACCGCTTCGGCCGCGGGCACGAAGCTGCCCAGGTGGGCCAGGAGCGTGATCAGCGCCACCTGGCGCAGGATGGTGGACTTGCCGCTCATGTTGGGCCCGGTGACGATGAGCACCTGGGCGTCCGCGTCCATGGCGATATCGTTGGGGACAAAGGTGCCGGGGGGCAGAACCCGTTCGATGACCGGGTGGCGGCCCTGGCGGATCATGAGCGTGGGTTCGGCCACCACCCGGGGCCGGTGATACTGATGGACCGCGGCCAGTTCGGCCAGGGCGGCCATGACGTCCAGCAACCCCAGGGCCCGGGCCACCTGCTTGAGGCGGGGGGCCGCCTGTCCCAGGCGCCGGCGCAGCTCCGTGAACAGCTCGGTTTCGCGCTGAAGGCGGGCCTCTTCGGCTCCCAGCACCCGGGATTCGTACTCCTTTAAGTCCGCGGTGATGAAGCGCTCGGCGTTCACCAGGGTCTGCTTGCGGATGTAGTCCGGGGGCACCAGGTGCAGATTGGGGCGGGACACCTCCAGGTAGTAGCCGAAGACCTTATTGTAGCGCACCTTCAGGGAGTTGATGCCGGTTCTGGCCCGCTCCTGCCCCTCCAGGCGGGCGATCCAGTCTTTGCCTTCCCGGCTGAGGATGATGAGTTCGTCGAGCTCGGGGTCGTACCCTTCCCGGATGACGCCGCCGGCCGCCAGGGTGGCCGGGGGATCGTCCACCAGGGCCCGGCCGATGAGGTCTTGTAATTCCGGCAGCCCGTCCAGGTCGGCCGCCACCTCCTGCACCAGGGGCGGCAAGTCTCCGGGCAGCAAGGCTTGCAGGAGGGGCACCCGGGCCAGGGCCTCTTTCACGGCCCCCACCTCCCGGGGGGTGGCCTGTTCCAGGGCTACCCGGGCGGTGAGGCGCTCCAGGTCCCCCAGACCTTTCAAGGTCTGACGCCAGCGCTGGCGCAAGAGCCCGTCATCTTTGAAAAACGCCACCGCGTCCAGGCGGGCGTCAATCCGGGCCAGGTCCTTGAGGGGATAGCGCAGCCACCGGCTCAGGCGCCGGGCGCCCATGGGGGTGACGGTATAGTCCAGGGCCTCCAGGAGCGATCCCTGGCGGGCCCGGGTGCGCCAGGTCTCGAAGATCTCCAGGTGCCGCAAGGTGGCTTCGTCCAGACCCAGAAAGTCATCCCGGCTATAGGCCAGCAATCGGTCCAGGTGAGGGAGATCGGGGGTGTGGGAATCCTTCAGATACCTAAGGATGGCCCCGGCCGCGGCTACTCCCAGATGGGCGGCGTCCAGCCCGAAGCCGTCCAGGAACAGGGTGCCCAGGGTGCGCCCCAGCTCTTGCCGGGCCGCTTCGGGGTCGAAGGCATAGGACGACACCGGCCGCCGGGTGGGCGGGGTGTCGAAGGGGACCAGGGCCGGGGCCAGGACCGCGGGGTCCAGGTTATCCGGCACCACCAGCTCCGCGGGTTTCAGCCGCCACAGTTCATCGGCCAGGGCATCATGGCCCTCGCCCTCGGTGAGGCGGAATTCTCCGGTGGAGAGCTCCAGGAAAGCCAAACCCCATGCGGGTCCCTTGAAGGTTACCGCGGCCAGGTAGTTGTCGGTGCGGGCGTCCAGGGCGGCGGGGTCCACCACGGTCCCCCGGGTGAGGATGCGGGTTACTTCCCGGCGCACCAGGCCCTTGGCCTGGGCCGGGTCCTCCGTCTGATCGCAGACCACCACCTTGAAGCCCTGCTCCAAGAGACGCGGGATGTAGCTGCCGGCGGCGTGGATGGGAAAGCCCGCCATGGGAATGCGTTCGTCTCCCTGGCGGGAGCGGGAGGTCAGGGTGATATTCAGGGCCTGGGCTGCCGCCTCGGCGTCGCCGAAGAAGGTCTCGTAGAAATCCCCCATCTGGAACAGCACCAGGGCGTCGGCGTACCGGTTCTTCAGGTCCAGGTACTGCCTGAGCATGGGAGTGATTTTATCGGACGGAGGGCCGGTCATGGCGACAATTAATGAATTGGCAGGAAGGCAAGGCCCGGAACCGCACGCCGGGCGCCCGCCCTCCCGGAAAACCGGGGGTCCCCGGGTTATTCGGACGACGGGGCTGGGGCCGCCGCAGTGGGGGGGGTCGCCATCGACACCTCGGCGGCGGCGCTGGCCTGTTTCAGTTCCCTGGCCAGAATTTCCAGGTTATGCCGAAGTTGGCGAATGGTCTGACGCTGCTTGAAGAGCTCGTAGATGCCGTAGAGGGAAGTGGTGAAGACCCCCAGAAAGAAGCAGAACAGGATGATTACCCAGAGATGGATGTCGGGGCTCTGGAAGGTGGCAAAGTAGAGGTCCAGCTGGATGCGCACCGCCTGCTTCAGCGTCTCGAGATTTTCGATGATGAAGACGATACCCAGGAGGACGATAATGGTGGAAATGATTACTTTAACGAAACGCATGTTTGATCCTCATCGGGCAGGGCCTGGAAATGAGGCGCCAGGCGTTCATAAGTCTGACGGAAGTGTTCCGGGATCACCCGGACATCGGCAAACACCGGGATGAAATTGGTGTCGCCGTTCCACCGGGGGACGATATGAAAATGGAGGTGGCTTTCTACCCCGGCCCCGGCGACCACTCCCAGGTTGAGGCCCACGTTAAAGCCGTCGGGGTGCATGACCCGGCCCAGGATGGCGAGGGACTCCCGGACCTTGACGAGGAGATCCAGCATCTCGGCCGGGGTCAGGTCCTCCAACCCCGGAACATGGCGGATGGGGGAGACCAGCAAGTGACCGTTGATATAAGGATACTTGTTCATCATGATCCGGGTGAGGCTGCCGCTGAATAACACCAGCCGCTCCGGCAGGTTTTCCCCGGGGGCGGGGCAGAAGATACAGCCCGGGGCCTTATCCTCGCCCAGGATGTATTCCATGCGCCACGGGGCCCACAACACTTTCATGCCGGCCGAACTCCAGGCATCGATGATCCATGGTTGCCCATATCATTGAAATATTAACACGATTGGGCAGAGATTCAAGGGCTTTTATGAGGAGACGGGACCGAAGGCCTGGCCCCCGGGTTTTGCCCAACTCATAAAAAATGAGCGTATCAGGGTCCGGCGTTACTGCGGGAGCTGAAAAACCGGCCTGATCCGGCCCACTTCCTCTCTGCGGTGGTTGAGGATGGCTGGCTCCCGGAAAGCGGCCAGGGCTTCTGCGGCTGCCGGGGTAAGCACTCCCAGTTGCTCCAGAATGGCCACCGCGGTGGGGTTCATGGCCCGCATGGCGCCGTCCTCGATCTTGAAGGCCACTCCAAGACCGCCGGCGATCAGGCTCAGGCCGTAGCCCCCCTCGGAGCCGGACTTGGCAAAGAGCCGGCCCGGCAAAGCCTCCATGGCGGTGGTCTCCAGGCGGCCGTCCCCGGCGATGTGGCGGGGATGGGCCAGGATGGCGGCCATGAGGATACCCGCGGGCGACTCCGGTTTGGCCCCCGCCAGGCGGGCATATCCCAGGGCGATGTTTTTCAAAGGCACGTAGAAAACCGGGGCGCCGCAGCCGTCGATGGCCACGGTGATTTGCGGCGGCGGCACTCCCACCATCCGGGCCACGGCGCCCAAGATGAGTTGCTGCACCGGATGGGCCGGGTCCAGGTAGTTATCCAGGGGGCAGCCGTGGTGAACGCACAGGGTCAGCATGGCCGCGTGTTTGCCGGCGCAGGTGTGGTGCAGGGGGGTGGGTTTCAAGCCCGCCTTGGCCAGGGCCTGGGCGGAGGGGCGGTGCAGCGGCGCATGCGCGCCGCATTGCAGGATCTCCGGGGTGAGCTTCAGGCGTTCCAGCACCCGGGTCACCAGTTCCACCTGAAAATCCTGGCCGCTCAAAGACCCGGAAAACAGGGCCATTTCTGCCGGCCCGAACCCAAAGGCGTCCGCCGCCCCGGTGGTCAATACCGGCAGGGCCTGAAAGGGCTTGGCCAGGGAGCGCATGCACACCTGGACCTCGGGGTCGCCGAGATGGTGACGCAGGTTGCCCTGCGCGTCCACCACCACGATCTGGCCGCGGTGACAGCTCTCCACCCGGGCACCCCGGGTGACTTCGATTAAGACGGGTGGGGTCATTTGGCTCTCCATATTTTGCCTCAGTTCAATTGAAAATAGCTGTCAGCTATCAGCTTTCAGCTAAAAAAAGCCGGGTAACAAAGACTTTGTAGGGTGGGCACGGCCCACCAAGCCTTATGTGCTGGTTCCCAAGCTGGGCTTGGGAACCCAAATTGGCGCAAAGCTCAGCTTTGCAGAAACTGATGAATTAATCTTCCTGGTTTTTCAGCGTCGGGGTCGCCCAAGCAAAGCTTGGGCCAAAATGCGTTCCCAAGTACAACTTGGGAACGAGGGAAAGGTAGGCGCACGGTCTGCCAATTCGTAGGGTGCGTTCCACGCACCATATTTGTTTCAGCCCGCCAACCATTGAAGGTGCGTGGAACGCACCCTACATTGCTGCCAAGCGGAGCTTGGCGCCAGATGAGCCCTCCCATCCCCCTTCCAACCCTTCTTATGGGGGTTGGGGGAGGGTTTCAGGGAGGGATTGTAAGTGGCCGTCGGCCCCTAGCTCCCTCCCTGAAAAACCTGCATTAAATCCACCTCACCGCCACCAGGCCGCGTACAGCAAGGCCAGGGTGAGGGTCAGGCCCGTGAAGAAGTGGGTCTGGATGGTCAGGGCCTGGGCCGTGACGAATTCGGGGTCGGTGGGCGGGGTGCGCCAGGCCAGGCGCACGGCCCGGACCGCCAGGGGCAGCGGGGCCAAGCCGGCCGCCAGGAGATCGGGCAGGCGAAACAGTTCGATCAGGACAAACAGGCTGGCAAAGGGGGCCAGCATCAAGCCGGCGTAGACGCGTCGGGACCACTGCAGGCCCAGGCGGGCCACCAGATGGCGTTTGGCCGCGGCCATATCCGCTTCCAAATCGGGGAACTCATTGATCCAGATGATGGCGGTGATCAGAAAGGCCAGGGGCAGACTTGCCATCGCGCCCACGAGGCTGAGTCTGCCCGTCTGGACGTAGTAGGCTCCCCAGGTGAGGAGGGGGCCGAAGGCCAGGAAAATGAGGAGTTCCCCCAGGCCGCCGCTCATGAGCTGCAGCGGTGAGACGGAATAGCCCAAGGCCGCGGCCAAACCCAGCAATCCCACCAGGGCGACCCAGGGACGGCCCAGATAGATCAGGCTGAGGCCGCACGTCACGCCCAGGGCCAAAAACAGGTAGGCCAGGGCCCGGACCTGCCCCGGGCTCATCTCCCGGTTCTGGATCACCCGGCTGCCGCCGGAAAACGGGGTGGCATGGAGGTTCAAGGGGTCGCTGCCGAAGGAGTCGTAGTAATCGTTGATCAGGTTGGCGCCCAGCTGCAACGCGGCCACCCCCAGGGCGGTGAGGAGAAAAAAGCGGCAGTTCCAGGAATGGTCGGTGAGATACGCCAGGGCCGTCGCCACGGCTACCGGAAAGAGAGAGCCGGTGAGGAAGGGCAGCCGCACCGCCCGCAGATAGACCGAAAAACCCATAAACATTACCCGGTAAGGGATTATAGGGTGCCGCCCGGAGGCTGTCAACGTCAGACCAAGTTTTTCGTTGCAGGATAATCGTAAACGGGTTAATAAAAACAGGTTGACAAATCGTCTGCGCGGGGAGGCCGGGACTGTATCGTGGTGTGTTTCATAAATAACCTGACATCGAGAGGCTGATTATTTTCCCCCCTTTTTAAAGGGTGGGGGTCAGGGGGGATTTCATGGAAAACCGTTTTAAATCCCCCTAAATCCCCCTTTTTCAAAGGGGGACTTAAGCCTCTCAGGCCATACTTGTTGGCCGGTTTTAATATCAAGTTCTTTACGAAGCAATACCCTCGGTTCCCTTTCCCCAATAACATTTCATGAGGAGGTAGGTTATGGGTCGCCCGAAGATTGCGGTGGTAGGGGCGGGCAATGTGGGGGCTACGTGTGCTCATTGGGCTGCCGCCCGGGAGTTGGGCGATGTGGTGTTGGTGGATGTGGTGGAAGGCATGCCCCAGGGCAAGGCCCTGGATTTGATGCAGGCCCGGCCGATCTTCGGCTTCAACGTGGAGGTGGTGGGGGCCAACAGCTACGAAGCCACCAGGGATTCCCAGGTCGTCATCATCACCGCCGGCATTCCCCGGAAACCGGGGATGAGCCGGGAAGATCTGATCAATACCAATAAAAACATCGTGGGGACGGTGACCAAGGAAGTCATGGCCAAAGCGCCCGGCGCCTTCCTGATCGTCGTCGCCAACCCCCTGGACGCCATGTGCTACGTGGCTAAAAAGGTGAGCGGCCTGCCCCGGGAACGGGTCATGGGCATGGCGGGCATCCTGGACACGGCCCGCTTCCGCTGCTTCATCGCCATGGAATTGGGCGTGGCGGTGGAGGAGATCCAGGCCATGGTCCTGGGGGGCCACGGCGACGATATGGTCCCCGTGGTCAGCGCCACCAATATCTCGGGGGTGCCCCTCACCGACCTGTTGGCCCCGGCGCGCATCGCCGCCCTGGTGGAGCGCACCCGCAAAGGTGGGGGCGAAATCGTGGCGCTCCTCAAGACCGGTTCGGCTTACTATGCCCCCGCGGCCGCGGCGGTGCAGATGGCCGAGGCCATCCTGAAGGACCAGAAGCGCCTGGTGCCGGTGTCGGCTTATCTTGCCGGGGAGTACGGCTTGAACGACCTGTACCTCGGCGTCCCGGTGATCCTGGGCGCGGGCGGGATCGAAAGGATCCTGACCCTGAAACTGACCAAAGACGAAGAGGCCATGCTGCAGAAATCCGCGGCGGCTGTGGTCAAGACCCGGGATGAGCTGAACATGTAGCGCCACCGGGGGAAGGGCGTTCAGGGCCCGCCCGGAGCCCTTCCCCCCATCTTCCAGACCCTCTGCCCGCGCCTGCCCCTGAAGCCGGTCTGCCGGTCCAAAATTTTCCTCAATAATTGACTTAGGTCATAGTGCTGCCAATCTTAAGAATTACAATATAATCAAAGGATGCGGTTCAAGTTCGTTAGACCTCACCCTTCAGACCAAGATCGGGCACTCTCGATCATAGAGGAAGTCGGCTCATGGGAACCAGACAAATCATTCGGATAGATCAGGACAAGTGCGACGGCTGCGGTATGTGCGTGCCGTCGTGCGCCGAAGGGGCCATTCAAATCGTGGACGGCAAGGCGCAGTTGCTGGCGGACCGCTTTTGTGACGGTCTGGGGGCCTGCCTGGGGGAGTGTCCCCAGGGAGCCCTGACCATCGAAGCGCGGGAGGCCGAGGAGTTTGTGGGCCCGGCCCCCGGGGCGTCGCAGACCGAAGCGTCGGCCCCGGAGCCGGGGGGAGAGGCCTTCGTGTGTCCCGGCAGCCGCATGCAGCAGTTTCAGCGGGACGCTTATGAAAAAGTCGCTGCTCCGGGAACTTCGGCCTTGGGCCACTGGCCCGTCAAGCTGCGCCTGGTGGCGCCCCAGGCCCCCTTCCTGAAAGGGGCCAACCTCCTGGTGGCGGCCGACTGCGCCCCTTTTGCCGCCGGGGACTTCCACTCCCGCTACCTGCAAGGCAAGGCGGTGGTGTGCGGCTGCCCCAAATTCGACGACGTCACGGAGCACGCGGCCAAACTCACCGCCATCCTGAAGGAAAACGACGTCCGGGAGATCACCATCGTCAATATGGAAGTGCCGTGTTGCTCCGGGTTGGTGCAGATTGTCCGCCAGGCCCTGGAGGCTTCGGGCAAGAGCCTGCCGGTGACCATCTGCACCCTGGGGAGCGCCGGCCAGGTCGTCCAGCAGCAAAAGATCAAGGGGAAATGAGGTCGCCATGGAACAGATGAAATGTCCCGGCCAGGATACCCGCTTTTGGAAGCCCGGCGATATCTTTGTGGCGGAATGCCCCAAATGCGGCGCAGAAATCGAGTTTTTCAAGGACGATGCCCGCCGCCGCTGCTCCTGGTGCGGACATATGTTCTACAATCCCAAGATCGAGTTGGGCTGCGCCGAGTGGTGCCAGTACGCCGAGAAGTGCGTGCCGGACCTGGTGAAGGCCAAGAAAGCGGCCCAGACCTTCAAGGAGCTGCTCGCGGAGATGGTCAAAGCTCAGTTGCAGGGCGACCCGGCGGCCTGGGAACGGACGGAAAGGGGCCTGCACTATGCCCAGGACCTGGTCAAGGCCGAGGGCGGCGACCCCAAGGTGGTCCTGGCCGCGGTGCTCCTCCACCGGGTGGAGCCGGCCAAGGGCCGGGAGTTGTTGGCGGAGCTGGAAACGGAGCCGGAAATCACCGAGGCCGTCATGGAACTGCTGGCCGGCCAGGGGGCCGAACGGGACCTGAACCGGCAGCTTTTCCAGGATACCCTGACCCTGGTGGAGGAGGACGCCGCTACGCCCAAAGTTTTCATCACCCGCACCGCCCCGCGCCTGGCGGAGGAGGGCAAAGAGTAGGAAGAAGGCGTTTAGGAGATTTCGGTAACCAATACCTTGACAAAGGTACGCCAACCGTTTGAAAATATGGTGGTATGCATTTTGAGATTATCGACGAGCTAACCTCAATAGAGACGTTTGCCACGGGTCGTGGTATCCGAGAGCTTTCAAGGCTTAACAAAGTTTATGGCAGGGGGCGCTGGCGCAAACGCAAAGGTATTGCCACGGTTCACTTAACGGATGGTTCACAATGGCGTGTGGAACTTCATTGGTATGAAGCAACAGGTATCGGCAAGAAGGAATTCAAAATTAAGCGATTTATAGGTTAAGCGCATGGAACAGCCATTCGTTATCTGCATTCGCAATGATGATTATCCGGCCTCTCTGGAGAAACGCAAGCTTTACGTTAGGCTTCCCGACCCAGAGGCGGAAAAAAATCATTATGTAAGGGTGATCGACGAATCAGGTGAGGATTATCTTTATCCTGAAGGGTATTTCGCCGCGGTTGAGCTTTCTGATGAGACCAGGCGAGCGATCATGACAGACCTGACAGCCCAGGAATTGAGAAAATAAAAAAAATGGGGTTTGTCCCCATTCTTCCTATTATTCAAAACGTGCTGACCCGATGTTTTTCTGGCACCACGTCTTTTAACAGAAAACAGAAAACCGAAAACAGAAAACGGTATTACAGGGGGCTGGGAGGGGAGTTTGAGGGGAGGGCGGGGGAATTTACTTCCCCCGGCCCTCCCCGCATAATATCCTGCATGTCTGCAACCGTCTTACCGCCGCCGGCGGCGGTGGTGCGCCTGCTCATCTGGCACCAGGGGGCGTTGGGGGACCTGCTCCTGGCGGGTCCGGCCCTGGCGGCCCTCAGTCGGCATTATCCCCGGGCCCGGATCACCGCTTTCGGGCATCCGGAGCGCTGGGGCCTGTTATCCCTGAGTCTGCCCGTGGATTCGGTGTGGGACAGCGGCGAGGCCCGGTGGGCCCCCCTGTTCGCCGAGACGCCCTTGCCCCGGGAGCTGCAGGAGCGCCTGGCCCCCTTCCAACTGGCCCTGGTGTTCGCGCCCCGCCCCCAGCCCCTCCTGCTGAACCACCTGCGCCGGGCGGGCATTGCCGCGGTACACTGGCTGCCCTCGTTTCCGGAGACGGGCGTCGAGGCGGTGGCGGCCCTCCAGGCCCGAAACCTGGCGGCGTTGGGGCTTTCTTATGAGCCCGTGCCTTTCACCCTGGAGGTGGGGCTCCCTCAGCATGAGGCTCTGCCTGAGCTTGGCGGCCCCGGCCCCTGGCTGGCGGTGGCTCCGGGGAGCGGGCATCCCTGCAAAAACTGGCCCCTGTCCCACTATTATGAGGTCAGCCGGGCCCTGGCCTGGGAGTATAAGCTGAAGGTGGTGTGGCTGGCCGGACCCGCGGAAGAGTCGATGCTGCCGTATCTTGAAGCTCTGGCCAAGGCCCAGGGCCAGGTGCTCCTGGCCCACCGCCCCCTGGCCCGGGTGGCCCGGGTCTTATCCCGCTGCCGCCTGTTTCTGGGGAATGACAGCGGCCCGACGCATCTGGCCGCGGCCGTGAGATCGCCTGAGGTTCTGGCCCTGTTCGGCCCCACCGACCCGCGGGTGTGGGCGCCCCTGGGGCCGCGAGTCCACACCCTGACCGCTCCCTGTCCCCAGGCGCCGTGCGCCGCGGGCCGCGCCATTTCTTGTCCGGAGCCGCGCTGCCTGAATGAGCTGACCCCGGAGACGGTACTGGCCGCAGCCGGGCAGGTTCTCGCCGCGCCGGAGTAAAGCGATGGCGGAGGTGATAAGGATTTTTAACCCGGCGCCGAGGATTTTTGGCCTTCCCTCGGGGCTGGTTAAAATTTTTGGTCGGATGGCTTTTGCAGGCCAGCCCCGGAGTTTTCCCCCGGGAAGGCCTGGAATGATCCGGGCTGAAAGGGCCGGTTGCGTACAATAATTTGAACTGAATCCAGGCGAGCCCTCCGGCCCAATCTTCCCAAAGCCCCGTCACTATTGACTTTAAGCCTATTGGGAGAAATTGGCATCAATCATGCATTACCTTAAAGCAGGTTACCCCCGAAAATACCCAATACCAATTTCTCCTTTCTCCAAAATGGCCGGGCTCCCCCTCCCGGCCATTATATTTTTTGGCGGTTATGCAGAATTTCCCCGCAGCTTCAAAGACCCCAAAAACCCGGCCCTCCCCCTAAAGTTCAGCCCTGTCCGGCAAAATACTCCTGCACCGCGTGTAATTCCACGC
>JBAVUP010000130.1:0-7741 GCA_049696835.1 Desulfobaccales bacterium
TCACCCGGCGGTCCCACCGCAAGCGGCGCTGCAAGGTAGTTACTGGCTCCACGGCGTCGACCCCGGCAAAGAAAAAAGCGGCCCTCAAGAGAAAGCCCAAGAGCCGGGATCAAGAGTCCTGAACGACCGGAGTATGCTTGCCCATGCCCCCCAAAGGCTTGTTCAATAAAGTGAAAAATCGCCTCACCCGGCGGCGGTTCGTAGTGTCCACCATTTGCAAGGACGAGAACGTCTTTGAGACCGCGGTCTTTGAGGTCAATTTTTTCTATCTGCCCCGGCGCTGGTCCCATCCGGATCTGGCGGTGCTGTCCCGTTCCAAGGACGAGGCCTGGAACCTGCATTACCGGCTCACGGCCCGCTTCACCCAGGAGTATCCCACCCGCCTCATCCAGGAATACCGCGCAACTTCCCCACCGGCGCCCTGTCAAGATTAGAGGAAAAGGGCTGTAAGTCGCACCAAGATGGCCGGGCTTACCGGCGAATCAGGGGAAAGCCTTCCCCCTATTTCTCTTCCAAAACGAAAACGCCTTGCCATTCTGAGAGCGAAGGTTTATTGAGGTGTTTTTGGCAGCGCTTCAGGAAGACTTTGGAAGGATGGTCGTCAAGATACAGGTCCAATATCTCGCAGAACTGTTTGGAGGCCTCAGGTATTTTCCCCTCCATGTAGGCGGCTCGGCCGTCCTCGAATAATTGTAACCAGGCCGGCGGGCCGGTTGGGGGCATGGAGCCGAGCAACTCATAGATGGTTTCGGGTTGAGTCCGCCCGTGCACTTGCACCAGATCCAATTCCCGAACCAGGAAGGTGTTCCCCAGCCGTCGGCAGGTGGCTTCGCTCAAGATGATTTCCGTGCGATAATGTTTATTGGCTCGTTCAAGCCGGGCGGCCAGATTGACGGTATCTCCCATGACCGTATAATTGAAGCGCTTTTTCGAGCCCACATTGCCGGCGATGGCTGGACCGGTATGCAAGCCGATACGGGCCGCCATGCGGGGAAACCCCTGGGCCTCCCAGCCTTCCTGCAGTGGCCGCAAGGCCGCCTGCATTTCCAGGGCCGTCTCACAGGCCAGAACCGCGTGGTTGGCTATGGGGAGTGGTGCGCCCCAAAAGGCCATGATGGCGTCTCCGATGAATTTGTCCACGGTACCCTTATGCGCATAGATGATTTCCGTCATGGTGGAGAAGTATTCGTTGAGCAAGCGGATCAATTCTTTGGGCGCAATGTTTTCGGCCATGGAGCTGAAATTAACCAGATCGCTGAACAAGACGGTGACCTCTACTTCTTCGCCCCCCAACTGCAGGCGCTCGGGAGAAGCGATGATGGCCTCAACCAGGGAATCCGAGACATATCGGCCAAAGGCCTGCCGCAGCCAAAGCTTTTCCCGGGATTCAGTCCAATAGTGGGCAAAGATATGCCCGGCATAGACCACCGCCAGTCCCCCTGAAAGGAGCACCGGAGGCCACCAAAGGTTCCAATGCAGGAACAGGTAAAACGATAGTCCAAAAATCACCAGAATGAACCCCACCAGGACGCCCATGGCAGCCAAGGGTGAAACCCGCATCAGCAAATAGCCGAAGAGCACCAGGACCATGAGGTAAAGGCTAAGCCGGAGTGGCAGGGTTAACTCCTGCCCCCAATTTCTCTTCAGCAGCGTATGGATCACCTGCCCGTGGATTTCCACCCCGGACATGAGTTGGCCGGTACTGGCGAAGAAGGGCGTGTAAAAGGCATCGGCCAGGGGGGTGGGCGAGGCTGCCACAATACGGCCGATGAGGACGATCTTGCCGCGGATATGCGCGGCCAGGGACGGTTCAGTTTCCTCCAACAAGCGGCTGTAGGAGACAGTGTTGATGTGTCCGGGAGGGCCGGTGAAATGAATGAGGCCGCAGAGATGGGTGGACATCACGAGATTGGGGCGAAAGTAACGGACGACAACTTCCGAAATGGTTTCTGAGTCACCGAGATGACAGTGAAAACGGCGCACGATGCCGTCGCCATCAGGGGTGACGAGAGTCAGGCCCATACCCAGTGCCGCTTGACGGAAAGGCTCCAGGGGCTCCACCAGGATCCGGCGGGCGATCTGGGTACTCTCACTGAATTCAACGGTGGTTGCCAGGATGACGTTGCCCGCCTCTTGGATGGCCGCGGCAAAAAGTTGGTCATCTTCTGCATTGTTGGACTCGGCAAACAGGACGTCAAAGACGATGAGGCGAGCCCCCGCGGCTTTCAGTTTGCGGATGATTTGGGCGTGATAGCTGCGTGGCCAGGGCCAGGCTCGCTTGAGATCCTGAAACGAATGCTCGTCAATGCCGACGATGAGGATCTCCGGCGGTGGAGAGGAGTCAGGGCGCAGGCGGTAGCAGAGGTCCAGACCATGGTTTTCCAGGGTCTGTCCGACCTTAAGAAGGCTCATGACCGTCAACGCCGCAAAGACCAGCAGGGTGAGAGCGCATATCCTCAGCCGGGCCGACCCAAAAATTCTAGAAATAGAGTCCAACTCTGAAAAAGAACCTCCGTTGATTGGAGAACTCCAGGTCCCGGGCCGGCTCCAGGGAGTAAAAAGGCCGTCGGTTAAAGAGGTTCTGAACTTCGAACAGGGCGAAACCGCGCTTGTTGGGGAAATCCCGGCCCACCGTCAGGTTCAGGATGACAAAAGGGCTATCAGCCGTGTGTCCGGTGATTTTCCCATACTGCTGCACCAAAAGCGGCCGTATCCGCGCCAGCCATCCCTGTGGATGCAGGTAGGCGAGGCCTATGAAGGCGTTGAATTCCGAATAAGATTCGAGGCCATCCGCCGCGTAACTGAGGTCGGGTATGACCCGCTTGCCCATGACCCCCAGGGAGAGGCCCAGGGAGGTGAACAGGATGCGGTTCAGGACCAAAGAGGCCTGGTAGCGCTTCCAGGTCTGCCATATGGGCTGGTCGAGGCCCGTGGCGTCCGTGGAGAAGGTGGGGGTGGAAAGCCGCAGGGCGTTCAGCCGCAAGGTGGTGAAGGTCCGGGAGTTCCACTGGGCTTCCCAGGCAAACCCGGCCTGGCGGATCTCCGTACCTGAGCTCGAGTCGATGGCCCACGGGAAGCTAGCGGTCTCGGCCGGCACCAGGAGAGGCTCCGTGATGAGGTGGGTGTTCAGGTAGCGGCCCAGGGCGGCCCGCAGAACGTGCTGGGTGCCGTTGACCCCGAACTGGTAATTGGCCCCGAAGCGGGGGCTCCACAGGGAGGTGTAGATATTTTGCTGAAAGAAGGGACTGACTGCCTTGTTGAAGTCCTTGAAGAGGCCCAGCTCCATTACCAGGCCTTGAAACGGACGCCAGTAATCCAGCAGGTAGAAGCTGTTGCTCCACTGGGGCGGCCAGAAAGCGGTTTGCAATTGCGATTCAGAGATTTTCAAACCACCCATGAAGATAGCGTCGGTTAGAATTTGCCTCTGACTGACGCCGGGGCAGGTGAGGTAATCGAAACCGCCGATGAGGTTGTGCTGTCCCAGGCAGGACAGGCGGAGGTGCTGCTGCGCCTGGACGTTTTCGCTGGTTCGGTCGAAGGTCCGACTGAGAGACATCTGTTCTGAAACGGGCAAGACGGTTTGTGTAAGAGATTGGAGGGCATGATAAGGATTTTCGAAATGGGCATAATAAACCAGAGAAGCCGCCTGGGGATTGAAGCGATGATAATAGGCCAGTTCATAAAATCGCTGGCGCCCAACCACATTGTCGCCGAAGACGTTATTAACGATAGTGGAGAATTGGGAGGTCCGGAAGGGTCCCTGGTCAGTCGTCTTTTGGTCGGTGTATTGATAAAAGCCGCTGAGGGTCCCCTTGACGGTGGGCTCCCATTTGGCTAAGCCCTCAATATCGTACGCGCGCTCGTTGCCGTTGAAGGAGTCGACCGTGGCATCGGACGGCCAGTTCGACCCCCGGCTGTCGAAGTATCTGACATAAGCACCGGCAGCCACCCCGGGGGCGCCGGCGTAAACCAGTCCCTGGTGGTCCTGGATGGACTTTCCACCTTCCCAGGCCCCGATGCCGCCTGAAGCGACGGCGCGGCCGTAAGGCATCTCAAACATGGGCGTGTAATCCGTGGTGAAACCCAGGGCTTCGGTCCCGTTAAGCGGGATGTTGCTGAACGTCGCCTGGTTGGCGCGCGACAACACCCGGAAGAGAGTCGCCTCAATATTGGCGGTGGAAACGAGGAGGCCGCCGGTAAGGAATGAAGCCTCGGAACTGCTCCCTAAGATAACGTCCCGCAGGAACAGGTGGGCCGAGCTTTCATGGGGGTTGTAGTTGACGGCGGTAACCGCCTTGCTGTAGGCCCACTCATTCAGCCCCAACTGTTGGTAGGACTTGGCCAGGCTGTAATTCCGCACCGCCAGGTCCTGGTCCAGGAGGCTGCGGGCCCGGAACATGGCTACGTTATCGTTCAGCTCGATGGACTTGTTGATCTCCTGGATGGCTTCACCCGGCCGGTGGAGGTCGGAGAGCGCTATGCCCTTGTAAAAATACGGGTTGGGGTCCCTGGGGTCCAGGGTCTTGGTATAGTCATAAACCTCCAGGGCCCGGTCAAAGGAGCGCACCTGGTAGAGGGCCTTGCCCAGCTCGGTCTGGTAGGAGGCGACCCGGGGATCGAGCAGCGTGGCGGTGAGCATCTCCTCCAGCCCCCGGCGGAACTCGCGATGGCGGAAATAATAGATGCCCAGTCCCAGGTGGGGTTCCCCGAATCGGGGGTTGGCCTGGAGGGCCTGGTTCCAGTACTGAAACGCCGCGGAGTAGTGCCGAAAGGCCAGACGGACGAAGCCGGCCAGGCTGAGGACCAGGGGGTCGCGGGGGGCCAGGCGCAGAGCTTTGTCGATGGTCCTCTGGGCCCGGGAGAGGTACTCGGAGCCCAGCCAGATCTTGGCCAGGTACACGTAGGCTTCCACGAAGCGGGGGTCCGCGTCAATGGCCTTTTCCAAGTATCGGGTGGCCGCGGTGAGCTCGAAGGAGGCCATCTTCACCAGGCCCATGCTGAAAAGGGCCATGGGCGAGTCGGGGGCCAGGGCCAAAGCCTGGGAGGCCTCAGTCTGGGCCGCCTCCTTGCGGTTCTGGACCAGGTCGATCTGGACCAGCAAGGCCCGGGCCAACCGTGGCGCCGGGGGGGGCAGGTTCACGGCCGCTTCCAGCCTGGACCTGGCCTCCTCCACCCTCCCCGCCATGAGCGCGGTGTAGCCGGACATGGTGACCAGGAGAGGTGAAGGTTTGCCCTTCTGCATGGCGGCGCTGATGGACTGATAAGGCCCGGTCGCATCCCCCAGTTCGTAGAGGGCCAGGGCCAGGCCCACGATGGTCAGGTCGTCGGGCTGGCGCACCTGCCGGAATTGCTTCACGGCCTCATCCGGATTGTATTTCTGCAGGCTTACCCACCCCAGCAAGGTCAGGGCCCGGGAGTTTCCCGGGTCTTGGGCCAGAACCGCTTGGGCCTTCTCCCCGGCTTCCGACAGGTGGCCCTGGTCATAGGCGGCCTCGCCTTCCCTGATCAAAGAGGCCACCGCCGGCTGTCCCGGAGGCGTGCGAAATTCCCCGGTCAAGGGGGTGAGGGGCAGGTCACGATAGCTGATGATGCCCGGGTAGTAGAGCACCCACTGCACCGCGTCCGCAGGTTGCACCAGGAGCCGCTTGGTCGGTTTTTGCCCCGGCACGGCGTAGCCTTCCTCGCCGGGCCGGAGACAGACCTCCCCCTGCGGGTTGGCGATACAGACGTTGCCCTCCAGGAGGATGACCTTGGTGGTCCCGTTGCGCTGGACCTTGATGTTCAGCTCCGTACCCCTGATGATGGCGGTTACCGCGGGGGTCTCCAGTTCGAAGTGAAATTTTTCGTGTTTATTGCGCAGCCAGATCTCCCCCTGGGGAACCTCATAATGGCTGGCAGGCGGAGGCTGCCCTTTGGCTGGAGTTACCGGTTGCAGCCGGGGAGAAGGGGCGATACTTTTGAGGATGACGATGGTGTTCTCATTGAGCCTGATCTGGCTTTCGTCCACACAGAGGATGGAGGCGCTGGAGGCAGGGCCGGTGCGCACCGAGTCGCCAGCCTCCAAGGGCTGACCTATCCGGGCCGGCTTCCATCGGGGGTCGCTGGCGCGGCTGACCGCCACCCGGCCCTGGAGGGAAATCAATTTCGCCACCATGGGCGTCTCCGCCATGGCCGGAGGGCTGTCGAGCGGCACCAAGACAGTGAAAAGCACAAAAGCCAGCCCCTCTATCCACCCTGCTCGTCGCATAACCTGCTCCCAACGCTGTGGGCCCATCTATGGTTCAAAAAATGGCAATGCGAGTGCTCCAATTGGTTACGAGTGGTTTGGCTTACCGCGGTTGTCGTCCATCAACCAGGCCGTCCAGGGAGAGTCGGGAAAGTCCTGCAGCCAGCCCAGCTTGCCGAAGTGTTTCAGGCACCAGTGGCAGGGCGTCTCTGAGAAGTAGCCGAGGTGGTCGCCCCCGTTCAGCCTGGCCTCCATGACCCCGGCGGCTTTGCGGAACTGGCGGACGATGGCTTCTTGCAAAGACACTTCCTTAAGGTCGGCCACCAATTCCTCGCCGAAGGCAGTGGGGATGCCGTCGCCCAGGGTCATATGGGAGAGCGTGCAGCAGAAGATGAGGTTCCCCTGGTAATCCACGTTCAAGTAGTCCACCAGGTGGCCGCAGTTGAGGATGCCCCCGTCCATGGCGCGCCCTTCCACGGTGATTTTGTTCCAGGTGACCCCCATGAGGTTGTCCTGAATCCACCGGACCGTGTCCTTCATCTCCTGGGGAGAGGGCAAAAGCCCGTCTCGGATGAAGGTGGGGGTAGGGAAAGGATAGAGAAAGCTATGCTCCCCGGCGCCCAGCCTGGCGCCCAGGAGGGCGAGCTCGGTGAGCTCGCCCCGATTCGCGGTGGTAATCATGCTTTTGAGAGAAAACGGGAGGCGGTGATTCCCGCACAGGGTCACTCCTTCGATTACTTCCCGGAAGGATTTTGGCCCCCTGAGGCCGTCATGGGTGGCGGCCTGAGCCCCGTCCAGGCTGAAAGACACTGAGGCCAGCCGCTCCCTTACCTGGGGCTCCAGGAGCAGGGGCAAGACATACTCCGGGAACCGGTAGCCGTTGGTGACCAGGGTGAAATCGAAGCCTCGGGCCACGATCAGGCGCAACAGCTCCCCCAGGTGCGGGTAAAGGGCCACCTCACCGCCGGTGAGGCAGACCGCTTTGAACCCCAAGGTTTGGGCCTGGGAGAGGACCGCATCCGCGGTCTGAAGGGGCAGGTAACCGGGAGGGTCCGCCTTGTTGCGGAAACAGTGCCGACAGGTACGGTTGCACTGATTCGTGGGCTCGAGGCCGATTATTTTCATAAGGGTCCTTTGATAAACCCGATGCCGAAGAAATTCACTTGAAAGTCTAGAAGGTATTCCCCCGTCGGGTGGACGTCCTTTTTTACGAGTGCCGGTGGTTCGTAATTTCTTTGGTACTTTCGCGGTCTCAGGCAGTCCGCCAGCATATTGAGAACGGCGTTGACCTCGTCTTTTGCCTGCTGCAATGGCATGCCGTATTCGGAAACGAGGATTTGGGGGAGTAAGTCGTCGGTGTCCACCCCTTGCACGATAAAGCGCGCAATGAAGCCCGCCCCGGAGTTGAGTGCCACGTATGGCGAGGGCGCGGGGCCATCATCATCCGGCGAGTTCCTTTTATCCATCACATGTGCATAGGGAATGTCCTGGGGTTTCCTGTTCTCAACGGTGTAA
>JBAVUP010000131.1:0-7756 GCA_049696835.1 Desulfobaccales bacterium
GTTCACGCCCCGTTTGCCCAGGCCCTCGATGAGGCCCATGGCCGTGGTGGATTTGCCTTCCCCCAGGGGAGTGGGGGTGATGGCGGTGACTTCGATGTACTTGCCGTCGGGTTTGCTCTTCAGGCGCTCCAGGCACTTCATGTAGTTGACGCGGCCGATCTTCTGGCCGTAAGGGATGCGCTCGTTTTTGGGGATTTCCAGCTTATCGCACATCGCGTCAAAAGGAATCATCTCCGCTTCGGCAACTTCGGCAATCTGCCAGTCTTTCTGTTTTACCGGATCATACTTCGCCATAAAACCTGCCTCCTTATGATATGGTAATTATTGACTAATTTCCGGACATTGCAGTATGGCCGGGGGCATTGCAAAGTAAGAACCTGAGGGCGGGGGCCATTCTATCCCGGTTCCCGCCAGGGCTCATACTTTTTTTCACATAGTCCTCCATTTATACGGACTCAAGTGCATTTGTCAATAAAATTTTGATTGCCAAAATCGGTTAGCTCAAAATTCCTCTGGATTTTTCTATTTGACAAGGCCCCTGGTTTCGCCATAGAATTAAGTGAATAGAAGTACAAGTCTAACCTGCGGATCTTTCCGTATTCATTAACATAAGTTGGCCTGGAAAAATCGGTTCTTGCAGCCCTTGTGTCGGCAAACGGCGAAAGGGGCCCTGATTAGCTAACAATAGGGAATTACGGATTTTTTTTTGCTCTGAATGGGAGAGGAGGAACGCTATGGTCATAGCGGAAGCAAAACCCCTGGCCGAAATCTTGGATATGGTCAAGGATTTCAAAAAAATCGTGGTGGCCGGCTGCAAAGGCTGCGTGACCGTCTGTTGTGCGGGGGGTGAAAAAGAGGTGGCCATCCTGGCCGCCGAGCTCCGCATCGCCCGCAAGGCCGCGGGGAGCGAGCTGGAAGTGAAGGAATATACCTGTGAACGGCAGTGCGATCCCGAATATATCGAACCCCTGGACGACCTGGTGGAGGACATCGACGCCGTGGTCTCCATCGCCTGCAGCGTTGGCCCCCAATATGTGGCGGCCCGCTACCCCAATCTCCGGGTGTATCCGGGACTGAACACCACCAGCATCGGCGGGGCCACGGAACACGGCGTCTGGAAGGAATTCTGCCAGGCCTGCGGCAGCTGCATCATCGGCAATTTCGGCGGGCTGTGCCCCATCGCCCGTTGCGCCAAGCAGCTCCTGAACGGCCCCTGCGGCGGCTCTTCCAACGGCGTCTGCGAAGTGGGCAAGGGCGCCATCCCCTGCATCTGGCAACTCATTTATGATCGCCTGAAAAACCTCGGGGAACTCCACAAGCTCACCGAGGTGCAGCTCTATAAAAATTGGTCTACCAGCCGCGACGGCGGGTTACGCACCACGATACGGGAGGAACTGAAACAATGACCGCCGAATACTCCGCGGGGAGCAAACTGGAAAAAATCTTTAAGAGCGGCCAGAAGGCCGTGACCGGCGAATGCGGCCCGCCCCGGGGCGCCGACGCCGACCATTTCCGGCACAAGGCAAATTTTTTGAAAGGTAACGTTGACGCGGTCAACGTCACGGACAACCAGACCGCGGTGGTGCGGTTCTGTTCCATGGCCGCTGCCAAGATTCTCTTGGAAATGGGCATTGAGCCGGTGATGCAGATGGTCACCCGGGACATGAACCGCATCGCCCTCCAGAGCAACATCCTGGGCGCCGCGGCCCTGGGGATCAAGAACCTCTTGTGCCTCACCGGCGACCACCAGTCCTTCGGTGACCATCCCCAGGCCAAGAACGTCCACGACCTGGATTCCGTCATGCTGGCCCACACCTTGAAGACCATGCGGGATGAGGGCAAGATGATCAGCGGCACCGAGCTCCAGGGCCGCCCCCGGATGTTCATCGGCGCCGCGGCCAACCCCTTCGCCGACCCCCAGGAGTTCCGGGTGGTGCGCATGGGCAAAAAGATCGCCGCCGGGGTCCAGTTCATCCAGACCCAGTGCATCTACAACATGGAGCGCTTCCGCCAGTTCATGGAGATGGCCAACGACATGGGCCTCACCGAAAAGGCCTATATCATGGCCGGCATCACGCCGCTGAAATCCGTCGGTATGGCGAACTATATGAAAAAATTCGTCCCCGGCCTGGACGTGCCCGACTCCTACATCACCCGCCTGAAGGGCGTGCCCAAGGACAAGGTGGCCGCGGAGGGCATCAAGATCGCGGTGGAGCAGATCCAGGAGTGCCTCGCAATGAAGGGCATCGCCGGCATCCACCTCATGGCCATCGAATGGGAAGACCACGTCCCGGAGATCGTCGAGGCCGCCGGCCTCCTGCCCCGCCCCAAGGTGGAAGCCGACTAAGGCAGAAAAACGAACGGTAGGGCGGGCGTCCCCGCCCGCCACAATTTGCGAATCGTAGCGCGGGCGTCCCGCCCGCCTTCCTTAAAAGCCCGGACCTTCTGGACCGGGCTTTTTTTGTGCGGCAGGTTGTAGTATGGTGGACCCAATAAAGAGGCAGGGCGGGCTTCCCCGCCCCCAAAAATAATGGTAGGGCGGGCGTCTCGCCCGCCACTACGCGGAATCTGAAGGGCATGGCGGGCGAGGACGCCCGCCCTACGGGTATGAAAATATGACCGAGCCGCCCGAAAAAGAGCTGGTCATCTATCGAAGAAGAATGCCCCATTGGCGGCTGGCTGGCTCCGTGTATTTTGTCACCTGGCGTTTGACGTTCTCTCAACCCGAATTGACCCCCGGCGAACGTGCAGTGATTATGGCGGCCCTCAAGCACTTTGACGATAACAGGTATGAACTTTATGCCTGTGTAGTCATGGACAATCATGTGCATGCCCTGCTCAAACCTTTGGACAAGTATCAAGTTGAGAGGATCGTCCATTCCTGGAAATCTTTCACAGCCCATAAATTCCAGAAAGAATCCGGCAGGGAAGTGCCAACCTGGCAAGAAGAATATTTTGATCGAATCGTCAGGGATGAAAAGGAATTTTTAGATAAGGCCCAATATATCATCGGCAATCCTTTGTAAAGATGGCCTGACGTGGAAGAATATCCTTGGATATGGATTAAAGAGGTTTTAAACCCGTAGGGCGGGCGTCTCGCCCGCCTCTGGGGGAACGCAAAAGAGAGGGCGGCCAGAATGGCGGGCGGGACGCCCGCCCTACGGATTATTCCTAAATTTGTGAAGAGTTATGAAGAGGAGAGTTAGAGATGGATCACCAAGATACCCCTAAAGGAAGCATCTCCATCCATCCCGACACCCTGGCCATGTGCGACAAGGCCCGGGCCGAAGGCCTGGAGACCGTCTGGGACCGGGCCGCCGCCCAAGAGCCCCAGTGCGGCTTCTGCGAACTGGGACTCTCCTGCCGCATCTGCGTCATGGGCCCCTGCCGCATCGATCCCTTCGGGGAAGGCCCCCAGCGGGGTATCTGCGGCGCCGACGCCGACATCATGGTGGCCCGGAATCTGGCCCGCATGGTGGCCGGGGGCGCGGCCTCCCACTCCGATCACGGCCGGGACCTGGTGGAAACCCTCCTGGCCGTGGGCGAGGGCCGGGCCCCCGGCTATCGCATTACGGACACAGCCAAGCTCGACCGCCTGGCCGCGGAGTTCGGGGTGGCCCCGGAGCTGTCGCCCCTGGATAAGGCCAAAGAGCTGGCCCTGGCCATCATGGAAGAATACGGCATCAAGAAGGGCTACCTCACCTTCACCCGGCGGCTGCCGGCGGTGCGGCTGGAAAAATGGCGAAACCTGGGGATCGAGCCCCGGGGGGTGGACTGGGAAGTCACCGAAATGATGCACCGCACCCACATGGGGGTGGACAACGACGCGGTCAATCTCCTGGTCCAGGCTTTGCGGGCGGCCCTGGCGGACGGCTGGGGCGGCTCCATGATCGCCACCGAGCTCTCCGACGTCCTCTTCGGCACTCCCAAACCCGTTTCCTCCCAGGTCAACCTGGGCGTGCTTAAAACGGACCGGGTCAATATCATCCTCCACGGCCACTCCCCCTTGGTGTCGGAGGCGGTGGCCCGGGCCGCCCAGGACCCCCAATTCCTGGCCCGGGCGAAAGCGCTGGGAGCCGCCGGCATCAACCTGGCGGGCCTGTGCTGCACCGGCAATGAGGTCTTGATGCGCCGGGGCATTCCCATGGCCGGCAACCACCTGGTCCAGGAACTGGCCCTGGTCACCGGCGCGGTGGAGGCCATGGTGGTGGACTACCAGTGCATCATGCCGTCCCTGGGCGATCTGGCCGCCTGCTACCACACCAAGTTTTACACCACCTCCCCCAAGGCCAAGTTCCCCGGGGCCACGCATCTGCCCTTCTCCCCGGAAAACGGCGAAGCGCTGGGCCGCGAACTGGTGTCCCAGGCGGTGGAAAATTTCGCCCGGCGGCGGCCCGAACGGGTGCTCATCCCCGTCGCCCCCGTGTCCCAGGTGAGCGGTTTTTCCGTGGAGGTCATCGAACAGGCCCTGGGCGGCACCTGGGAGCCCCTGTTAAACGCCATCAAGGCGGGACAGATCCGCGGCGCCGTGGGCGTGGTGGGCTGCAACAACCCCAAGGTGGTGCAGGACTACGGCCACACCACCCTCACCCGGAAGCTCATCGAGGCCGATATCCTGGTCCTGGACACCGGTTGCGCCGCGGTGGCCCACGCCAAGGCGGGCTTCAAGGTCCCCGAGGCCGCAGAACTGGCCGGCCCGGGCCTCAAGGCGGTCTGCCAGGCCTTAGGCATTCCGCCGGTCCTGCACATGGGCTCCTGCGTGGACAACACCCGCATCATCAATCTGGCGACCGTGTTGGCCAACGCCCTGGGGGTCGATCTGGATCAATTGCCGGTGGCCGCGGCGGCGCCGGAGTGGTACTCCGAGAAGGCCGCCACCATCGCCTGCTATGCCGTGGCCAGCGGCATCACCACGGTCTTGGGGGTCACCCCTCCGGTCCTGGTCAGCGCCACGGTCACTGAGCTCCTGCTCAAGGGCCTGGAGGGTCCCCTGGGCGCCACCTTCGCAGTGGAGCCGGACCCCGCCAAGGCCGCGGACCTCATCATCAGCCACGTGGAAGGCAAGCGCCGGGCCTTGGGCCTGGAAGCCCGGTAAAAGTGGGGTGCGCCTTGCGCACCCCCTTGGAGGGCTGGACTTGGTGTGGTGTCCCTCAATAATCTATGCTCTTTAAACTCCCCCTCCCCTGGTGGGAGGGGGTTGGGGGGAGGGGGGTAAAGGTGACCAATGAAATCGATAAGCTAGGACCCAAAGACTTTATCACCGGCTGCCTGGTAATCGTGGTAGCCATCTTTGTGGTTCCTTTACTGGTGCTTATCTTTAAGATAAGTGTTTATCTGGCCATATTCATTGGAGTGGTAGTGGCCGTCCTTTTGGGCATTGCCCTATTAGGGAGGGTGATAAGACTTATCTTTTTCCGAAGCCGCTCGGATGATCAGAATCAAAGCTAATCTATGACTCCGGCTAATTTCCTTGGGCAGCTTCGGGCCCCTTGTCGCCGCAAAAGTCATTGACAAAAACCCGCAAAACAAGATAGTAATTACAAAATTGGGTAGCTAATTTATCCTAGGAGGAAAAGGATGGCTGAACCTCTTCAGGTAAGTGACACTGATTTCGAACAGGAAATCCTGAAATGCGATATTCCGGCCCTGGTGGATTTTTGGGCGGCATGGTGCGGCCCCTGCCGGGCCATTGCCCCCGTGGTGGAGGAGTTGGCCCGGGATTACGAGGGCAAAGTTAAAGTGGCCAAGATGAATGTGGATGAGAATGCCAAAACCCCGGCTAAATACGGCATCAGGGCCATCCCGACCTTGATCATCTTCAAAGGGGGTCAGGTGGTGGAACAGATCACCGGCGCCGTCTCCCGTTCCATCATTGAAAACGCCTTGAAAAAAGCCCTTTAAGCCTGCGGTCCGGCATGTCTGCGTGGGATTATGACGTAATTATCATCGGCGGTGGCCCGGCCGGGCTCACCGCGGGCATCTACGCCGGCCGGGCCCGGCTCACAACCCTGCTCCTGGAAAAACTCATCCACGGCGGGCAGATGATGACTACCGACCTGGTGGAGAATTATCCGGGATTCCCGGAGGGGATAACCGGCTTCGAACTCAGTGACCGGATGCGCAAACAGGCGGAGCGCTTCGGCCTGGAAATCCGCAGTCAAGAAGTCCTGGAACTGAAACCCGGAAAACCGGTGCATACCGTGGTCCTCCAAGACGGTGAACTCACCGCGGGCGCCGTCATCATTGCCACGGGCGCCCGCTACCGGCGGCTGGGAGTTCCGGGGGAAGACCGGCTGGTCGGCCGGGGCGTCAGTTTCTGCGCCACCTGCGACGGCGCCCTCTATCGGGACCAGGAAATCGCCATGGTGGGGGGCGGTGACAACGCCCTCACCGAAACCATGTTCCTGGCCCGCTTTGCCAAAAAGATCCATCTGATCCATCGCCGCGATCAATTCCGGGCCGCCAAATATCTCCAGGAACGGGTCGCCGAACTGGACAACGTGAAAATTCATTGGGACAGCGAGCCGGCGGAGTTCCACGGCCGGGACAGCCTGGAAGCCGTCACCCTCAAAAACGTCAAAACCCTGGAAACGAGCCTGCTCCCGCTAAGCGGCGTCTTCATCGCCATCGGGATGCTGCCCAACAGCGGCTGGCTCAAAGACCTCGTTCCCATGGATGAATGGGGCTTTATCTTTACCGACGCGATCATGGCCACCGATATCCCGGGCATCTTTGCCGCCGGGGACGTGCGCTGCAAACTGTGGCGGCAAATCGCCACCGCCGTGGGTGACGGATCGGTGGCGGCCATCGCCGCGGAAAACTACCTGGAAGAACTGAAGCGGGGGTAACATCATGAAAAAAAGCGCCATCGCCAAAGGTCTCCTGGCCCTGCTCCTGGTATTTGCCCTCAGCGGTTGCGGTACCGTTAAGGGCTGGATCTTCGGCAAAAAGAAACCTGAAGACAAGCCTCCGGACGTTTTGGCCCAGGAAGGTCTCAAGGATTTGAAAAAGAAAAATTATATTGATGCCGTCGAGACCTTCGAAAAAGTGCGGGATCGTTACCCATACAGCGACCAGGCGCTCCTGGCCCAGATCAAGATTGCGGATGCTTATTTCTATAATAAGAAGTACGACGAAGCTGTCCAGGCCTACCGTGAATTCGAGAAGCTGCATCCCACCAACAAGGGCGTGTCTTACTGCGTCTTCCGGGAAGGCCAATGTTACTATCGCCAGCGCTCCACCATCGACCGGGATCAGACTTCTACCCGGAGAGCCATAGCCGAATTCATGCGCCTGAAGCAAAAATTCCCGCATTCCGAATACATCGCCAGGGCGGATAAATATCTGGCTCGCTGCCGCCAGGATCTGGCGGAACACGAATTTTACGTGGCGGAGTTCTACTATAATACCAAACGCTACCAGGCCGCCCTGGACCGTTACCAGGGCTTGATCCAGGACTATCCCAACTTTCCCAAGAACGCCGAGGCCAAGGAACGCATCGGGGAATGCCAGAAGCTCCTGGCGGCAAAGGACAAGCCCAAGGGCTTCCTCTCCAAAGTCACCAGCATCTTCGACGCCAAGTGGTAATGCCTTGGGGGGATGGTCAGGGGCCGACGGCCCCTGCCCTCCCCCCAAACCCCCCTCCCAACCCCCATAATGGTACCGTAGAAAGGAGGGACCTCCGGCCCCTACGTCCCCGCTTGTATCTTCCCGATCACCGGCCGGAGGCTGGTGACACTTATCTATTCCACTAAGG
>JBAVUP010000132.1:0-3989 GCA_049696835.1 Desulfobaccales bacterium
TCACCCCTGGCGGCGACGTCTTTGGGTGAGGTGCCAGTCTTTGCGCCGGCGGCAGCCACCTCTTTGACCGGGGCGCCGACGATGTCATAGACCACCAGTTCATAACCGGCCTTGAGCAGGTTCTTGGCCATTGGCTTACCCATAATTCCCAGCCCGATGAATCCGATCTTCATTGCAGTCCTCCATTCAATAAGGTAGTGGAATGATCTAATGTCAACTGATCCTAAGCAAATCCATGGCCGCTTCGGCGATGGCGGGTCCAGTGAGTCCGAAGCGGCACAGGATCTCGTCATAGTTGGCGGCACTCATTCCGAAGCAGTCTTTGATGCCGACCAGCTCGACAGGTGCATGGGGCACAGCCCGAAGCGCCTCGAGCACGGCCCCGCCCAGGCCTCCGACGATGTTGTGTTCCTCACTGACGACGATCGCTCGCACGCCGATGACGGCCTCGATCAGGGCCTCCCGATTCATAGGCTTGATGGTGCTTAGATTCAAAACCCTGGCGGAGATGCCTTTTTCGGCCAGAAGCCCGGCCGCCTCCAGCGAACGGCTGACCATCACCCCTGCAGCCAGCAGAGCCACGTCGGAGCCCTCGCGGAGCTTTGTAATTTTTCCAATACGGTATGGTTCGCAAACCGGAAAAAGGAAAGGTAGGTCAGAGCGATTGATGCGGATGTAGACCGGTCCCGGCCAATCGATCAGACATTCCATCATCTTGATGGTCTCGATACTGTCCACGGGGGAGAGCACCTTCATGTTAGGAAGCGAGCGCATGATTGCTACGTCCTCTACAGACTGGTGGGTCTTGCCGTCGCCAAAGTCTGAAAAGCCGCAGCTCGAGCCGCAGATGCGTATTCTGAGCCTGGGAATGCTGATCGTGTTGCGCAGCTGGTCAAAGGCTCTGCCGGCCGCGAAAACCGCAAAGGAATGGATGAAGGGAATCTTGCCCACGAGGGCCAATCCGGTTGCAGTGGCAGCCATGTTCTGCTCGGCGATACCCATTTGAAAGTAGCGATCGGGGAACGCCTCCTGAAAGAGCACCGAGCGCGTGGATTTGCCCAGGTCAGCTTCCAGGGCGACGACGTCGCGATTCTCTCTGCCCAGCTCAACGAGAGACAATCCATAAGTTTCACGCATGTTCGGGTGGGGTTTCATGACCTTGCCTCCTTCGCATGTCTGCTCTCCAGGGCGGTGCGCTGGGCCTGAAGCTCTGAGAATGCCTGCCGATAAAGGTCTTCGGTGAGGATGCCGTTGTGGAAGGCGGCGTTGTTCTCGGCAAATGAAAATCCCTTGCCTTTGACCGTTTCGGCTATGATCACGGCCGGCCTGCCGGTGACCTGCTTCGCTTTTTCAAGCGCCTTCAGAATCTGGCCAATGTTGTGGCCGTCGATCTTCAAGACCTCCCAGCCGAAAGCTTCCCACTTCTTGGGAATATCCGGAATGTCCAAGATCTCCTTGGTTGGGCCGGTGGCCTGGATGTGGTTGAAGTCGACGATTCCAGTGATGTTGTCAGCCTTGTAGGCTGCCGCGGCCATGGCCGCCTCCCATATCTGGCCTTCCGAGAGCTCGCCATCACCCATAATGACATAGATCCGGTTCGAACGACCATCCAGACGCAGACCAAGAGCCATCCCCAGAGCAATGGACAGACCCATGCCTAAAGAACCTGTGACTGCCTCGATGCCCGGGGTGCGGTCCATGTCAGGGTGACCCTGGAGGCAACAGTCCAGGGTTTTGGCTTTCTTTAGTTCCTCCCGAGGGATGACCCCCAGCTCAACCAGGGCTGCATACTGGATGAGGACACAGTGGCCCTTGCTCAGGAGAAAGCGGTCGCGCTCTGGGTCCTTCGGGTTGGCCGGGTTGTAGCGCATGGTATGAAAATAGAGGCAGGCTACGATCTCGGCCAAGGAGCTCGATCCGCCCAGGTGGCCGGCCTTGCCCACGCCCATCATTTCCAGCAGATCGAAGCGTAACTGTAGGGCGATCCGTTCCAGTTTTCGAATTGTTGCGGTGTCAGTCATGATCGGTCACTCCCAGTTCGGAATGTATTTTAAACGCGCTTTGTCTTCGTCCAGAGTGGGGACCAACACTTTTTGAGACAAAGCCCTCGACAGGGCAGATTCTGCCCGACCAATTACAGACTCTCAATGGTCAGGTTTCCCCACAGGATCAAGCTGCGGGTTTGCATTATTTTGACCAAAACCAGCAGCAGCATCTCCTTCACAGTCGGTCTCGTCGTCGGTCAGGGTTGTTCCAGGGGCAGCCACCCCGGCTGTAGCCTTGAGGCGCTCGATAGTCCTGACGATGTGTTCCTGCATGATGTTTTCTGCGGACTTCGCGTTGCGGCCGCGGACGGCCTCGATAATCAGTCGGTGATAGTGCAGCCCATCATGCGTTCCTAATAACCTGACGATGTTCTCCATAGAAACTTCAAGAATGCTCCGTAAGACATTATTAACCTTAATGAGGACGGGGTTGCCAGTGGCTTTGGCCAGTACAAGGTGAAACTCCAGGTCAGCCCTGGCGAACTCGGCAATATTATCCTGGAGCTGAACCATTTGATCGTAGACGGCTTCCATATCGACAAGATCCTGGTCACTCGCATGCGCGGCGGCCAGGGCTGCCGTGCCTTGCTCTACAATTCGACGGTACTCGAGAACATGCAAGATATCGATTTCGTCCAGAATGAGAAGGGGAATGAGGGCATTGAAGTTGACCTGTCCACTCAACTCTCGAACAAAGGTGCCCTCGCCGTGGCGCGTCTCAAGAATTCCCAGGGAGACCAGATGCTGGATGCCTTCCCGAATGGAGGTTCGGCTCACGCACATTGTCCGGGCAAGCTCATTTTCAGAGGGAAGTTTGCTCCCCGGAGGCCAGGTGCGCCGCAGAATGTGGTCGCGAAGCTGCCAGAAGACCTGGCCCCGGACACTCTCTTTCCTGATAGGTTTGAGCATGTAGGTCGTCAAGAAACGTTAATTTCAGGTTGTATGATATCCTACATCATATCACCTGTCAAGTATTTTTTTGGTCACCTCCTAACCCCATTTCTCTGACCCGGGGAAGTGTTCAAAACACCAGCTTCTCCTTAGGTTTCACCCCCCAGCAAGTTTTTCGAGATCCATCTCGATCAGACCCTCCGTTCCAAAGGAATTCAAGACCTAATCATCTCAGGAGTGATGACGAGCCTCTGCTGTGAGACCGCGGTCCGGGATGCTTTCATGAGGGATTACCGCCGGTATACGGGGTCAGGAAATCGTAATATACTGATGACTCGAGCAGCGATTCCATGATGATCGATCTCTATGGCTCGTAAACCACGTGTTCATTTTCCGGGAGCTTCGTATCACGTTATTTCAAGAGGAAACCAATGGCAGGATATATTTCTGGACGACCAGGATCTAAACACCTTCCTCTCATATCTCTTTGAATACAAGGTCAGATATCCTTTCCATCTTTATGCCTATTTCCTTATGAAGAATCACTTTCATCTTCTCCTGGAAGTTGAAGGATCTCCATTGAGTAAGATCATGCAATCACTGCTGTTTGGGTATACGCGTTATTTCAACAAGAAGGAGGAAAGAGGGTCACATCATCAAATGTCATCAAATATTTGTTTGGTTTTTCCGCTCATACTGCTCGTAATGCCCTAAGTCAGTCTATCTTAATCAGCCTGCCGAATTATCTGAACCGGTTATTTTCGAAAATCTCTCCACATTAAAGCCCAGCTTCTCTGCCAGGGTGATTAAATTGGGATGGAACGGTTTCTCCTCTCCGTCCCCCCACCAACACTTTTCAAGATCTCCAACACATCCTTTCAGTATCTGGCCCATTAAGTTCTGAGCCTCCTCCAGAGGGATTTCAAAGTCCCACTTCTTTGTTAGGTCGAGGAGTGTCAGCACTTCCTCAACCCCTTCTGACTGACGGGAAAGATCGGAACACTTGCCTCTTTGAAGGGCATTCATCTTCTCCATTAATATCTCATTCAAAGC
>JBAVUP010000133.1:0-2491 GCA_049696835.1 Desulfobaccales bacterium
TCGAGGACCTGCCCGGGGTGGCCACCGTGGTCTTGCCGGTGGGGGGTGGGGGGCTGGCGGCGGGCGTGGCCGTGGCTATCAAGGCGCGCCGACCCGAGGTGCGGCTCATCGGGGTCCAGACGGCCCAGGTGCCGTCTTTGGCGGCGGCGCTGGAGCGCGGGGCTCCCACGCCGGTACCGTCCCGGCCCACCCTGGCGGACGGCATCAACGTCCCCCTGGTGGGCCGCCACCCGTTCCCCTGCCTCAAGCAGCACCTGAGTGAAGTGGCGTTGGTGGAGGAAGAGGAAATCGTCCAGGCGCTGCTCCTCCTGCTGGAAGGCAAGAAAGTGCTGGCGGAAGGGGCGGGGGCGGCGGCCACCGCGGCCTTCCTGGGGCCCCTGAAGGCTCGGGACCTGGGCCGCCGGGTGGTGCTGGTGGTGAGCGGCGGCAATATCGACATCCCCCTGCTGGAGCGGGTGGTGCCCCGGGCCCTGCTGGCCCAACGCCGGCTCTTGACCCTGAGGGTGGCCCTGACCGACTACCCCGGGTCGCTGGGCCGCCTCACCGCCCTGTTGGGAGAGCAGGGGGCCAACATCCTGCATCTGTTCCACGACCGCCTGGCCCGGGAACTGCCCCTGGATTACACCCGGGTGGAACTCAACCTGGAGATCCGGGGGCCGGAACACGGCGAGGCGGTGCTTAGAGCCCTCAAGGAGGCCGGCTACCGGGTGGAGGAGAAGATTTAAAGACGGTTTTCTGTTTCCGGTTTTCTGTTTTCTGTTAAAAACTAAAAGCTTGGTTAAAACGCTTTAAAGATTGAATCCCACCATGGTGGCGATATAACCAAGGCAAAAACGGCAAAAAACCAGAAAACTCATCACAGAGAACCCCGCACCAAAACCAGAAACCAGAAACCAGAAACCAGAAAACAGAAAACAGGAAACAGGAAACAGGAAACAGGAAACAGGAAACCACAACCATGGCCATATCCGCACGTATCCGCACCTCCATCCAAAATTCCTCCTGGATCCGGCGCATGTTTGAAGAAGGGGCGGAACTCAAGGCCCGCCTGGGAGCGGACCAGGTCTTTGATTTCACCCTGGGCAACCCGGATTTGGAACCGCCGCCCCGCTTCAAGGAGGAGTTGGTCAAGGCGGCCCGGGACCCGGGCGCCCGGCTGCACAGCTACATGCCCAACGCCGGGCTGTTGGGCACCCGCCAGGCCCTGGCCAAGACGCTGAGCCGCATCCATCATCTGGAATTCAAGGCCCAGGACGTGGTCCTGACCTGCGGCGCCTCCGGCGGGCTCAATGTCATTCTCAAGGCCCTGCTGGACCCGGGGGATGAGGTGGTGATCCTGGCCCCGTATTTCCCCGAATATCTTTTCTATGCTGACAACCACGGGGGCGTCCCCCAGGTGGTGGAAACGGACGAACACTTCCAGCCGGACCTGGACCGGCTGGCGGCGGCCTTGAGTCCCCGGACCCGGGCGGTTATGATCAACTCCCCCAACAATCCCACCGGTCAGATTTACGACGCGGCCGCGCTGCAGGAGGTGGGGCGGTTTCTGACCCATCACGCCGGGCGCCATGGCCGGCCGGTGTACCTGGTGGCGGACGAGCCCTACCGGCACCTGGTCTATGACGGCGCCGAGGTCCCCAGCGTCTTTACGGCCTACCCCAACACCCTCCTGGCCACCTCGTTTTCCAAGGACCTCTCCATTCCGGGAGAACGCCTGGGCTATGTGGCGGTGAGCCCCCTGGCCACCGGCCGCGGGGAGCTGGAAGGCGCCATGGTCTTGGCCAACCGCATTCTGGGGTTCGTCAACGCCCCGGCCCTGATGCAGCGGGTGGTGGGGTCTTTGGCCGACGTCAGCCTGGATATCGCCCCTTACCTCCGGCGCCGGGACCTCTTCTGCGATATCCTGGCAGAGGCGGGGTATGAGTTCATCAGGCCCAAAGGGGCCTTTTATCTCTTCCCCCAGGCCCCCGGGGGGGATGACCTGAGCTTCGTGGCCCGCCTCAAAGAGGAAAATATCCTGGCGGTGCCGGGCCGGGGTTTTGGCCGGGCGGGTTATTTCCGTCTGGCCTTTTGCGTGTCCGAGCAGGTCATCCGGGCCGCGGCCCCGGGGTTTGTCCGGGCCCGGGAGAAAGCGAGGGGATAACGACGATGGCCAAGCGTCCCCATCTGCGCCGGCCGGTGCCGGTCAAGGAGGTGCTCCGGGAGGTGCTCTCCCCCGGCGACCGGGAGATGCTGGAACTGCGGCAACAGATCCGCCGGGTTTGGGAGGCGGTGGTTCCGGCCCCGCTGTTGAGCCACACCCGGCTGGTGGACCTGCGCCGTAAGGAACTCTGGGTCGAAGTCAGCGCCAGTGCCTGGGGGCAGGAACTGCAATTTCTCAAGCCGAAAATTCTCACCGCCCTGGACCAGGCTTTGGGACCCGGCAGAGTCAAGGATGTGCGCGTACGGGTCGGGGAGGGGCCGTTGTAGGGGCGGTGAGCGCACCGCCCCT
>JBAVUP010000134.1:0-4847 GCA_049696835.1 Desulfobaccales bacterium
GCCGAGGAGACCGCCGAGGCCCCGGAGGCCGCCGGCGCCCCCGAAGAACCCGCCCCCGCTCCCGAAGAACCCGCCGCCGCCGCCAAGGAGGAATAACCCGTGCCTGTCATGCCTCGCCGCAAACGCAAGCAATTTTACGTCCGCCGCAAGGTCTGCCGTTTTTGCGTGGATGCCAATCTGCCTATCGATTACAAAGACGTCAACACCCTGAGACAATTTGTCACGGAGCGGGGCAAGATCATTCCCCGGCGCATCTCGGGGAACTGCGCCCGCCACCAGCGGCGGGTCACCCGGGCCATCAAGCAGGCCCGGCTCCTGGCCTTGATCGCTTACAGTCCCCAAACGCCGGCCCCGTGAGGGCTGAGGTGAGGGGGTTTCCGTGGGCCGAGGTCTCTTAACCTGGCTCCTCTGCCTGACCGCCCTGCTGGCCGGGTACGTGGCGGCGCAGTTCAATCCCCTGGTCTACCTGGTGGTCGGGGTCCTGGCGCCCTTGCCGGTGCTGGTGGCGGGCTGGCGGGCCGGAGCCTTGGCGGCCCTGGGCCTGGCCCTGGCCGCGGCGCTCGCCATGTTCGGCCTGAACCCCGTGCCGGCTACCTTCTGGGCCAATCTGGGTTTCCTCAATCTGCTGCTTATGGGGGTCCTGCTCACCGGCCTCCAGGCCCGGGAGGTGGAGGCGCCCCCGGCCATCATAGTTACGGTGGTGGCCTTGAGCGTCCTGGCCGGGGTGTTTTTTCTGGGACAGGCCTTCTTTTTGGGAATCGCCCCCCATGACTTGCTGGCCCAAAAGAGCGCCGAAATCATGACCACCGTTCGCCAGGTCCTGGGCGAGGCCGGCGGGGCCGCCGGCCCCACGATCCCGGGGGTGGCCCCGGATCAGATGCCGAGCCTGCTACAGCGCCTCCTGCCGGGGCTCCTGGTCACCAATACGGCCCTGGTGGCCTGGCTCAACGTCGTCCTGGCCCGGCAGATCGTCTTTATCCTGGGCGGGGGCCGACCAGAGCCGGCCATGTATAATTGGGCGCCCCCCGAATGGGTCATCTTCGTGTTGTTGGGGGCCGGGTTTCTCCTGCTGGTGCCGGTGCCGGGGGCGCGCCTCTTGGGCCTCAACCTGCTCATGGTGCTGGCGGTGGTCTATTTTTCCCAGGGCGTGGCCGTGGTGGCCACCTGGCTGCTCCGCCTGGGACTGCCGCGCCTGTTGCGGGTCGTCGGCTACATCTTGCTGTTTCTGAACCCGTTTTTTTTCTTGATCATCACCCTCGGGTTGATAGACCTGTGGCTGGATTTTCGCCGGTTGCATCGCCCCAGGGATGCGTGAGGAGGATGTCGCGTTGAAAGTCATCTTGACCGAAGATATCGGCGCCCTGGGCTCCATGGGCGCCATCGTGGACGTGGCCCGGGGCTATGCCCGCAATTACCTGATCCCCCAGGGCAAGGCCATGGAAGCCACTACGGGCAACCTGGCCCGGGTGGAACAGGCCAAAGGCAAGTACATGCAGACGCATGCCAAAGCCCGGGAAGCCACTCTGGCCCAGGTGGCCCGCCTGGAAGGGGTGAGCCTCACCATTGCCCAGCGGGTGGGGGAAGAAGAGCGCCTCTATGGCTCCGTCACCACGGCCATGATCGCCGAGGCCCTCCAGAGCCAGGGCTTCGACGTGGATAAGAAGCAGGTGGAACTGGCCGAACCCATCAAGAAACTGGGCTCTTATGACGTCGCGGTCCGCCTGGCCCCGGAAAACAAGGCCACCATTACCGTGTCCGTGGTCCCTGAAAGCGCTTAAGATTGAACCTGAGTTTTCGGGGGAGGTGGGCAAAGTGCAGTGGCCCCCCCATGGGGTAACATATCTTTTCCCCTCTCCCCCCTCACGCGGGGGGAGAGGGTTAGGGTGAGGGGGGCCGTTTAACCACCTTGCCATGTTGTTGAAATCCTGGAATAAGGATCGCAAGAGCTTCGCCCCTCCCCAAAAGGCATCCCTAAGCCAAAATATAAAAATGCATTAGCCCGCATCCCGCCTGGTTTAATTTTTAGCTGTATTCTTTTCTCGGCATATAAATTATCATCTGGGCCATGGCGCACTTTGCCCTAAAGAATACCTGAGGAAACCATATGGATAGAATCGCCAGGCGTAGAGCCGCGACGGTAGTTGATTCCCCCGCTCCCGTCGGCTACACCCCCCCGGCCAACCCCGAGGCCGAACAGTCGGTGTTGGGGGCCATCCTGGTGCGGCCCGACGTCCTGGACCGCCTCGCCGACTTTCTCGCGGCTGAGGATTTCTACCGTGAGGCCCATGGCCGCATTTACCAGGCCATGCTGGACCTCTACGGCAAGGGCGAGCCTGTGGACATGGTCACCGTCACCGCCCTCCTCAAAGAACGCGGCCACCTGGAGGGGATCGGCGGGCCGGTCTTCCTGGCCGCGCTCAGCGAACAGGTGGGCTTTGCGACCAACGCCGAGTCTTACGCCAACCTGGTGCGGGACAAGGCGGTGTTGCGCCGTCTCCTGGATTGCACCCAGGAGATCGCCTCCGCCTGCCTGGCCCCCGTGGAGGACGTAGCCGAATTCCTCGACGAAGCCGAACACAAGATTTTCCAGGTGGCCGAAGCCAAGGTGCGCCCGGGCTTTTCCCCGCTGAGCGCCCTGGTGGACACCGAGATCGCCACCCTGGAGGCCATCTGGGGGCGCAAAGACGGCTCTTTAACCGGCGTCACCAGCGGGTTCACCGACCTGGACAACTATACCGCCGGCTTTCAGGCCAGCGACCTCATCATCCTGGCGGCCCGCCCCAGCATGGGCAAGACCGCCCTGGCCTTGAACATCGCCTTTAACGCCGCCTACGGCCGGCGCCGCGGCGGCGGCCAGTCGGTACCCCCGGTGCCCGTGGCCTTCTTCTCTCTGGAAATGTCCAAGGAGCAGTTGGTGCGGCGCCTCCTCAGCAGCGAGGGCCGGGTGGACGCCTCCCGGATCCGCCGGGCCGCGTTTCTCACCGGCGAGGAGTGGACCAAGCTCCAAGAGGCCGCGGGCCTGCTCCTGGATTGCCCCATTTTTATCGACGACACTCCCGCCGCCACCGTCCTGGACATCCGGGCTAAATCCCGCCGCCTCAAGGCCGACGGCAAGCTGGGGCTCATCATCATCGATTACCTTCAGCTGATGCAGGGCCGGCATGACGCCCCCAGCCGGGAGCAGCAGATCTCCGAAATCTCTCGCACCCTCAAGGCCCTGGCCAAGGAACTCGCCGTGCCGGTCCTCGCCCTGTCCCAGCTCAGCCGGGAGCCTGAGAAACGGGAACGCAAACGCCCCCAGCTCTCCGACCTCCGGGAATCCGGGGCCATCGAACAGGATGCCGACGTCGTCATGTTCATCTACCGGGATGAGGTCTACCGCCAGGACTCGCCCGAAAACAAGGGCATCGCCGAAGTCATCATCGGCAAACAACGCAACGGCCCCATCGGCACGGTGAAAATGCACTTTGAGGCCAAGTTCACCCGTTTCGATGATCTGGAAAAGGACGAGGCCCCCGAGTATTATTAAAGGAAGGCACTTGGCGGTAGCAGGGGAGGGGGTAGGTTCATCAGCCCTGGCAGGATTGCCCAACGTGTAGGGGCGGGTTTTAAACCCGCCCCTACGTCTTTTATCGTTTTAAGGTATCCGCCGCCTAGGCGAATTTTACCTCGATCTTCCGGGGTTTCGCCTTTTCCACTTTGTGCATCACCAGGCGCAGCACCCCGTCTTTCATGGTGGCCTCGATCTTGCTCTGATCGATGAGGCTCCCCAGGTGGAAGTCCCGCTGATAATCCCCGGTGTAGTACTCCTGGTCCACCATGGTTTCCCCCGTTCCCAGGGGCGGACCCACCTCCCCATTGATGGTGAGATAATTCTCCTTCAGGTCCAGGGTCACTTTTTCGCTGGAGACCCCGGGCATATCGGCCACCAGGACCAGGGTCTCGGGAGTCTCGAAAATATCCACCGCCGGCACGAAGACCCGGCCGGGCCGGACCCGTTCGCCTTTGGCCGGAACCTCTTCTTTGGCTTTGGCTTGCAGTTCTTGTTCAGCCATGGATGGGCCTCCTCTAGGCAACCTTTACTTCGATTTTGCGCGGTTTGACTTCTTCCGGTTTGGCCAGCTTGACGGTCAGGACGCCGCCTTTGCAGGTGGCTTCCACTTTATCCCCGTGCACCGCCGACGGTAAGGCCACGATCCGCCGGAAAAACCCGGATTCCCGTTCCCGGCGGTGATAATTGACCTGTTTGTCTTCCGCCGGGATCTTCCGCTCACCCCGCAGGATCAGGTTGTTGTCCTGCAGCGTGATCTCCAGGTCCTCGGCCTTGACCCCGGGCAGCTCGGCCCGGACATACAGGTAGTCTTTGTCTTCAGAGAGATTCACCAGGGGATAGACCCCGGCGCGCCACGGCAACCGTTCCATTCCATACGATTCCTGGAAAAGGCGGTTCATGTGGCGTTGGAGCTGCTCCATTTCCCGGGAGGGACTCCAGCCCGGTTCCCTGAAAAAAATCGGCATGATCCTTCTCCTCCGTAATATGTGAGATTTTCAGGATTTTCTTGGGCTAACTACAATTAATTTAAGCAGTGCCCCCCAAACGGTCAAGGGTCTTACCGGTTGAAAATTAAGAAAATTTTCTATACATAAAGGCAGCGCCTTGCTGCAAGAGAGGAACTACGATGGCATTTGACTGGTATGAGGTGACCTGGGTGCTCCTAGATATGGACGGCACCCTCCTGGACAAACACTTCGACGATTACTTCTGGGAAACCCTGGTGCCCGAGGAATACGCCCGGCGGCAGGGCATGCCCCTGGCCCTGGCCCGGGACCTGGTCTTCGCCCGTTAT
>JBAVUP010000135.1:0-2555 GCA_049696835.1 Desulfobaccales bacterium
GGAAAGCATAGCGCATCCCGCCTTTAGCATCATTAGTTTCCCGCGGCGTTCCAGCAGCGTGACTGTGAAAAAGAACGTGCCGCCAGAAACAAAGGCGCGAACATAGTGCGGCATAATTTAGGTCTAACCCAATTGCCGAAGGCGGGATGCGTTTCACTTTCCCGCCCTACGGCAAAAAATAGGGGGAAGAGTAAGTTTACACAATATCTATATAAATAAACAAAAATCCCACGCCGCAAACTCACTGCTCTATATTATGCAGTTCAACCACCCATAAAAAGTCATTGATATCCTTATCATAGCTTAATTGTCGGTCCTGCCGGCAGGGTAATTTTTGGCCCTCAAGGTCAGAGTTAACTTGATCTCGTGGTGATGGCGGTCAACTCAAGTCGCGGTCGCTCCCTTTTCCCCTTTTCGCCCCAAATCTTCTCCCCCTTTTCCCCCGTCATTTTTTCTACCGGTGCTGGCCTCCCGCTCCCCTCCCCTGTTACCCTTTTGCTGGCCCAGGCGTCTCGCTTGTGCCGGCCCGATATGAGTGGGGCGGGCCTCTGTGCCCGCCTTTGGGTTAACCTCCCTGCTCGGAGTGCCCTCATGGCAAAAAAATCTGGTGGCCCAGGCTGCCAGCCTGGGCGCTGTTCCGTCTGTAACCACCCCTCCCTCCCGGAGATCGACCGCGGCCTCATCAACGGCGTGCCACTGCGCACCCTGGCCGGAAATTTCGGCCTCAGCCCTTCGGGCCCTCAGCCGCCACAGCCGGCATCTTCGCCGCCAACTGGCCCACGAGCAACGCCATGCCGACCAGCCCTACACCTCGGCCCTCCTGGACAAATTGGACCTCCTGGAGGTACGTCTGGACCGCCTTTTTCGCCAGGCCGCAGACTTCCACTCCCTCCACATCTTTCTCGGGTGCCTGCAGGAGTCCATGCGCATCCTTTTCCTCCGGGAAAAGGTCCGTCACTCCCTGGAAGGCCAGCCCTATTGAACTTTTCTCTCAAAATACGGGAGTTTTTGCGCCGGCGCGGGGTCTCCCCGCCCTTAGGTGCCACGAAACCTCGCCCCGTCGCCGCCCCCGCCAAACATTTTTATTTCCCTGTGCCGGTACAATGACGGTCCGTTACCGATTTTAGCCGGATATCAAGGGACTTGGACCATAAACGTCGCCGGTTGCCGGCGGCACCAAAGCGGCACAAGTCCCGCCCCTGGGCGGGTGCTCCGGCCACCTTCCATTTGACAGGCCGGCCCCGACATGGCATATTCCGGCCAGTAACCGGGAGTCGGAGGGAGCGCCGGGCGACCTTTCCCCCGCTCCCCGCGCCGATGTCAGCCCTTGCCAAAGGAGATGTATATGGACCCGGCCCGCGCCCAGCTTTTGCGCCAGCTTCCCCAGGTGGACGACCTGCTGCGCCACCCCCACCTGGCCGCCGCGGTGGCCCTGCTCCCCCGGTCCCTGGCCGCCGCCGTAGTCAGGCGGGTCCTGGCGGACCAGCGGCAGGCCGTCAGCACCATGCCTCCCGCCGCCCTGCCCGCCGCCCTGGACGACGCCGCCCTGCTCCGGGACCTGCAGGAGGCCCTGGCCGCCGCGGCCAAACCGTCGCTTCGCCGGGTGGTCAACGCCACCGGGGTCATCATCCATACCAACCTGGGGCGCTCGCCCCTCGGGGAACCCTGCCTGGAACAGTTGGTGGAGGTGGCCAGCCGCTATAACACCCTGGAGTACGACCTGGCCAAAGGCGTGCGGGGCTCCCGCCAGGACCACCTGGAGGGGCTCCTCAAAGAATTGACCGGCGCGGCCGGGGTGCTGGTGGTCAACAACAACGCCGCCGGGGTGCTCCTGACCCTCAATTCCCTGGCCAAGGGCAGGGAGGTGATCATCTCCCGGGGCCAATTGGTGGAGATCGGCGGCTCCTTCCGCCTGCCGGAGATCATGGCGGCCAGCGGCGCCATCCTCCGGGAGGTGGGCACCACCAACAAGACGCATCTCAAAGATTTCGAGCAGGCCATCACCTCGGAGACCGCCGTCCTCCTCAAGGTCCACCCCAGCAATTTCCGCATTACGGGATTCACGCACGAAGTGCCCCTGGCGGAGATGGTGGCCCTGGGGCGCCGTTATCATCTCCTGGTGGTGGAAGACCTGGGCAGCGGCTGCCTGGTGGATCTGAGCAAATACGGGTTGGAGCGCGAACCCACGGTGCAGGAGACCCTGAAAGCCGGGGCCGATCTGGTGCTGTTCAGTGGCGATAAGCTGCTGGGCGGGCCCCAGGCCGGTCTGATCCTCGGAAACCCGGAAGTGGTGGCGCTTTTGAAGCAAAATCCCCTGACCCGGGCCCTGCGCCCCGACAAAATGACCCTGACGGGCCTGGAGGCCACCTTGCACCTTTACCTGGAGGAGCCCCGGGCCCTGGCGGAGATCCCCACCCTCCGGATGCTGACCCAGCCCGAGGCGGACCTGGATCGCCAGGCCCGGTCCCTCGCCCGTCGCCTCAGGCGCCGCTTCGGGTCCCGGGTGCAGGTGGAGGTGGTGCGCAGCGCCGGCCGCGCCGGGGGCGGGGCTCTGC
>JBAVUP010000136.1:0-7167 GCA_049696835.1 Desulfobaccales bacterium
GGGGCTGGCTGGAATTCGACAAGGCCGTGGCCACCCCTGACCTCATGGGCGCGGTGGGGAAGATCGGGAAAATTCTGGGCCCCCGGGGGCTGATGCCCAACGTCAAGGTGGGGACCGTCACCTTTGAGGTGGCCAAGGCCGTGAGTGAACTCAAAGGTGGCAAGGTGGAGTTTCGGGTGGACCGGGCCGGAGTGGTGCATGCCCCCATGGGTAAGGTCTCCTTCGGGGCCGAGAAACTCCTGCAAAACCTGGCGGCCTTCATGGACACCCTGGTGCGGCTGAAGCCCACCACCAGCAAAGGGACGTATATGAAGGGGATCCATCTGAGTACCACCATGGGGCCGGGAATTCCCGTGGACACCAGCGACGTCAAAAACCTGGTCCGCCTGCTGTAAAGGAGAAAGAGGGTGCGTAAGCAAGAGAAAGCCGAAATAGTCCAGGCAATCCAGGCGAAGGTGGCGAAGTCGCAAATCGGCATCCTGACGGATTTCAAGGGACTGAAGGTAGAAGATATGACCAGGCTCAGGCGGCAGCTGCAGGAAACCTCCGCCGAGCTCACGGTGGTGAAGAACACCCTGCTGCGGCGGGCCGGGGCCGACGATTCGCCCCTGGCGCCCCTGCTCAGCCATGCCACCGGGCCCAACGCCCTGACCCTGGGGTATGCCGACCCGGTGACCGTGACCAAGGTGCTCATCAAGTTTGCCCAGGAGAAGCCGCAGCTCGTCATCAAGGCGGGGGCTTTGGGCGGCCAGGCCTTGACCCTGAAAGACCTGGAAGCCCTCAGCAAGCTCCCGGCCCGGGAAGTGCTGCTGGCCCAACTGCTGGGAGTGTTGCAGGGCGTGCCCACCGGTCTGGTGACGGTGCTGGCCGGGGTGATCCGCAACCTGCTCAACGTGCTGGTGGCCTTCAAGGATAAAAAGGCCGAGTCCGAGTCGGCGGCGGTGGCCGCGGCGGCGGCGCCGGCCCCTCCGGCGGCTGAAGAAGCTCCGGCCGCCGAAGAAGTTCCGGCCGCGGCAGAAACCCCGGCGGCGAGCGAGGGCGAGTAAGCAGATAGCCGCAGGCTTGAGCCTGCGTTAACCAAAACCGGCTGTTGCAGAGCCCGCGACCGGGGGTGGCGGCGCCAAAAACGGCCGAGACCGATTCGTCATATTTGCCTGAAGATTAAGGAGGAACGTAAGATGGCCATTTCCCGTGCTGAGGTAGTTGACTACCTATCCAATATGTCGGTGCTGGACCTTTCCACGCTCATCAAGGAGCTGGAAGAAAAATTCGGGGTGTCGGCGGCGGCCCCGGTGGCGGTGGCCGCAGTGGGTGGCCCCGCCGCGGCGGAGGCGGCTCCGGCGGCGGAAGAGAAAACCGAATTCGACGTGGTCCTGACGACCTGCGGTCCCAACAAGATCCAGGTGATCAAGGAAGTCCGGGCCGTCACCAACCTGGGGCTGAAAGAAGCCAAGGAAGCGGTGGAAAACGTGCCCACCACGCTGAAAGAAGCCATTTCGAAGGCGGAAGCCGAAGAAGTCAAGAAGAAGCTGGAAGCCCAGGGGGCTACGATCGAAATCAAGTAGGCCCAATGAAGCGGGCGAGGACGCCCGCCCTACGGGATGAGGTAGTCCCTGAACTTCGGCCATCCTTCTAAGGAGTGCCCATGGCGAAAGTATTATCGCCTTTACGGCTGTATCGCAAAAATTTCGGCAAGATCGAGCGGATTGTGGAGATTTCCAATCTCATCGAGATGCAGAAAGAGTCCTATCACCGCTTCTTGCAAAAAGATCTGGAACCGGCGGCGCGCTCGGATTTCGGCCTCCAGGGAGTGTTCAAGAGCGTCTTTCCCATTCGGGATTTCAGCGGCGCCTGCTCCCTGGAATTCGTGGAGTACGGTCTGGGGGATCCCAAATACGACGTGGACGAATGCCAGCAGCGGGGCATGACCTTTGAAGTGCCCATGAAGATTCGGGTGCGCCTGGTGGTCCACGATGTGGGTTCGGACTCTAAAACCCAGACCATCCGGGACATCAAGGAACAGGAGATCTATTTCGGCACCCTGCCGTTGATGACCATGCACGGCACCTTCATCATCAACGGCACCGAGCGGGTGGTGGTGAGCCAGTTGCATCGCTCCCCCGGTCTGTTCATTGACCATGACCGGGCCAAGATCCACTCTAGCGGCAAGATCATCTATTCCGCCCGGTTGATTCCGCTCCGGGGCTCCTGGATCGACTTTGAGTTCGATCCCAAGGATATCCTCTACGTGCGCATCGACCGGCGGCGGAAGTTTCCCGCCACCATCCTGCTCAAGGCCCTGGGGTACAGCACGGAAGAGTTGCTGAACTTCTTCTATAAGACCCAGCGGGTGCAACTGGAAGGCGAGACCGTCCGGCAGGCCTTCATCCCGGAGCTGCTGGTGGACAAAACCACGACTAACGACATCCCCGATCCCAAGAGCGGCGATGTCCTGGTGAAGAAGGGCAAGCGCCTGACCCCGGTATTGATTCAAAAGATGAAGCGGGCCGGGGTGGCGTCCATCCAGGGAGCCGCCACGGACCTGGTGGGCCGGGTGGTGGCCCACGACATCCTGGACCCGGAGAGCGGTGAAGTTCTGGCCCCCTGTAACGAGATGCTCTCCCAGGACAAGATCGAGCAGTTGGCGGCGAAGGGTATCAAGGAACTCGACCTGCTCTTCATCGACGGGGTCAATGTCAGCCCCTGTCTGCGCAACACCCTGATCGCGGATAAGACCACTTCCATCAAAGAAGCCATTTTGGAGATTTACCGCCGCCTGCGTCCCAGCAATCGCCCCAACGACGAAGTGGCCACCAGTTTCTTCCAGAATCTCTTTTTCAATCCGGAATATTACGACCTGTCGCCGGTGGGCCGGCTCAAGTTGGACCTGAAACTCAGGCCCAATGAGGCAGACCGGTTGCCGTTGACCAAGACCACTCTGGATCGCGAGGACATCCTCCTGGCAGTGCGCGAGCTCATCACCCAGAAAGACCGGGAAGGCCCCGTGGATGATATCGACCACCTGGGCAACCGCCGGGTCCGGGCTGTGGGCGAATTACTGGAAAACCAGTTCCGGGTGGGTTTGGTCAGGATGGAGCGGGCCATCAAGGAACGCATGGCCATCCAGGACCTGGACACCCTGATGCCCCACGACCTGGTGAACGCCAAGCCGGTCCAGGCGGTGATCAAGGAGTTCTTCGGCACCTCCCAGCTCTCCCAGTTCATGGACCAGACCAACCCGCTGAGCGAAATCACCCACAAGCGGCGCCTGAGCGCCCTGGGCCCCGGGGGTCTGACCCGGGAACGGGCCGGGTTTGAGGTGCGGGACGTGCACCCGACCCACTATGGCCGCATCTGCCCCATTGAGACCCCGGAAGGTCCCAACATCGGGCTCATCGTGTCTCTGTCCACCTTTGCCCGGGTCAACGAGTTGGGGTTCATCGAAACGCCTTACCGGGTGGTGGAAAAGGTGGAAAAGCGCAACAAGGTGGAGACCCGGGTCACCAAGAAGATCCGCTACCTGAGCGCCCTGGAGGAAGGTGACAAGGTTATCGCCCAGGCCAACGCGCCCCTGGATGACAAGGGCCGGTTCCTGACGGAGATGATCGAGGCCCGTAAAGGGGGCGAATTCATTATCGCCCACCCCGCCCAGGTGGATTACATGGACGTCTCCCCCAACCAGCTGGTGAGCGTGGCGGCGTCGCTGATTCCCTTTCTGGAGCACGACGACGCCAACCGCGCCCTGATGGGCTCCAACATGCAGCGCCAGGCGGTCCCCCTGCTCACCAGCGATACGCCCCTGGTGGGGACGGGCATGGAGGGCGTGGTGGCCCGGGATTCGGGGGTCACCGTCGTGGCCCGGCGCCGGGGTTTTGTGGAGGATGTGGACTCCACCCGGATCGTTATCCGGGCGGCGGAGCCCGGCACCGGCGGCAACGGCTCGCCGGTGGACATCTACAAACTGACGAAATTCCAGCGCACCAACCAGAATACCTGCTTCAACCAGCGGCCCATTGTGGCCCCGGGCGACCTGGTGGAGAAAGGCCAGATCATCGCCGACGGCCCGGCCACCTCCATAGGGGAGCTAGCCCTGGGCAAAAACGTCGTGGTGGCCTTCATGCCCTGGGGCGGCTACAACTTTGAAGACTCCATTCTGGTGAGCGAGCGCCTCATCAAAGACGACGTCTTTACCTCCATCCACATCGAAGAATTCGAGGTGATGGCCCGGGACACCAAGCTGGGGAAAGAGGAGATCACCCGGGATATCCCCAACGTGGGGGAAGACGCCCTGAGCTATCTGGACGACAGCGGCATCATCCGACTGGGCTCCGAAGTGCGCCCCGGGGACATCCTGGCGGGCAAGATCACTCCGAAAGGGGAGACCCAGCTCACCCCGGAAGAAAAGCTGCTCCGGGCCATTTTCGGCGAGAAGGCCGGCGACGTCAAAGACACCTCCCTGAGGGTGCCCCCGGGCATCGAAGGCGTGGTGATCGACGCCCGGGTCTTTTCCCGTAAAGGCGTGGAGAAGGATGATCGCAGCCGCACCATCGAAGACGAGGCCGTGGCCAAGCTGCAAAAGGACCAGGCCGACGAGATCGCCATCATTACGCAGACCTACCGCCAGAAGGTGAAAGAGCTGGTGGTGGGCCACAAGGTGGCCGACAACCTGGACGACGAGCGCACCGGCAACACCTATATGCACGCCGGGGACGCGGTGTCGCAAGAGCTGGTGAACCGTCATAACCTGGAGTTCTGGCGCCACGTGTCCTTTGCGGAACCCGGGATAGAAGACCATCTGGACCAGCTCCTGGATCGCTACCAGGAACAGCTCCACCTGGTGAACATGGTCTTTGACGCCAAGCTGGGCCGGCTGCGGAAGGTGGACGAGCTGCCCCCGGGGGTGATCAAGAAGGTCAAGGTCTTCGTGGCCATGAAGCGGAAGCTGGCCGTGGGCGACAAGATGGCCGGCCGCCACGGCAACAAAGGGGTGGTGTCCCGCATCATGCCGGAAGAAGACATGCCCTATTTTGCCGACGGCACCCCGGTGGACATCGTGCTCAATCCCCTGGGCGTCCCCTCCCGCATGAACGTGGGCCAGGTGATGGAGACCCACCTGGGGTGGGCTTCGCATGTCCTGGGAAAACGCATCGGGGAGATGATCGACCGCTTCTACAGCCTGGATTCCATCCAAGCCCGCCTGAAACGCATCATGAACGCCGATGCGGCCCTGGCGGCGGAGATCGACGGCCTGACGTACGATGAACTCCGGGCGATCTGGAAGAAGCATTACCAGGACGGCATTCACATGGCCTCCCCGGTTTTTGACGGGGCCACGGAAGAAGAGGTCCAGGCCTTCCTGGTCGAGGCCGGGCTGCCCGAGGGCGGCCAGTCGCGCCTCAGGGACGGCCGTAGCGGCGAGGAGTTTGACCGGGACGTGACCGTGGGGGTGATGTACATGATGAAACTGCATCACCTGGTAGCCGACAAGATCCATGCCCGCTCCATCGGCCCCTACTCTTTGGTGACCCAGCAGCCCTTGGGCGGCAAGGCCCAGTTCGGCGGCCAGCGTCTGGGGGAAATGGAAGTCTGGGCCCTGGAAGCCTATGGCGCGGCTTATACCCTGCAAGAATTCCTGACGGTGAAATCGGACGATGTGGCCGGCCGCACCCGCATGTACGAAAAGATCTTCAAAGGCGAATACGACCTGGAAGCGGGGTTGCCGGAATCCTTCAACGTCCTGGTCCGGGAGCTCAAGAGTCTGGCTCTCAATGTAGAACTCCTGAAAAAGGACAAGGACAAGTCCTGAGGACGAGCCTTTTATGGAAAAAATGCGCGAAGTTGCTTTAGAAGATTTAAATAGCCTGTTCGCCCGGCCGGAAGACCCCATTGCCATCGAGGCGGTGCGGTTGGCCCTGTCGTCTCCGGAAATGATCCGCTCCTGGTCTTTTGGGGAGGTGAAAAAACCGGAGACCATCAACTACCGGACGTTCAAACCGGAACGGGACGGCCTGTTCTGTGCCAAGATCTTCGGACCTGCCAAGGATTACGAGTGTAACTGCGGCAAATACAAGCGCATGAAGCATCGGGGGATCACCTGCGAAAAGTGCGGGGTCGAAGTGATCCAGTCCAAGGTGCGCCGGGAACGCATGGGCCACATCGAACTGGCCTGCCCGGTGGTGCACATCTGGTTTTTGAAGAGTTTGCCGAGCAAGATCGGCAACCTCCTGGACCTGACCCTCAAAGAGCTGGAAAAGATCCTCTATTTTGAGGCCTACGTGGTGGTCGAGGGGGGGGACACCCCCCTGACCAAGGGCATGCTCCTGTCCGAGGAGAAATACCGGCAGTCCCGGGATGAGCTCGGCGACCGGTTCAAGGCCGGCATGGGGGCCGAAGCCATCCGGGAGATGTTGAAAGCCGTGGACCTGGAGGCCCTGTCCCGGGAAGTGCGCGGGGAGATGCTCAAGACCAGCTCCGACGCCAAGCGCAAGAAGCTGGGCAAGCGGCTCAAGATCATCGACAGCTTTCGGGAATCGGGCCAGCGCCCCGAGTGGATGGTCATGGAGGTGATCCCCGTACTGCCTCCGGATCTCCGGCCGCTGGTGCACCTGGACGGCGGCCGCTTCGCCACCTCGGACCTGAACGACCTCTACCGCCGGGTGATCAACCGCAACAACCGGCTGAAACGGCTCCTGGAGCTCAACGCCCCGGATATCATCATCCGCAATGAAAAACGCATGCTCCAAGAGGCGGTGGACGTGCTCTTTGAGAACGGCCGCCGGGGCCGCACCATCACCGGCCCCAACAAGCGGGCCCTCAAGTCGCTCTCCGACATGCTCAAGGGCAAACAGGGCCGCTTCCGCCAGAACCTCCTGGGGAAACGGGTGGATTACTCCGGGCGTTCGGTGATTGTCATCGGTCCGGAACTGCGGCTGCACCAGTGCGGCCTGCCCAAGCAGATGGCCCTGGAGCTCTTCAAGCCCTTCATTTTCCATAAGCTGGTGGCCCGGGGCTACGCCACCACCATCAAGGTGGCCAAAAGACTGGTGGACCGGGAGACCCCGGAGGTCTGGGATATCCTGGACGAAGTGGTGCGGGAACACCCGGTGATGCTCAACCGGGCTCCAACCCTGCACCGTCTGGGGATCCAGGCCTTTGAGCCGCTCTTGA
>JBAVUP010000137.1:0-34824 GCA_049696835.1 Desulfobaccales bacterium
TCCCTGCCCTCCCCCCACAATCCTGAAAGGATATATTTTTATGTCGCGCATTTTACTCAGTCACGGCGCCGGCGGGCGGGAAATGACCGCGCTCATTGAGGAGGTCTTTCTGGCCCGGGACGGCGTCCGGGATGCCACTGGCGATGACAGTGCCACCGTCCTGATGGGTTCCCATCAGTTGGCTTTCACCACCGACTCCTTCGTGGTGGACCCCCTCTTTTTCCCCGGCGGCGACATCGGCCGGTTGGCGGTGGCAGGCACGGTGAACGATCTTCTCACCGCCGCCGCCCGGCCCCTGGTATTAAGTGCGTCCTTCATTCTGGAGGAGGGGTTGGAAATCGCGGTCTTGCAGGCCGTGGCGGAATCAATGCGCCAGACCGCGGCCGAAGCCGGCGTCACCATCGTCACCGGGGACACCAAGGTGGTACCCAAGGGTTCGGCGGACAAGCTGTTTATCACCACTTCCGGGCTCGGTCTGGTCCTGCGTCCCGGGGTGTCCGGCGCCGCCGCGCTCCCCGGCGATGCCATCATCCTCACCGGGTCGGTGGGCGATCACGGTACCGCGGTGATGCTGGCCCGGGAAAAGCTCCTGGACGGCGAGGCCATCGCCAGCGACGCCGCGCCGCTCACCGGGCTTGTGTTGAACCTGCTGGAGGCCGGCTGCGAGGTCCACGCCATGCGGGATCCCACCCGGGGCGGGATCGCCGCGGCCTTAAACGAAATCGCCCGCCAATCCCAGGTGGCCATAGAAATCAGTGAGGTTCGGATACCGGTGAAACCTGCGGTGGCCGCGGCCTGCGAGGCCCTGGGCCTGGACGTCTTCAAGGTGGCCAATGAAGGCAAAATGCTCATCATCGTGGCCCCCGGCGATGCCGACCAGGCCCTGGACACCGTGCAACGCTCCCCTTATGGCCGGGAGGCCCGGCTTATCGGGAGGGTGACCGAGGCGCCCCCGGGCCGGGTGCAGGTCCGCACCGTCATCGGCACCGCCCGCCTCCTGGACCCCCCTTCAGGGGACCTGCTGCCCCGCATCTGTTAAAGTCAAGCCTGGTATATGCAAGCCTGTGTAGGGGCGGTGAGGGCACCGCCCCTACCGCGTTCAGCATAGACCGCCTTTAAAATTGGCAATTAAATCACGGAGGATTGAAGCGTTGCCGCGGCTAAGCCCCGGGGCCTTCGGCTTCCTGGCCAATCACGCCCTCCGGGCGGCGCCGCCGGAACAGGCTACCCATCTTTTTCTGGAAGGACTCCATGTAGAGATAAAAGACCGGGGTGATATAGAGGGTAAGGAGCTGGGAGACCAGGAGGCCGCCCACCACCGCCACCCCCAAGGGCTGGCGGGATTCGGCCCCGGCGCCGAACCCCAGGGCGATGGGCAGAGAACCCATGAGGGCCGCCATGGTGGTCATCATGATGGGCCGGAAGCGGATCAGGGCCCCGGAGTAGATGGACTCCAGGGGGCTTTTGCCGTTGGTGCGCTGGGCCTCCAGGGCGAAGTCGATCATCATGATGGCGTTTTTCTTGACGATGCCCACCAGCATGATCACCCCCACAAAGGCATAGATGTTCAGGTCCATGTGGAAGAGCATCAGGGCCGCCAGGGCCCCCACCCCGGCCGACGGCAGACCCGACAGAATGGTGATGGGGTGGATGAAGCTCTCATAGAGAATGCCCAGGATCAGGTAGATAACCAGGATGGACATGGCCAAGAGGAGCCACAAGCCTTGTAAAGACGCCTGGAAGGCCTGGGCCGCGCCCAGAAAGCTGGTAGTGATGGTGGCCGGCAGCACCTGCCGGGTCAGTTTGGTCACCTCCGCCACCGCATCTCCCAGGGCGAACCCGGGTCTCAGATTGAAGGAGATGGTCACCGCCGGCAATTGCCCCGAATGGTTGATGGTGAGGGGGCCCAGGCTCCGGGTCAGGTTCGCCAACACATCCAGGGGGACCAATTGCCCGGAGTTGGAGCGGATATAGAGCCATTGCAGGGCCGCGGGGTCCATCTGGTAACGGGGCTCCAGCTCCATGATGACGTCATACTCATTGTTGGGCGCGTAAATGGTGGAGATCTGCCGGGAGCCGTAAGCGTAGTACAGGCCGTCTTCGATCTGCTGGGCCGTGACCCCGAGGGTGGCCGCCTTGTCCCGGTTAATAACCACATTCACCTGGGGATTTTTGATTTGCAGGTCGCTGGTGACGTCCACCAGGCCCGGCAGGCTGCGCATCTTGCCCTCCAGCAGGGGGGCATAATGGTACAGCTCCTTAATGTCCGGGCTTTGCAAGGTTATCTGGTACAGGCTCTTGGTCAGCATACCGCCGATGCGAATGGGAGGCATGACCTGGGGAAAGACCCGGAGGCCCGGGATCGTGGCGAGCTGAGGCCGGAGCTGTTGAATGATTTCTTCCACTCCCGGGCGCTTGTTCCGGTCAATGAGGCGGATGAATATCCGGCCGGTGTTGCTGGCCACATTGATGTTGCTGACCCCGACGGAAGAGAAAAAGTTTTTCAAATAGGGATTTTTACTGACCACGGCCATCACCGCCTTCTGTTCCCGCACCATGGCTTCGAAAGAGATTCCCTCGGCCGCTTCGGTAAAGGCAAAGATGGTGCCCTGGTCTTCGTTGGGCAGGAATCCCTTGGGAATCAACCCGAACAGGACCAGGGTGAGCAGAAGGAGCAACAGCGCGACGATCATGGTGGCCCGACGGCGTCGAAGCACCCACTGGAGGGTCACATCGTACAACCGGAGCATGCCTTGGAAAAATCGCTCCGTGACGGCGAACAGACGGCCGTGGTGCTCCTCCCGGGGTGGCCGCAGGAAACGGCTGCACAGCATGGGGGTGAGGGTCAGGGACACCAGGCCGGACACCAGGATGGCGGCGGCGATGGTCACGGCGAATTCGTGGAGCAGCCTTCCCAAGATCCCGCCCAGGAAAAACACCGGAATGAACACCGCGGCCAGGGACAGGGTCATGGAGAGAATGGTGAAGCCGATCTCCCGGGAACCCTTGAGGGCCGCCTCAAAAGGCTTCTCGCCCATCTCCATGTGGCGGACGATATTCTCCAGCACCACGATGGCGTCGTCCACCACGAACCCCACGCACAGGATCAAGGCCATCAAGGAGAGGTTGTCCAGACTGTAATTCAGCAGGTACATGACGGCAAAGGTGCCCACGATGGACATGGGTAAAGCCAGGCTGGGGATGACGGTGGCGGAGAGATTCCGCAGGAAGAGGAAGATCACCAGTACTACCAACCCCAAGGCTAGGAGCAGGGTGAACTGGACGTCGTTCACCGAATCCCGGATGGTGGCGGAGCGGTCATACAGAGTGACAATCTTGACGGAAGCCGGAATCTGTTCCCGCAAGGTGGGCATGAGCTTATTGATGGCGTTCACCACCTCAATGGTGTTGGTGCCCGGCTGGCGTTGGATGGCCAGGACCACGGCCCGGGAGTTCTTGTACCAGGACGCGACCTTGTCGGCGGTGACGCTGTTCAGGACCCGGCCCAGGTCCGACAGGCGTACGGGTTGGCCGCCTCGGTAGGCCACGATCAGGGGCCGGTAAGCCGCGGCATTAGTGAGCTGGCCGGTGGCCTGGACGGTGAAGGCCTGGTGAGTGCCGTACAGGGTCCCCGTGGGGATATTGACGTTGGCGTTCTTGACTGCGTCCCCCACCTCATTAATGCCGAGGCCGCGGCTGGCCAGAGCCTTGGGGTCCAATTGGACGCGCACCGCGAATTTCTGCTCCCCAAAGATCTGCACCTGGGCCACGCCGTTAATCATGGAGATGCGCTGGGCCATGAAGGTGTCGCCATACTCATTCACGGTGGACAGGGGCAGGGTGTCCGAATATAACGCCAGGTAGAGGATGGGTTGGTCCGCGGGATTCACCTTCTGGTACACCGGCGGGTTCGGCAGGTCCGGGGGTAACTGGTTGCCGGCCTTGGAGATGGCCGATTGGACGTCCTGCGCCGCGGCATCCAGGTTCCGGCTCAGGTTGAACTGCAGGGTAATCTGGCTGACCCCCAAAGCGTTGGTGGAACTCATGGAGTCCAGCCCGGCGATGGTGGAGAACTGGCGTTCCAGGGGGGTGGCCACCGCCGAGGCCATGGTCTCCGGGGAAGCCCCGGGCAGGTTGACCGTCACCAGGATGGTGGGAAAATCGACGTTGGGCAGATCGCTTACCGGCAGGTAGCGATAGCTCATGGCCCCGAAAATCAGGATGGCCAGCATGACCAGGGTGGTCATGACCGGTCGGCGGATGAAGAGCTCGGTGAAGTGCATAGGGCCGCTCCGGGACGTTTAGAGCCCGCTCTTGATCTGCACCTTGGCTCCCGGCACCAACCGGAGCTGGCCGTCAGTCACCACCCGTTCCCCGGGCTTGAGCCCCTTGGTGATGATGGTCTCGCTGTCGATGGCGTGTCCCACTTCTACGGGGCGGACCTCCACGGTCAGGTCGGGTTTCACCACGAAGACGATCTGCCCTTCCTGGCTCGTCTGAACGGCCTGGGAGGGGACCAGGACGGCGTTGGGCTGGGTGGAGAGCTTCACCACCACGTTAACGAACAGCCCCGGCCACAGACGTTTGTGCTCGTTGGTAAAGGTGGCTTTACACAAGATGGTCCCGGTGGTTTTATCCACGGTGTTGTCGATAAAGGTCAGGACCCCCACCTCAGGCTTTTCCTGCCCGCCGATGATGGCCTCCACCGGGACCTTCTCCATCGCCATGTACTTCCGGATTTCCGCCAGGTTCTGCTCCGGGATGGCAAACGATACGTAGATGGGCTGGATCTGGTTGATGACCAGCATGGCGGTATCGGCGTTTTCCTTGATCATGTTCCCCTGGTGCGCAATCAGGCTGCCGGTGCGGCCGGTAATGGGTGCCTTGATATAACAATAGCTCAGATTGAGCCTGGCATTTTGCACCGCCACCTGATCGGCGTTGACCGTGGCCCCCAGGGATTCGGCGGCGGACTTGGCCTGATCGTAGTCCTGCTGGCTGACAAACTGTTTGCGGATCAACTCGGCATAGCGTTTGAGATCGGCCTGGGCCTTAACCGCCAGGGCCTTATCTCTTTCCAGGTTGGCTTCGGCCTGTTTCAGAGCTGCTTCATAGGGGCGAGGATCAATAACGAAGAGGAGTTCTCCCTCTTTCACATCCTGGCCTTCCTGAAAATTCACCTTGACCAGCTGGCCTGCCAGTCGGGACTTGATAAACACCGTGGAGTAGGCCTCCACGTTGGCGATGGCCTTCAACTCCACCGGCACCGTCTTTTCCGCCACCGTGGCCACCAGCACCGGCACCGGCGGCGGCGCGGCTTTCTTCTTCTCGCCGGAACAGGAAGCCGTGAGGAGGGAAGTGGTCAGGAATATGACCAACCAGACCCGGGCCCATGATTTACCAGGGGGATGCTTGCGGGGATGGCGCATGGAAGATTAAGGTCTCAAAATTTTGCCGGAACCGGTTTGGAATATGTCTAGACGGGGAAACACCGCCCATCAGGCTCATCCGGCCCATCTGCAAAATTATAGTGCTCCGCCAAGTCATTTCCAAGCAAATTATTCCGGTTGCCCAGCCGGGTGGTTAGGCAATATGCACCTTAAACCTGGCCACGGCCAGGCCCAGCATGCCCATACCCAGGACGGTCATGGAAAGCATCTGGGGCCACAGCAGGGTCAGCCCGGCGCCTTTGAGAAAGACCCCCTGGGTGACGATGATAAAGTACATCAGCGGGTTGAGCCTGGTGAGGTATTGAAAGAACACCGGCATATTGGTAATGGGGAAAATGAGTCCGGACAGGAGGATGGCCGGGGTCAGAAACAGGTTGCCGGCCATCATGGCCTGTTGTTGGGTGCTGGCGATGGTGGAAATGAGCAGCCCCAGGCCCACGGAATTGAAGAGGAAGGCCAAGGTGCCCAGGAGCAGCACCAGGAAGCTCCCCCGGAACGGCACCTGGAACCATAAGATTCCCACTGCGGTGACAATGGCCACTTCCAGCATGGAGATGATGACAAACGGCACGGTCTTGCCCAGCATCAGTTCGATGGGCCGGATGGGGGTCACCAGGATCTGCTCCAGGGTTCCGTTCTCCTTTTCCCGCACCACCGACAGGGCCGTCAACATCAGGCTGACCAGCAGGACCACCATGGCGATAACTCCGGGCACCATGGAGTAGCGGCTGATGAGATTTTCGTTGAACCAGGCCCGGGGCTCGATGTCCAGAGGCACGCTGAGCTGGCCCGCCCATTGCGAACCTTTGCGGGCCAACCGCCGGTCTAACTGCAACTGGTTATAATCGGCGATCACCGTGCCGGCGTAGCGGTTGACAATGAGGGCGGCGTTGGAGTCGGTGGCGTCCACAATCACCTGCAGCCGTCCCGACTTGCCCTGGCGCATCCGGGTGGCGAAGTCCCATTGGATCCACAAGGCCATGGTGATGTCGCCCCGGTCAATGCGGTCCAGCAATTCCTTGTGGCTCTGGACGAAGTACTTCACGTTGAACCAATCATTGGAGGCGAACCGGTCGATCAGCTGTCGGCTTTCCATGGTGCGGCTCTCATCGAACACGGCCATGGCCACATGCTTGATGTCGAAGTTGACCACATAGCCGTACGTGAGAAGCTGCATCAGGGGCGGCACAATGAGAAAGAAGCGGAGCTTCTTGTCCCGCAAGACCTGAATGAATTCTTTGATGATAATGTGCCGGATGCGACGAAACATGATGAGCTCTCAGCTTTCAGCGGTCAGCTTTCAGTTTTTGGTTTTTGGTTTTCTGTTTTCTGTTTTCTGTTTTTTCCCTTAGCTCTCGGTTCAATTATGCGAATTTTTTCTTGGAGATTTAGCTGACAGCTGATGGCTGACAGCTGACAGCTTCACCTGATCTTCTTGACGAATTTCTTGATGGACAAGACCACAAAAAGGGTGGCGGCCCCGGCCAGCATCACGGCGCTGGGCCATAACACGTTGATTCCCAGGCCCTTGAGGTAGATGCCTTTGGAGATGGTCACCAGGTAGCGGGCCGGTACCAGATAAGAGACGATCTGCAGGGGCACGGGCATCAGATAGATGGAGAAGACAAAGCCGCTCAGGAGAAACGCCGGCAAGAACGTGGTGAGCATGGCCATCTGGAAGGCCTGCAACTGATTTTCGGACGTCACCGAAATGAGGAGGCCCTGACCCAGGGTGGCGATGAGAAAAAGGGCCGACAGACCGATCAGGAGCAAGGGGCTGCCCCGCAGAGGCACTTGAAAGAGAAACTTGCCCATGCCCATGACCACGGCCATATCAAACATACCGATGAGAAAGTAGGGGCCCAGTTTTCCCAGCAGCAGCTCCGTCCGCTTCAGGGGGGTGGCCATCAGGCCTTCCATGCTGCCCCGTTCCAGTTCCCGCACTACCGTCAGGGCCGTGAGCAGGGCCCCCACCACCGTCATGATCACGGCAATGAGCCCGGGGACGATGTAGTTGCGGGACTCCAGGTCCTCGTTGAACCAGAAACGGGTCTGGGAGTCCACCGGCATCTCCAGGCGGCCCGGCCCTTTGGTGATAAGCCGCTGCTCCAGCAGTTTCTGAGTGTACGGCGCGGTCACCGCCTGGATGTAACCCAGGACGATGTTGGCGGTGTTGGAATCGGTGCCGTCTACCAGGGCCTGGCCTTTGGCGGTTTTCCCCGTTTGATACTGCCAGGAAAAGTCAAAGGGCAGCATCAGTCCCACCTGGACCTGGCGCTCGGTGACCAGGCGCTGCAGTTCGTGGTAATCGTGGGTGAATTTCACCAACCGGAAGTATTCGGTGCCCCGGAACCGGTTGATGAAATCTTGGCTGAGCTGGCTTTGCTCCTGGTCATACACCGCAATGGTGACGTTTTTAATATCGAAGGTCAGGGCATAGCCGTAGAGCAAGAGGAGCACCACCGGCAGCAGGATGACCTGGAGGAGGCTGATGGGGTCCCGCCGGATATGAATCAGCTCTTTGCGGGCAATGGCCCAGGTGCGTTTGAGGTCCATGATTCGGGTTCTGGGTTTTAGGTTTTAATTCTTGGTCCTTGATTCTTGTTTCGATTATTCGAATTCTAATCTTTATGGATTCTTTCTTCTTTTAGCTGACCGCTGACAGCTGATAGCTGACCGCTGCTTCATTCCCCCGCCCGCTGCACCAGGGAGATGAAGGCGTCTTCCAGGCTGGGCCGCACCCGCTCGATGCGGTCACAGGCGATCCGATGGGCCGCCAGGGTCTCCTTGATGGCCGGCTCGGTCTCATCGGGTCGGGTGGTGGCGATATGCAGGCCGGCCCCGAAGACCGCGGCTTCGTCCACCTGGGGCAGCTTCTTGATCAAATCCAAGGCATCGTCCAGGGCGTCGGGATAGAGCGCCAGAATCGTTTCCCTGACCTCACCTTTGAGTTCACTGGGTGTGCCCTGGGCGATAATACGCCCCTGGTAAATGAGCACCAGCCGGTCACAGAACTCCGCCTCCTCCATGTAGTGGGTGGTGACCAGGATGGTCCGCCCTTCCTGGGCCATGGCGTAGATCAGATCCCAAAAATTTCGCCGGGAGATGGGGTCCACCCCGCTGGTGGCCTCGTCCAAAAACAGGATGGAAGGCTCGTGGATGATGGCCGAGGCCAGGGCCAGGCGCTGCTTCAGGCCCAGGGGCAGGGTGCGGGTCAAATCGTGCCGCCGGTCCTCCAGCCCCACCATGGTCAGCACCTCGGTAAGGCGCGCCTTTAGCCGACCCTGCTCCAGGCCATAGACGCCGCCGAAAAAAGTGAGGTTTTCCTCCGCGGTGAGGTCTTCATAGAGAGAAAAACGTTGGGACATGTAACCGATATGGTTCTTGATCTGGGCGTTCTCCCGGATGATGTCGAAGCCGCCTACCCGGCCTTCGCCGCTGGTAGGCAACAGCAGCCCGTTGAGCATGCGGATAGTGGTGGACTTGCCGGCCCCGTTGGGTCCCAGGAAGCCGAAAATCTCCCCCCGGTAGACCTCAAAGTTGATGTTGTCCACCGCGATGAAGTCCCCAAAATGGCGGGAGAGGTTCTGCACCACGATGGCCTTTTCCCGGTCCGGCATGCATTCTCCTCTAGGCGTGATGGTGGGCGATGCCCACCCTACATCATGAAGCCTTTTAAGTCCTTACCCTTTTCGCCTTTTCGCCCAATCTTTTTACTCGCCCCATCACTCCTCTCCCCGGCGGACGATCTGGACGAAGAGTTCCTCCAGGTTGGGGGAGGCCCGGTCCAGGGTCACGTCGGTGAGGCCGGCCTGCTCCAGAAACGCTTGCAAAGGGCCCATGGCCGCGTCCGCGTGGTCCACCGTGATCATCAACCGGTCCCCCATGGCCAAGGAGCCTCGTACCAAAGGGTGGCGGCTCAGGAGCTTCCGGGCCGCCCATAAATCCGCCGCCCGGACTTCCAACAGCTCACCCACAAAGGATTCTTTGATGGCCTTGGGGGTGTCCACCACCAGCAGCCGGCCCCGGTGCATCAGGCCGACCCGGTGGGCCCGTTCGGCTTCATCCATGTAGGCCGTGGACAGGAAGATGGTGAGGCCGGCGCCCAGGAGGTTGTAGAGAATCTCCCAAAACTCCCGCCGGGAGATCGGGTCCACCCCAAAGGTGGGCTCGTCCAGAAAGAGCATCCGGGGTCGGTGAATGAGGGCGCAGGCCAGACCCAACTTCTGGCGCATGCCTCCCGACAGATTGCGGGCCAGCCGGTCCTGGAAGGGGGTGAGGTTGGAAAAGCTCAGGAGCTCCGGCATTCGCTGCTCCCGTTCCTGCCGGGTCACCCCGTAAATATCGGCATAAAAGGCCATATTTTCGGCCACGGTCAAGTCGTCATAGAGGCCGAAGCGTTGGGGCATGTAGCCGATGTGCACTTTAAGCGGCTCCGCTTCCCTGACCGTGTCGAACCCCAGCACCCTGGCCCGGCCTTCGTCCGGGTCCATGATGCCCACGAGCATGCGCATGGTAGTAGTCTTACCGGCGGCGTCCGGCCCCACCAGGGCAAAGGCCTCCCCGGGAAAAACTTCCAGATTGAGGTGATCAACCGCTACCAGAGACCCGAATCGTTTGGTCAGTCCTTCGGCCCAAATGGCCGCGTCATGGCTGGGGCTGGTTTTCTGGCTGGCTATCAAGGAGAATTACCGCTTCCGCCGGCATCCCCGGCTTCAGATTGTAGTTGAGATTTTGCGCCCGGATCTTGCAGCGATAGACCAGGGTTACCCGCTCCTTATAGGTCTCCACCGTCTTGGGAGTGAACTCCGCCTTGGAGCTAATGAAGGAGACCCAGGCGGGGTACTTCTTCCCCGGGTAAGCATCGGTGGTGACATAGGCCTTCATGCCGAACTTGACCTTGGCGAGCTCGGTTTCCGGGATGTACCCCTGAAAATAGATATTATCCATGTCGCCCACCGTGAGGACCGGGGACCCTACGGCCGCGGTCATGCCGGGCTCCATGGGACGCACCAGGACCACGCCGTTCACCGGGGAGGTGATGGTGGCGTATCCCAGCCGGGTGAGGGCCAGCTCCAGGCTGGCCTGGGCCTGCTTAAAGTCGCTCCGGGCCTTGTCAATGTCCTCCACCCGGAAGCCTTCCTTCAGCATGCTGTATTGCTCCAGCGCGCTCTTGTGCGCCTCTTTGGCCATGAGATAGTCGGCCTCGAACTTATCCCGGCTGATGGCGGGGACGACCTGCCGTTTATACAGGTTTTCGTAGCGCTCATAATCCAGCTTCTTGTTCACCAGATCGGCCTTGGTCTTGCCTACCTGGGCCTCGGCTTCCTTGATCTCCTGGGGCCGATAGCCGGCCTCGTACCTGGCCAGATTGGCCTTGGAGGCGCCCAGGCCGGCCCGGGCCCGGTCCACCTCGTCCTTCAAGTCCTTGGCCTCCAGGCCGGCCGTCACCTGGTTCAGGGAGACCCAGTCACCCTCCTGGAAAAAGATATACTGGATAATGCCCGAAACCTTAAAAGCCAGGTCAGTTTCGGTGGCCTCCATGTGCCCTTCCAGGCGCAGGATATTCTTGGGAGGCTGGGTTTCCCACCATAGCAGCCAATAGAGCAAACCGCCCACCACCGCCACCGCGGCCAGGATGATCGGAATGAAACGCCGGGTAATCTTCATCGCTCCTCCACGTCGACCGCCGCGCCGCACCGGCGCTTCGGCCTGAACTGGGCCGCCCCTATTTTATCGGGAAACCTGCGGCAAGGCAAAGAGATACTCGGACGCGGGGGAAAATATGTCTGGGGGCGCCTATCGCTTCCAAGGGTATACCCTGCCGAAGAGGGCTTTTCCCTTTTACCCCCTGGGAATTACCTGCGACCGTGGCCTGGGGTTAACCTGCCCGAACCCCGCGTTCATTATACTTAACATCATGCTAATATGTTGTAATTATTAATTATTAATGTATTAATCTGAAAGTGTTCCATTTTTTAAACATATATCTGTTAACCAATCGGGTCAAGAGATACCGTTATTTAATGATATATTTAATAATTACAATAAGTTATTGATATGGCATATAACATGCACTCCCTATGCTCAATTCCGGCCTGGTTTCGGACCGATATGCGACGAAAAGCAGTCGGCTCAACGGCTCAAAGGAAGCTCCGACGGCTGTGACTTTAAGACATACGATAGGGAGATCATAATGAAGAAAACTTGGTTGGGTTTGGGAGTGGTTTTAGCCCTGGGGGCGTTAATCTGCTTACCCGGGATGGCGGCAGCCGACACCGTGCTGCTTAATTTCGACGATCTGGTCAGTGGAAATCCAATTCCGCAGGCCACCCCGGTGCCAACCGACTACGCTGGGTTCACCTGGTCGGGAACCGGCGGATATTGGGGGATTATCCCGAACAGCTATTACCGCAGCGCATATGCCAATAGCTTCAATTTTACCACCAATCCCAACGCCGTCACCAATGAGTCCCCTGACCAGACTGGAGCCCCCCGGGTAGTGATTTCCAGAACCACGGCATTTGATTTCGAAGGGGCCTGGTTCGGCACCTGGACGGCATATAACACGCAAAACTATTATGGCGCCACCTCCCTCACCCTCACCGGGAAACTGGGGAGCACCGTAGTCGGCACCACGACGTTGGCGCTCTCCCCCGGCGCGCTGTCCTGGCAAGCGGTGGATTTTCACGGGATTGATACCCTGATCTTTGACGTAACCCCCGGTTCCGCCGGTCAGTATTTCTTGATGGACAATTTTACCGACGCCTTAGCTCCTATCCCTCCCTCCTTGCTGCTCCTGGGCAGTGGGTTATTGGGCCTGGTCATTTTACGCAGCAGAACACACACACACACAGAAGGCTGAACCTGAAAACCGCCACACTCCTCAGAGGCCTCCGTCGGGTGCCCGACGGGGGCCTCAACTTTTGGCGGCCGCCATCAGGTCCCGGACCCCGGCGGCTTTACATTCTTATCGTAAAGCCTTACGATGGCCATAAAGATATGTGCCGGAAATCAAGGGTTATGAGATGTTCCGAGGAGGTCCCATGGCCGAGTGTATCCCTCTGACCCGGGAGATGTTGACCGATCCCGTGGACCTGTGCCTGCCTGATGCGCCCCTGGATTTTTCCCGGGCCCGGGCCCTGGCCGACCGGCGCGCCCGGGAGATGGGGGGCGAGCCCATGCTGCTGGCCTGGTATGACCGCGCCACCGGAGCGTTCTCGCCCCAGGTGACCTGCTGCACCGATGCCAAGCCCGCCTGGCTGATGTATGCGGAATCCCGGGGCGGCGATCTGATTATTGATATCAACGACGAGGCTTATGTATTTGTGTATCGCCGGATATTATGATGACCGGCCAAGCCAACTCGCTTTCTGTGGTTCCCTTCTCCTGACCCTGCCTCTTCGGTCCGCCCGCCGAAAAAGTCTGAGAGCCTGATAAAGGCCACCTGGAATCTAGGCTTTTTCCTTAATATTCTTAAAAATTAGGTTTTTTCCCCCCATAAATCAGAATGTCCCTGGTTCCTTTTATTTTCCCAGAGTATTAAATAAATGGTAAATTTAATTATGCAGATAAAGCCAAACCCCGGCGTGAGGCGGGGACGGAACGCTACAGGTCTCAGTAGTTGGAGATAGCCGGGTTGCCAGGAGAAAATGGCATGAAGAAAATTATGGCGCTCACCGCTTTGCTATTGGTCTTCTCTATGGCGAGCTCTGCCCATGCCGACTTAATCGGGGGGCTGAATATTACCTCTTTCGCTGACAGCCTGCTCTCATCCAACGGTAATTTCACCATTTCAGGCGGGTCCGTGGCCGCGGTCCTCACTGACCATGATCCGGGCACTTATGCCTGGTCATCTTCTTCAGGAGCATACGTCCAGCTGGGCTTCAGCAATCCGATAGTTAACGGTCCGGGCAACGACCTGGCCTTATTCGAACTGGGCACTCCGGACACTTTCAAGTTATCCCTTACCTTGGGGGGGACCACCATTCAGTATCCTTCCGCTGATACCGGATTCACTGTCAGTGTGTTTAATTTAAATGTCGCCACGATCAATCTGGACGACTTTGGGCTGCCAGTTGGCGCGACGGTTGATCAAATTGTAGTGGGACTGGATGTCCAGTCAATTTACGGCAATCGTCCCTCCCTGTCTCTGGCGGGCGCCCTGAACTCGGTTCCGGTGCCCGGCGCGGTTGGGCTCCTGGGCTCCGGGTTGCTGGGACTGGTGGGAATGGGCCGGAGGAGATCTAGAAAGAGTTAACCGGCCTTTTGCTTTTGGCAAACAATTTTTCCGGCCCTCTCAGGGGGAAAACCATCTCATCACCAGGTCCTTCAGCTGCATCAGGGGCCGTCCGGATTCGTCCAGGGCCCGCGCGTCAAAGGTAAGACCATCCTGATCCTCCCGCCTCAGGCGGGCTTCCACGGTGAGCCATTCCCCCTCCAGCCCCAGCCTGGTCCAGCAGACCTCACCCAGGCTCAGGGGAATGAGGCCGCGCCTTTCCCCATCTTCCCGCATAGTCACGTAGAAATAGGATAACTGCAAGAGAGCTTCCAGGACGTAAGGGGAATATTGATAGGTGAAAGACTCGGGCTGGCTGAAATCCTTCCCGGGGTGATGGCAGCAATGGCCTCGGATGGCACCGGGACCAGTGCCGTCCATCTTCCCCATCACCCGGTAGCGGCCTTGCAGGTCGGTGCGCTCATGGTACTTCTCCAGCACCTCTTCGGCGTCCAGGGGCCGGGTGTCCATTTCTTCAAGTCGAACCGGGAATCCCTCCAGGTCGGGGAGCGCCTCTGGGCGCCTGGCTCCCAACCGCACCCGGGCCTGGGAATTCACCGCGGTGTAATTGAGGGTACGCCCGGTGGGTGACAGGTCCGGGGTCTCCATGTTGAGCTCGCAGGCCAGTCCCTGGAACCCCTCCTGGACCTGGCGACAAATTATCCGGGAAGGTCGGGAGACGCCGGGGGGACAGGCCACCATATTCAACATCCGTAAATCCTGCAATCCCAGCACCTGGAGATAAGGGTAAAGGAGCCGAGCCGCTTCCAGAAAGGCTTCAGCTGCCATAATGGTGGAAACGAGGGGGTGCTGCAAGAACTTGAAGGGTTTGTGATCCTCAATCCAGAGGTCTTTTTCCCGGGAGAAGGTGCGGTGAGCCACTAGGCTGCCTTGCTGGAGATCGAGATGAGAAACCCTCTCGATAAGGGGGAAATCTCCCGGATTGAAGGCCATGGTCCCTGCTTTTTGCTCCCCCTGGTTCTGGAGGGGATGGGACTCTTCCAGGACCACCGTGGCAAGATGCGGCAGTTGTCGTTTGTACAGCGCCCAGATGTCCTCCTGAGGGGCGACGAAAAGCTCCCGCAAGAAGATTTCCGCCAATTCCTCCGGTTCAAGGTAGCCCACCTGTTTCTTCTCTAAGATCTTGCGGATCTCGGCGTCAGCAGCCATGCCGACGTCGGCCACCGCCGGGAGGATGAGGACCTTACAGACAATCTGAGGGTGCTGACGGCCGAAGTGCGTGAGGAGCGCCGACATCATGCGGTTGGCCGCGGCATAGTTAACTTGGCCGGGGTTGCCCAGGATAGCCGCGCCAGACGAGAGGGCCACGAAAAAGCGCAGTCCGGCCGGGAGAGCGGCGTGAAAGAGATTCCAGGCCCCCGAGAACTTCACCCCGACAACTTTGGCAAAGGCATCCGGGGCCATCCGGTCCAGGAACCCGTCCCGCAGGATGCCCGCCCCGTGGATGACGCCGTCAATGCGACCGAAGCGGCTGAGGATGGCGTCCAGAGCGCTCTTGACCCCACTGGGGTCCGAGACATCGCAGGTAAGGTAATCAGCCTCCAGCCCTGCAGCCCGCAAATTTTCCAGGGTCTGGAGAACTTCTTTGACCTTTAAGAACCGGGAGATTTCCTGGGACAGGTCCTCCTGGGAAATTTCAGGGCGGGCCTTCAACACGGCCCATCGCAGGGCTTTCGGGGAAGGTTCGGGTTCCTTCAGGAGCTGGCGGATCTCCGGTTCCAGGTCAAGGGAGGTGCGCCCCAGCAGCACCAGGCGAGGCTGAAAGGGGTAGAGGCTCCGGGCCAGAACGGGCGTGATGCCGTATCCCCCCCCGGAGAGAACCACCACGTCTCCCGGTTGGAGCTCCAGCGCCGGAGTGGGGCGGTATGGAGCTGGGGCCTGCCGGCCAGCCGGGGTGACAAGTCCTTCCGGACGTTGCCAGGTTTCGATCACGGGTTGGGCCCGGTTCAGGGCGGCCGGGAGGGCCGAGACCAGGTCTGCTGCCCCTTCCAGGGTCACGCTCCGGAACAGCACCCCGGGTAATTCCTGGGCGGCGCTCAGAAACATCCCCAGAATCCCTTGGCTGAGCACCTGGAGGGGACTCGCCTCCGATACAAGGCGGTGAAGCAAGAGGGCAAATTGCTTTTGGGGGCTGGCAGCCAGGGCCTTAACGAGCTGGAAGCATGAGGTGAGGAGTTCCGGCAGATCCTCCAGGTGAACAGGGTCGGCGTTGGCCGCGTCATCCAGCCAGAAAATTACTCCCGTCAGGGGCGCACCCTCCGGCAAAAGCGCCTCCCGGGAAGCCTTTAAAGCGCCTGGCAGCACCTCACAGCTAACCCGGTAATTCTCCCGGAAGAAATCTTTCAGGGGCTGACTGGAGCCTCCTTCTCCCAGGGGGAGGATCACCAACCGCGCCTCGGGAGCCAGTTCCAGAGGCTCTAACTGCTGGGGTTGCACGGGCACGGGCTGAAAAACCAAGCGCTCCAGAGCGTCCACCGCGGGGACCGGCGCTCCGGGGGAAACAGGGTGGCTTTCGGCAGCTTCGACCACGGGAAAAGGCCCTGGAGGTTTTCCCTGAGTCTGGGTTATGACCTCAGCAATCTGGGCCGCCAGGTCCCTGACGGTGCGCACTCGCACGAACTCTTCCAGGTGGATCTCAATGCCGAAGCGGCTCTCGGCGTTGTACATGATGACCGGTATGCGGCTGGAACGAATGGCCAGATCAGCCCGGAGGTCCATGTCGGGGTCTATTTCCTCCCGCTCATATCCCGTAGAATCCATGATGATGCGGATCACCTCTTCCAGGACATCCAGGGAACCCAGGTCCCGCGGCACAGCCGGGGCCGCGCCCCCCTGGGCTGGTGGAGAGACTGCCCCGGAAGCCGGGGCTTCCAGGCTGGCAGGCAAGGGGCTGAGCGTTGCCGGCGACACCTGCAGCGCCATTCCGGAGAGGATTCGTTCCAGGTCCGCCTCAGAGAAGTTGGGGTCATGCTCCCGGCGGATGGCCTGGACTAGGGCTGGAGTCAGAAACTGCCCAAAGGTCTCCAGGACAAACTTGTTGATCTCCCGCTGGATGATGCGCTCCAGAGACTCGCCGCCGGTCGGCCGGGAGGCCGGGGGCCCAACAGCAACCCCGGCAGGAAGGGCCGCCGGTCTCTCCGGGGCAGGTAAAGTGATGGCCTCGGCCCGCTGGGGAAAGGGCATCTGTCCCCCGGCCAGGAGCCGGGCCACCGCCTGGTTCAGGGTGAGACTCTCCCTCTCGGGCAGGCAGGTGGGGAGGCATTCCACCTCCTCCCCCAGAGTGCTGGAGATGAGGTTACAGAGCACGTCGCCGGGCCCTACTTCCAGGAAAAGCCTCGCCCCCCATTCGCGATGGAGGGTCCGGATATTGTCCATCCAGTACACCGGGGATTCTAGGTGGGCCATAATGATACGCCTGATCTCCCCGGGTTCGTCGGGAAATTGACGGCGAATGGTGTTGGAAATTACCGGGATGCTAGGGGGATGAAAAGTAAGGGTATCCACAAACTTTTCCAGCTCATCCCGAATAACCCGCATGGTGGGGGAATGAAAGGCCATGCTCACCTTGAGCGCCGTGGCCCGGTATCCCAACTCCTTCAAAGCCTGGCTCAGGGCTTGAAGGGCCGTGGTGCCGCCCCCCAGCACCACTTGATCGGGGGCATTGATATTGGTTATGTGGATTTCATCCTGGCCCTGGAGCTTCTCCTGGAGCAAGTCCAACGGGGCGTCGGTGGCCACCATGATGCCAGGGTCCTGGCCCGGGTTACAGGCTTTATCCATGCAACGGGCCCGCATGTTCACCAGGTGGAAGCCGTCCTCGAAAGAGAAGGTCCCGGCAGTGCCCAGGGCTACCAGCTCCCCTAAGCTATGGCCTGCCAAGGCCACCGGCTGCAGCCCTAAAGACAGAAGGTACTGAGCCATGGCGTATTCCAGGCTAAAGGTCGCGGGCTGCTGCCAGCGGGTCTTTTGAAGATCGCCCTCCTGGTTGTAAAAGATGAGTTTTAAGAGGTCGAAATCCGCCATGGCCGCGGCCCGGTCCAGCCACTGCCGGATTACGGCATTATGGTTGTAGAGCTCCAGCCCCATCCCGGCGTACTGGGACCCCTGCCCCGGGAAGACCATGGCCAGGGGCAAGGGGGAGGCCGTGGCGGGTACCAGGTAAACCCCCCGGCGGCCCTGGGCCCTCAAAGTACTGGCTGGCAGTTCCTGCCCCTCCGGGCCCGCCTCGATGGTCCCAAGCCTGACCCTGGCTTCAGCGCGGGAAGCTGCCACCACAGCCGACCGGTAAGGGACCCCGCGGATGGTGGCCTGAAAGGGGAAGACCCCGCCTGAAAGCTCGGGCCCCGAATCCGACAAGGCGCTGGCGCTGCGGCTGGTTGGATGGACCAGCACCCGGTCTTCTCCATCCAGACACTGTTCCAGATGCACCACGTAGTTGGAGCCGCCGAAGCCGAAGGAATTAACCTGGAATCGCCGGGGTCGGCCCGCCTTTAAGGCCCACTCTTCCGGCGCGGTGCAGATCCGCAGTCCGGACCCCTCCAGAGCCATGGCCGGATCAGGATATCGGTAATTGATGGAGGGTGGAAAGATTCCGGCCCTCATGCCCATGATGCCGCGGATGAGGCTGTTGAGGCCGGAAGCCCCCAGGGTGTGGCCGATCTGGGATTTAAAGGAGGTGAGTACCGTGGTGCCGTTGCCTGAAAAAAAGGTCTTGAGGGCCAGGACTTCTTCCACGTCCCCCTGGAAAGTGGCGGTGGCGTGGCATTCCACCAGGTCCACCGCCTCGGGCCCATAGGGGAGGTCTTGGAAGGCAGCCCGAAGGGCAATCTCCTGGGTGGTGTGAGAGGACTCCACCATGCCCAAATTATTGTTGCTAGCGCCCATGCCGGTGATGTAGGCCAGGATGGGGGCGCCCCGGAGCCGGGCCGCTGATTCCCGCTCGATGATGATCATGGCCCCGCCTTCCCCCAAGACCATGCCATCCCGGGTGAGGTCGAAGGGGCGGCTGCTCTCGCCAAGGGGCACCTCTCGGCCGGAGAGCCCGGCCAGGGCCCCCAGGGCGGAAAACTCCAGGAAATGCATGGGGGTGAGGTTTTCTTCACCCCCGCCCACCACCGCGGCATCGATGACGCCGTTATGGATCATCTGGAAGGCGCTGTAAAGAGCTACCAAAGAGGTGGCGCAAGCTGCGGACACGGCAAAGCTGGGGCCCGTAAAGCCGTATTTGTTGCTGATGAAACCGCCGGCGGTGCAGTTGAGCCGGCCCAGGAGGGTGGTGTCATCGATGGTCAGGCGACCATTGCTGATTTCTTGGGCCAGGGCCTGGCGCAGGGAGGGGGGGAACTGGGCCACCCGGCCCACGGCCTCAAGGATTTCCTCCACCTGGCCGCAAATGATGAGATCTGATAGGGTGCCCGCGGCTTCGCCGGAATTTTGGGAGGTCAAAATAGCAATACGCTCCCGGGGGATAGAGGAAGAGAGCAGACCGGAGCGCTCAATGGCCTGGGCCGCCATCCACAATGTAAGACGGGTGGCGGAGGTCATGGTACGGAAATCCTGGGGGGAAATTTCCAAATCCTTGCGGGAGATGGTGATGTTCTGGAAGGCCCCCACCTGGCAGTAGGTTTTGCCCGACGTCCGGGGCCGGGGATCATAATAGCGACTGTGGTCCCACTTATCGGGAGGTACGGGCACAATGCCGCTCTTCAAGGCCAGGCAGCCCGACCAGACCTCCTCGGGGCTGTTGCCTAGGGAATTCACCAGGCTCATGCCGGTGACGACCAGGCGCTCCCGGCCCCCCGCCCTCACAACAGAGGCACCCTGGCGGGCCCCCGGGGACGGCGGATGAACCTGCGCCGGCGAAACCACCCCGGCCGCGGCCGGGTAACGTCCTGCCGCCAGCTCCTGATGTAGCTCCCTCACGGTTTGCACCCGGGTAAGGCCCCCGGCGCAGGCCCCGCTCAGGAACTGGCCCTGCTCCCAACAGGTGGACTCGTCCAGCCGCGGTCCTTCAGGGTGCTTCAGCCCCCGGGCCGCGATCAAATAGCTCCCGGCCGCCAGGGCTTCAATCGCCTTTCTGACCTCGGCCTCATCCTGGCTTCCCCGGGCAAGCTCCTGCTGCCGCTGGATGATAGCCTTTATCTTGGGGGAACGGAGAGATCTGACCCGGAGCCCTACGGTTTCTCCGGTTATCACGGTGTCCCCGGGAGGAGCCGCCAGGATTTGCTGCTGGTAGAGAGAGTTGAGAGCCCCCATTTCCACGATCTCCCGAGTGGCCAGATAGGCTGTGCCCAGCTGAATGGCATCGGCCCCTAACCTGGCAGCCAGGGCAGCGGTCTCCCTGTTATAGATGCCCCCGGCCAGGATCAGGCGCCGCCCGGCCAGCAGGTCGGGTTCCCGGCGCTTCAATTCCAGGGAGATCTGGGCTAGGGTCAGGGTGGAATGAAAGCCCACATGGCCTCCAGCTTCCTGGCCTTCCAGAATGAGATACCGGACGTCTGCCTGACAGGCCAGGCGCAGGAGGGCCTCGTTGGGGGCAAGGTACATTACTTCCAGACCCTCCTGGCGCAGCCTCCGGGCATAGACGGGGTCTCCCGCGGCTATGACCACAAAACGGGGGCGATGCTCTTTAATCCACGCCAGTTGGAGCTCCCGGTGGGGATTCTCCGGCAGGGCCAGGAAATTTACGGCGTAGGGGCGGCTTCCCATGAGGTCCTGCAGACCGCCCAGCCTCTGAGTCAGCATCTCCCCATCCATCATGCCCAGGGCCAGAGTGGGCAAGCCCCCGGCTTCGGCCACGGCCAGGGCGAACTCCGGCACATCGGTGATCCAGGTCATGGCCCCTTGAATGAAGGGGTATCTCGTGCCCCATTCCTCCGCCGTGGGGCTACTGTCAAAGGGGAGAGGAGTTTCGTCGGCCTTTCGCCGCAACCCGGCCACCTCTTCCTGAAAGGCCTGGATGGCCCCTGCGGTGTCGCGGCCGAAGCGGCTGACGAAATCTTTGGCAAAGGCCGCCTCCACCCCTAGAGGGATCAACTCATCCCGGCTAAAGCGGCCCTCCAGGGGAGAGACACTGGCCCCGGTGACCCGCTGGACAAAGGCCTGCCTAACCTGGGGGTTGAGTACTCCTTCGGCTGAAGCCAGGGACTCTTTCAGGTCTTTAACTGCCAGGGAATTGCCCCGGTTGAATAGGCGCACCGGACAGGCCAGGTCTTCTCCCACCAGCTCGGTGTAGTCGGCCTGCAGCCGGGCGAGACCCTCTCGGACCTTATCCTCCAAGGCCAGCATGCTGGTGAGCCAATGGAGGCTTTCAAAGACAATGCCCTGCGCGCCGGTGCTCAAAAACGCGGCCGCGGCCTCGGGAGTGGCCACCCCGCCCCAGAGGAACAACCGGGGAGACTGCGTCCGGCCCCAGAGGCGGTCCCGCACTGCGGCATACAGGATGAAGAGCGTGTCCCGGCCTACCCAGCCGGAGGCTTCGCAACCCTTGAGGACCAAACGGGGCAGGGTGGGGTAGGTCTCCAGGGCGGTCAAAACCTGGTGGGTGTCTCCCAGAATGGGGAAAATACTCATGGACCGGGAGAGCTCTGCCAATCTTGCCCAAAAACTTTGGGTATCTGCCGGGGAAAACCAGGGGTGACATTCCACCCACAGGCCCCCAACCCTGCCAGTGGTCAGAATCTTGTCCGGGAAATCGCTCCGGAAGGTTTCCGGGGAAATTTTTACCTGAATGTCGGCCGCGGCAGCCCCGATTCGCTCCAAGGCCCGGCAAATGTGGTCTCCACCCTGGGAGGTGAGGTCGAAAATCGCCCGGCTGCCGGTACGCCGGGCCATGGCCGTCACCTCCTGAGTCAGTTCCCGGGCCGGCCAGACAAAGGCCAGGCAGGGATCCTCGGAGTTTCCGGTCTCAGATGGGGCCTTGGGGAATCTCACAACTCCCTTCGATAAACCCGGTATCGCTTGGTGGGTTTGACCCCGCCATCCAGATACCACTGGTTGATTTGATCATTATCTTCCAAATTCCAACCCAATTCGATGTAATAGTATCTCCGGAATTTCTTCAAGCTATAGAGTGTATTATAGAGGTAATCGAAAGCCACCAGGGGCAACCCCAAGTTTTGGTACTCCTTCCTGATGCCGAAGATCAGGCCTCGGAATCCTGTAAGGAAGCGGCGGTACCAGAGTGCTTTCAAAAATCCCAGCCCTCCGAAGCTACCATTCAAACGTTTCAGAATAGGGTTGATGTCCGGCACCACGATCCCGGCGCCCACGGCCTTCGTACCGTCATGCATGATGAAGATGAGCTCCGAGTCCACGAGGCGCACCAAGTGCCGGCCCATCTCCACTGCTTCGGCATCACTCATAGGAACAAAGCCCCAGTTGTCGAACCAGGCGTCGTGATAAATTTCTTTGATGAGGTTCAGCTCCCCCTGAAAGTCTTTTAAATTCCCCGGCCGGACGGTGATGTTGCTTTTTTCTTTAATGCGCCGGGCCGTGTCCTGGATCCACTGGGGCGGCTGCCAGGAGCGGTCCAAGCGGAACGACAACAGGTCCTTCTCTTTGCAGAATCCCGCGGACTCCACCAGTTGCGGATAGTACGGGGGATTATAGGTTAACATGAAAACCGGCGGATGTTCAAAACCCTGGATCAGGAGGCCCACTTCGTAATTGGTGGATGGATTCAAAGGACCCCGGAGAAAGGTCATGCCTTGCTGTCGGCTCCAATCGGCCACCGCGTCAAAAAGGGCCGCCGCCGCTTCAGGATCCTGGTCACACTCGAAGAAGCCCCAGCCAGCCATACGCTCGTCATGGAAGCGATTATAGTTGTGGTCAATGATCCCGGCGATACGGCCCACGATCTTCCGGCCCCGCCGGGCCAGCAACAGTCTGCGTCGGGAAAATTGCCAGAAAGGGTGCACCGAGGGGTCCAGAAGCCGCTTCAACTCCTTCTGCAACGGGGGAATCCAGTGGGGGTCGCCCTGGTAAATTCCCCAGGGGAATTCCAGGAAACTCTGCATCTCAGCAGGGCTTTCTACGACCGTGAGCGTGAGGGTATCCATGTTAAACCGTATGACGCCGGTGGGAAGAAATGAATATGACGGTCACGGTTTCTTCGAAGCCGCGCCGCGCCTCAATCCCGGGACTCCTGAGCCTATACGAGAGGCTGCCGGGATGACCCTTGTTGACCGTAGTATCCTATTACCAAAGTTTCGGGGGAAAGACAAGGATGTGGCCCGCATAAATCAAGGAGTCGGCAGCCACGGGGCAGGTCTGCCGGGAGGGTCGCCCTGCTCATTGCTGCGCTGAAAAACGTCGGCGGCCAAGAACTCGACTGCGCGTCAGCCCTCTTTGCCATTGATCGAGAGGAAAACAATGGCGTCAAACAATTTTTGCCGGCCTGGTCTGCTGACCGTCGCCATTGGCAGGCAGTGGATTTAGGCCGGGGTCGGGAGCAAAGCTTCAAGGAAAACCAGGGGCTGGCTACCGAGAGCTTGAATGCACACCTGCAGGCTCTTCGCAGGTTTCAGAATGTGGATGTCTGCCAGAATAGGTGGAGGAGAACGGGGTCTTCATTGATTGCAAAGAGACAATGTTGGCGGCGGATTTCAAGAAGGCCAAAGAGAAGTTTTTCATTGGCCCTTTGGAAAGAATCCCCCGACTGAGAATAGCAATAAATATTATGCTTCTCCCTTAAATTTAGCCACCACTCACCAAACCTTATACGCGAAGTTAATGAAATTAAAATTGAAAATTACTCGCCAGGATCGCCAATTATCGCTTGCGTGGGAAAAATTCTGGATATGGTCTGAATAATAGAACTAGGGTTGGTTTAAGCTGAGAGTGGAGTCCGTTTTGCTTCCCTTAATTAATATTGGGTGAAGCTCGCCTCCAGGTGCGGGGGAGGGCGATCGTCAAGGATTGTCATCCTTATTTATGGGAAAGTCACCAAAGAGGGCCGAAACAAATTCGAGTGCAACCCCAATATCATTTTCCCCTGGTTGGGGTGGGTCTAGGCGAACAACTCGACCCTTTGCAATAATGAAGGTAGTTTCAGGAAGATTCAGGTGTCCTTCGGTTGACTTGATGGTGAAATCTCGAATTTGGCCCGGTTCCAAAGGTGGAGTATCATTGGACCGGAAATAGACCCCCCCATAACTGATATTTTTCAGTACCCCAGAATTTATCCATGAAATTTCAGGAGATTCAGGTAGTTGGACGTGATACTTGATGGGAATTGAAGTGTAGAAACGCCGATGCCTTCGCCGTTCCATAATCTTCCCTTGCCTTTAATTAATGCATCTTAGCCCATATATATTAAAAAGTAAAATCGCTTATGCCTTTAGCTCCGAAAAAGTAATGGTTGAGGTAATCAAACAAGCCTCCTCTTTACAGAAGATGAACTCCGGGAGGTCCGGAAGCTTCAAGCGATTGCTATGGCCGAGCGGCACCGATTGGCACAAAAGCGCTTGGCCGCCTTCTCCCTACACCCCGGCATAAGGGAACAAGGCAGTATTGCATAAAGCCTGGCTACCGGGAAAAGGGGTATCGAGCCTTCTTCTATAATCTCTCACAGGTTAAGCAGGTTGATAATTTTTTATCCCCGCAATTCAAACAAACGCTCATTTCGTGGGTTATCTTATCGAAACTGCTATTGAATAAACTGACAGCGGCACTGCGGCATAGCTCCGGATGGCCACATTGCGGGCAACAAGCAGAGATTTTATTAACGTAAATAATCAGCAGGTTATCCCTTAGGTCAGCTATGGTTTTTAAAAATACTTTTACTTCGACAGGTGAAAGATTGTGGCGGAAATGTTCCATTTTTTTATTGTAACCTAAGATGGTCTGGCAGCAAGCCTGGGGGTCTTTTGACTAGGATGACACTTTTGGAGAATAATTTTGCTGGGAGGTTCCCATTCTCTTTTGCTGGTGAGCTTCATCAGCAGCTGGGCGGCCGGGACCTCATCCCGGAGGAGTTCTACAAGATGGCCGCGGTCACGCGCCAGGCCGCCCAGACCGGCCAGGCCCCCCCGTGATTAAGGGGCTGCTAAAGCGGGTTTGGGTGCCCAGTGAAGAGAAACTTTATCACTCGGGGGGAGCGGCCTGGAAGGGCGCGGCCAGAGCATAGCGCACCCGGTTGGCCTTTTCACCGTTGTGGCTCAAAATGCCCTCCTGGAGCAACAGATGCAAATAACTCCAGGCGGTTTTCTTGTGTACCTGAAAACGGGCCTCGAAGTCCGGCAGGCGGAACCACTGGCCGGCGGTCTCCCGGAGAAACTCCCCCAGGGTCTCGGGGGTGAGCTTGCGCCGCCCCTTCATGGGCAAGGGGAGGTTGGCCAGCGCCTGGCGCAAGGCTTCCGCATCCACCGGGTTCGGCCGCGCCGGCGGGCCGGCCTCTTGGGTATCCGGGGGACCGGAACTGCTCTCCGGCCACTCCTGGCGGGCAAAATATTGGCCCACCTCGCCCTCGATGAGATTGAGCAGACGATAGAACTGCGACAGGGTGATCTGCCCGGCCAACTGGGTGACCAGATAATCTTTGGCCTTCTTGCGCACAAAGGAGACCCGCTCCCGGTGGCCGGCCGGCAACCGGGAGGCCTCCATCACCACCTGGAAAAACATCCCGGCCACCAGGGTGGCGTCGAGGCTGCGGGCCCGGGGGGGCAGAGGGCCAGATTTTTCCGCGACCCTCAGGACATCGGCATCCAGGGCCCACACTGCAAAATCGTCCTCAAACTCCTCGACTTGATCGGGGCAAAACAGTTCCAGCACCGGCCGGGTCAAGGTGCGGACCAATTTCAGAGTGGCATCGCGCTCCATGCATGAGCCCTTCCTGGCTCAGAGCGGGATTATAAAATACAAACGATCTTGGAACAAGCCTGAATAATTAATTAATTTTATTCATAATAGCCGTGACAACGCCGCCGGCGACGAGATATCCGCTAAAGCCATGCAGGCTTCTGATCCGCGAGTTTATGCAACCTCTCCTATGATTTACCCGCGGTCCCAAACGCGTGGCTGAGATATTCGTAAAGGGCCCTGGCTTCTTGCTCGGAAATCTTCTGATAATGAAAAATCGGCATGGGGCCTGGAGTCCCCCCAGGCAACCGGGGCTGGCGGATAAAGTTATTGAATGTCTGGAAATTTGCCAACTCTTTGGAACCTCGAATGGGCATGGTGGGCATAATGACGTTGTGCCCATTGGGGTGGCAGGCGCGGCAATTGGTGGCGAAAATCATTTCCCCGGTCCGAAAGGCCTTCGGCGCGGCCGGAGAACGGCCGCCAAACACCAGATGCCCGCCAAAATAGCCCAGGCCCACCACGGTGCAAAAGGCCAGCACATAGATGACCAGAATCAATTTGGACTCACCTCGGCCTGTGAAGATCAGGAGGAGACCGGTGGACAGCAGCACGAAGAGCAAGCTGGCCAGGCCAATCTTTGCTTTAATGGGAAACAACCAAGCCCCCTGGTAGTAATATTGCCAATCCATGACCCCAAACAGCACCGTAGGGAAAATGAACAACCAGGCGAGGACCAGGCAATGCCGGGCCGAGAGTCCTAAAAGGGGGCGCTTCCAGATCAGGGCGGCGAAGCCGAAAAACAATGCCCCCACCACCAGGCCGATGGGCATGTGGACCAGGGCCGGATGCACCGGGTCGGTGAAGCCGATGGCAGCCAGAGCTTTATAAAACGGGGTGAAAATAGCTCTTCTCCTTATTTGGCAGAATATTACCGGGTCTCCGGCCGCAACCGGGCGGAGGGTGGATGATTTGGCGATGCCCTCCTTTAGCTTCCCGGTTTAAACGTCTGAGTCATATAGCTGATCACCGCCCTAATCTGCCCGGGGCTTAACTCAAAAGAGGGCATCGGGCCGTGGCCGTTCTCAATGGTGTCGGTGATCTTGGCGTTGCTGGTTTTTTGCCAGAAAGATGCGGAGGTGAAATCCGCCGGCGAAGGGCTGAAGACTGAACTCAGCGGGCCGTTGCCTTTCCCATCCCGGCCGTGGCACATGGCGCACTTATCTTTATAGATGCTTTGTCCCTCCTGCGCCAGCGCCGTACCCGGACTCCACCACAGCCCGGAGACCACGCCTAGTCCGACTATTGACCAGAGGATAAGCTTTTTCATGCGGACACCTCCATTGATTACATGGCTAATAGATTATGTATGCAAGGTCTTAAATCAAGGGGGACAACTTCGATAAATAATATCCTGTAAATTTTTATAACAGAGGGAATTGTCCATTACCAGGCGGTACCCCAGAGCCGCGATGAAATCCGCCGGACGTAATCTTCCCGGCAAACCTCAAGGGGGCGCGTTCTGGCTGGACCTCAGAGAACCAAGGGCCCAGGCTATAATTCTGGGAGGGGTTCTACAAGCCATTTCAAAATCTCTATTTTCTAAAGATGTCATTCCGAGCGCAGCCAAGAATCTAGGAATTTAAAAGACCTGGACCCTGCGCTCCGCTCAGGGTGAAGGGAAAAGAGGTTTTGACATGGCTTTTAGGCTTTTGGGGTTGCCAACTTCACGCCCAGATCCCGGGGATCGGTGATGGCCGGCAGGCAGGTGAAATCCCGGCAAAGATAGGCCCCCGGCGCCCCTCCCGGTTGGCTGTAAGCCCCGGTCCAGGGGAAGAGGGCCTCTAAGGCGGCGGAATCCGCCGGATTTTTCAGGACGAGGCGCCGCTCCGGCAGATAGGCCCGGTACGCCGCCTGGACCAACGCCTGTGTCCGGGCATCGTAGGGATCGCCCACCAAAGTGAGATCCAGGGGTGGCGTGAGATACAGGGTCTGGACTGTCCAGAGATGGGCAAAACCCCAGAGGTTAGCCCGGGCCTGGGGCTGGAGTTGCCGGATAATCGCCTGGGCCCGTTCCTGGTGCCTCCCGTCGTCGGTCAGCCGGTGAAGCCGGAGATGCACCCGGGCCGCCATGGAGTTCCCCGAGGGCAGGACCTGGTCATAGACGCTCTTGGAGCGTACCAGGGGCGTCTCCTGGTCCCGCTCCACGTAAAAATAGGTGCCGTCGGCCGGGTCCAGGAACTTCTCATCCATCAACTCCATCAGGTGCCGGGCCTGGCTCACCCAGAAGGGATCAAAATCAGTCTCGTACAGGTCCAGGCAGGCGTTGGCCAACAGGGCGTAATCCTCCGAGAATCCCGGGACGCTCCTCCGGCCGGCGGTCCAGATCCGGAAGAGGGTCTTCTCCTGGAACAGCTCGTCCAGCAGGAAGCGGGCGGCCTTCTCCGCCGCCTCATAGTAGCGGCGCTCCGTCAGGACCTGAGCCCCCAGGGCCAGGGCCGTGATGGCCAGGGCATTCCAGGAGACGATGATCTTTTCATCCCGGTGGGGCGGCACCCGCCGGGCCCGCACCTGGCGCAGACGCGCCAGCGCCTCTTCCAGGGTCCGGCTGACCTGCTCCGGCGTCAGGTTGAATTGCGCCGCCAGGTCGATGCGGGACCAGGGGCGGGTCAGGATATTGGCTCCCTCAAAATTGCCCTCCCGGGTCACTACCAGGGCCGCCATCACCAGGGGCGCGGCCTCGGCCCCCACCACCCCGGTTACTTCCTCCAGGCTCCAAACATAGTATTTCCCTTCCACCCCTTCGCTGTCCGCGTCCCAGGCGGCATAAAAGCCTCCCTGGGGGGACCCCAGGTCCCGCAGGATGAAGTCCAGGGTCTCTTTGGCGATGCGCCGGGACAGGATGCTGTCGGTGAGCTGGTAGTGCGCCAGGTAGAGGGGCGGTAAGAGGGCATTGTCATAGAGCATCTTCTCAAAATGGGGCACCACCCAGGCCGCGTCCACGCTGTAGCGGTGGAAGCCCCCGCCGAGCTGATCGTAGATGCCCCCCCGGGCCATCTTCTCCAGGGTAAAGGCCACCTTCTCCAGAACCGACTCTTCCCGGGAGAGGTGATAATAATGCAACAAAAAGTCGAGCTCCAGGGACCGGGGGAACTTGGGAGCGCTGCCCAGGCCGCCGTGCGCCGGGTCAAAATCCTGGAGCAGCCGGTGCGCCGCTTCCTCCAGGGCTTCCCGGGTGGGGTCCCCCCCCGCCACCCCCGTCTCCCCCAGGCGCTGCACGTGGCTTTCCACCTTCAGGGAGAGCGTGGTCAGCTGCTCGCGGTTCTGGTGGTAGGCCAGGCTGAGGGCCAGCAGCAGACGGGGAAAACCGGGCAACCCGCCCCGGTCTTCGGGAGGGAAATAGGTTCCCCCGTAAAAGGGCTTCAAATCCGGAGTCAGAAAGACGCTCAGGGGCCAGCCGCCGTGGCCGGTGAGCACCTGGACGGCGTTCATGTAGGTCTCATCCAGGTCGGGCCGCTCTTCCCGGTCCAGCTTGATGTTGACAAAGTGCTCGTTCATGATGGCGGCGATGGCCGGGTTCTCAAACGATTCATGGGCCATGACGTGGCACCAGTGGCAGGTGGAATACCCGATGCTCAAAAAGATGGGCTTGTCTTCCCCGCGGGCCCGCTCCAGGGCTTCTGGTCCCCAGGGATACCAATCCACCGGATTATAGGCATGTTGCTGCAGATAAGGGCTGGTCGTAGTGATCAGGCGGTTGGGCCGGCGTTCTTCCATGACAGGCTCCTCGGATGGAGGGTTTACCCCATGCAGCCGTAATGCCTGTCAAGATAAGTACGCCGGCGCCGGTTGCAAGAGTCCCGGGGAGGGCGTGAAGTTCTGCGGGCGCGGTCCTCAGCCGAAAATGGGACGGGGCTCCTGGCCGTGGCCAGGGAGAGGCGGCAGGATTACTTATTGAGCCGGGCCGCCAGGTCTTGCAGGGATTCCTCCAGGTCCTCCCAGGCCTGGCCGGCCTGTTCCTGGAGTTCGTCCCACCGCTCCAGGCCGGCATCCTTGAGCCGGTGCAGGCGCTGACGCTGCGCCTCGTGGCCGCCCGCCAGCGCGTCAATACGTCGCTCCAGCTCTGCCTTGACTTCCCCTTGCACCGTGCCCAACCGTGCCTTCAGCTCCTTGATTCTCTCACTCATCTCGGCCAGTCGCGCTTCCATGGCCTCCGCTGCGTGCCTGTCCATGCGCCTCACCTCCCGGCAGGTATTCACTTACTGGGAACCTCATCGGGCCGTAGCGCCCCAATCTTTAAAACTCAGGCAAGAGCTCGTGACTTCCCTGGCCGTTTAAACGGTCTTCAAGGCCCCGGTCCAGGTCTCGAACACCGGAAAGGGGGTGTTCCGTTCCCCGGCCTGGTAAAAGATGACGTAGGTCATGTTCTTCCAGGAGATGAAGGAGTTGTCCTGGGTGCACTTGTAATAGCGGCCCCGCCAGGTGCCGGTGTTGAGATAGACCTGCTCCAGAGGAGCAGCAGTGTCCAGGGTGGTGCGCACCGCCGACACCAGGGGATCATGGGTGTGCCCATAGACCACGTAACGGACGCGGGAATCAAGATGGAGATATTCCTGGGGCGCGGCTTCCAGGAGATCGTCTTTCAGGAAATAGTCCCTGGCCTTGATGGCCAGGTCCCATAACTTTTCGGTGCGATACAGCTTGAAATTCCGCAGCAGAAAGAGGAAGGCCTGGATCTTGTCGGCCTCGTCCAGCCAGTCGGTCCACTTGTCATGGCGGGCATACCAGCCCTTCACAAAATCCAGATTATCAAAGGAGTCAATGACCTCCTGGACCGTGTCTTCAATGGCCTCTTTCAGGGTCCGGTTCTGCTGTACCTGATAGAGGAGCCATTCGATGACCGCGGACAGGGGCCGGACATTTTCGATCTCCTGGAAATTTCTCTTGATGGACTGCTTGTCGCTGGGGGAAAGTCCGGGAACGGCGTCCAGGTGCTTGGCCAAAGCATAGGGCAGGCGGGCCACCAGCTCGGTGGTGATGGGGTCGCCGATGGGCACCCGTTGGTAATCATTTTCAGTATAGGCGGTCCCCCCTTCATAGTTATACTTGTCGTATTCATGCCCGTGGCGGGCGAACATCCCATAGGCCAGGTCCTCATAGGTATGGGGGAAAAGGTCATTCGGATTATGCCACACAGACGGTATGCCCAGGCAGTCACACACCTTTTTTCTTAAACTGCTGTACTGGTTGACGAGACGGTCGTGGTTGCCCGGCAGGTAAAACAACCGCGGCTCGTTTGCCAGGTGGCACTTGCTCTGCAAGTCGGGCACCCTCTGCCGGAAGATTTGCATGGTCTGGGCGTTTTCGGGATGGGCAGTAATGGCATCAAAGAGGGTCAGGGCGTGGACCTCAATGGCGGCTTCATTGGTCCCCCAGGGCCTCTCATCCGCCGGGTAGCCGAACCAGTTTTCGGTGCGTAAGAGATCAAAGATATCTCCCAGCAGAACGATCTTGATTTCCTTAATATTGTTGCTGGGCTTGGCGGCAATGGCCGCCAAATCCTCGAAAAAATATTCAAAAGCTCGGGGGGAGAGGTTGTGCTCCCCCGCGGTGCCGTCCACGAAATGCAGGTCACTGATGAATACAAGCATCCTTGCCTCCTGTATATCTGTTTGTAAATTCTTTTTTGGTCATAATAGACCAGCAGGCAATAATGTCAAAGCGGTTTTCGCAAGTCGGTGAACTCTCTCTAAGAGTGCAGGTGGAACGCTCAGGTATGGCCTACAGGCGGGTCAGATCGTCGAAGGCTTCCGACCGGGTCAGGCGGGTGATTTCGGCCAGGAGGTGCCGCAGTTCCGGGGCGTCCCGGAAGGTGATCTCCAGGTGAAAATCGGGGCCTTCAAAGGCCGGCGGCGGCTGCAACCGCATCCGGGCCTGGCGCTTCCAGCCCAGCCGGCTGAGGGCGGACTCGAAGGCCTCCCGGGCCGCGCTCAGACGGGGATAAACCCAACGGTACAGGTGCCGCCGCACCATGGCCGTCCGCTCCTGGGGAGTGCGGTCAGGAGCAGTGAGGGCCCGGCGGAGGTCCTCCCGAGCCAGGACCGCGGCTGGGGTAATCCCTTCTCGGCGGGCCAGCAGGGCCACCTGGTCCAGAAATTCTTCCTGCTTGCTCTGGCTCAGGTACAGGGTATTCAGAAAGGGCCAGGCCGCGGCCCGATCCTCGGGGTCCCAGGCGGCCAAGCGCGCCCCGGCGGTGAGGGCCAGGCGGCCCTGCGCCGCCAACCCCTGCCAGGACGGCTCCAGGCCCGCCATCTGGCGGAGGCGCTCCAGATGGGCGAAAGAAGGGGGCAGGCCCAGATAAGGCAGGTATCGGGCCGTCACGGTCTCCGGGTCGCAGTGTTCCAGCAGCCCGGCAGCCAGGGCGGCCTGCTCCCGGAGGTTGAACCCCCGGGTAAAGGCATTATCGAAGAGGTGCACCAACAGGCAGAAAAAATCGGGCGTCCCCTCCGGCACCAGACGGGCCGTAATCTCCCGCCAACCTAAGTGCGCCGCCGCCTGCAGGCGCTTTCTCCCCGTAACCACCTGCCAGCGGGTTCCGCCGGGCCGCGGCCGCAGCCAGGGCGGGTTCAGCAGTCCCACTTCCCGGAGAGACCCGGCCAGACGCTCCAGGTCCGGGGGCATCAATGTCTCCGGGACGGTCTCCTGAAGATCGATCTGGGCCAGGGGAACTTCCTGCAACCGGATGGGGGTAGTCACGCTGCTCCCGGGTGTAAAGAGATGGGGTGGGGCCGGCGCCCTGGCGCGACTCTACACCGCCAGGGGGCCGCGGGTCAAGCAGAAGAGGCCCCCTCCGTCGTCGGTCGACCGGAGGGGGCTTATATGGCAACAGATACCCGGGGGGAGTACCTGGAAACGACGCCTGTCCGATAAAGGGCGCCGGGATGCGGCCGGGGATTAATACCCGTAGGTCGAAGGCGGCGGCGCCTGACTGTAATAGCCTCCTTGAGGCGGCGCATCGTACCCGTAGTCGGGAGGCGGCGGGCCATAGCCATAGTTGGGATCAGGGGGGCCGTAGGGCTGATTACAGCCTTGCTGATTGGCCTGGTTCTGCCGGACGGCATCTCCGGCCACCCCGCCCAGCACCCCGCCCATCAAACCGCCGATGGTCGCGCCCCGCCAGGGGTTGCCCCTATCAATCACCGCGCCGGTGATCGCGCCTAAGCCGCCCCCCACCGCCGCCCCGGTAGTCGTATAGGTATTGGCGCCGGTGCAGCCCATTATCCAGCCCAGGGCCAACACCATGCTAAGCAAGAGATACCGCCCCAGGCTCATGCCGAAAAGATATCCCGCGTGCATGAATGGTCCTCCCTCCAGGCTATTACTCCTTCTCTTTGGTTACTTAGACCTGCGCCTCGGTTGAACGTTAAGGGAAAAAGTCCGACCGGGCGGATTTCCTCGGAGGCCCGGGACCTGCACCTCCCCGGGCCCTCAGGCGGCCCCCGGGTCCGGCCTGCTTCCCTACCACTGTCGTGACTCTTCCCGGACCCTGAACATTTATTGTATAAAGTATAAAGAAATACTTGACACACGGCTCCCCATAACATGCAGATCTGTGATCATGGGATCGCCTAGGACGTGCTCCCGCCGGATCGCCGGTGCGCCTGAACCGGCACCTGGAATGACCAGGATCAGAACGGAAAAAGGAGAATGACATGACCGAGCAGTATCGCGTAGTGGCCGTTAACGGCTCCCCCCATGAAGGCTTCGGCAATACCTCCCAGATGCTGGCCATGTTGGGGGAAAATCTGGCCCGGGAGGGCCTGGAACTCGAGGAGATCTCCCTGAGCCAGTACCAGATCGGCTTCTGCACCGGCTGCGCCACCTGTTTGGAAACGGGCTCTTGCTGGGTCCGGGATGATTACAACTCGGTGGTCCGGACCGTCCTGGAGGCTGATGCCGTCATCCTGGCCTCCCCGGTCTATTTTTTTAACGTCACCGCCCAGATGAAGACCTTCCTGGACCGCTCCCTGGGGTATGGGCATCGGCCACGGGGCGATTGGAAGCCCGGCCTGAGCCTCAGCGTCTCGGCGGGTTACGGCGAAACCTGGGTGGCCGATTATTTGGGCCGGGTCCTCCGGACCTTCGGTGCCTTTCCCGTGGGCAAGTTCACGGCCATCGCCGTCGGCCCCGGTGAATTTTTGGGAAGGGAGGCGGTGGCGGCCCGGGCCGCCGACCTGGCCCGGGACCTGGCTATCGCCGTCAAAGAGGGCCGGCGCTATCCGGCCACCGACCAGGACCTGGGCTACTGGCAGTTTATGAGCAACCTTATCAAAGAGAATCGGGATTTTATGGTGGCCGACTACGAACACTGGCAGGAACTCGGGCTGTTCAAGAGCTTCGAGTCCTATGTCGGGCAGAGCCGCTCCACAGCCGAAATGGGGGCCATCCCGCCCAATGAGCGGCGAGGGCCCCGGCCGGCGGCTGCCGAGGCCGTTTCTCCGGCCGGGACCAAGATCAAAGCCCAGCCCGGCGAACCCGCCACCGCCCGGGAACTCCTGGAGATGATGCCCCGGTACTTGAACCCGGCCGTCGCCCAAGGCCTCACGGCCACCTACCAGTTTGACGTTAGCGGCAGCGAAACCTTCACCGCCCACCTCGTCATTGCCGACGGGCAGGCCATTTTCCACGAGGGGCCGGCGGACAAGCCCAGTATCATCATCAAAACCCCGGCTGAGGTCTGGTTGGCCATTGCCCGGAAAGAGCTGGACGGCACCTCGGCCTTCCTCTCCGGCCAATTCCGGATTCAGGGCGACCTGGGCCTGTTGATGAAACTGAAAACGCTGTTTACTGATTAGACAGGCATCGACGTCCCATCGAGCGGGTTGGGGATAAAATAAAGACCGGGGGCTTGTTCCCCGGTCTTGTTCACTTATGGGGTTGGGGATAGGGGTTTGGGGGAAGGGGTAGGGGCCGTCGGCCCCTACCCCCTTCCCCCAAGATATCACCCGCCGATCACCAGGATGACGGCGTCTTTGGCGACGGAGGCGCCGGGTTCGAAGTTGATGGCCTTAACCACGCCGGTGGCCGGGGCGGGGAGGCTGTTCTGCATCTTCATGGCCTCCAGCACGCACACCAGGTCCCCGGTGTTGACCTTATCGCCCACCTTCACCGCGTAGCTGATGATCATGCCGGGCATGGGGGCTCTGAGCGGCACCTCGCCCGCCGCCAGGGTTTCCACGGCCGGTTTGGGCGCGGCGGCGGGAGCCGGCGCGGGGG
>JBAVUP010000138.1:0-29398 GCA_049696835.1 Desulfobaccales bacterium
GTCCGGTGTTATGTAATTACTGATATGGAGGGATGGCCGAGTGGTTTAAGGCAGCGGTCTTGAAAACCGCCGACCGGAAGGTCCGGGAGTTCGAATCTCTCTCCCTCCGCCATCGGCTCCTCACCCCATAACGGAGACAGCCCAAGATATAGCCGGACAACCGGGCCGGAAAGCGGCCCACCACCAATCAGTAAGCCTTCCCGGAGAGATGACCGAGCGGCCGAAGGTGCTCGCCTGCTAAGCGAGTGAGGGGGGAAACTTCCTCCGAGGGTTCGAATCCCTCTCTCTCCGCCAGGTTTATTCCCGCCATCCCTGACGCTATCAGACGGTTATTTTGTCATCCTGAACGGAGTGTAAGGATCTAGAATTTATTCGTATGACTAGATTCTTCGCTGCGCTCAGAATGACAAGTTGAAAATTTCGGTGGTTTTTCAACAGCCCGATACTCCCTGCCGACGGGTTGCGCCCTTAACCGTAAAATCCTCTCCCACTTCGGCGCGGCTTCAAGTAAGATAGACAACCATGCCCGCTGCCGCGCCCCCGGAAACTCATCCTCTGAACCGCCGCGCCGTGCTGCTGTCCGTCTGTCTGGGGGCCTTTATGGCGACCCTGGACACCAGCATCGTCAATATCGCCCTGCCCCAGATTTCCCGGGATTTCCACGTTTCTCTGGTGCAGATCTCCTGGGTCATGCTCATCTATCTCCTCATGAACGTCTCCCTGCTCCTCACCAGCGGCCGGCTGGGGGACCTCCTGGCGCCGGGCAAGCTCTTCCTCCTGGGGTTGACCATCTTTACCGGGGCCTCGGCCCTGTGCGGCCTGAGCCCGGGCCTGGCCTGGATGGTGGCCGGAAGAGCCCTCCAGGGCCTGGGCGGGGCCCTGATGCTGGGGGTGGCCCCGAAGCTCATCGCCCTGGCTTACGGGGAAGGGGAGCGGGGGCTGGCCCTGGGCCTATTTTCCACCGCGTTCGCCACCGGCATCAGCGTGGGCGCGCCCCTGGGCGGCGTGATCACCTCTTACCTAGGCTGGCCCTATATCTTTTTCATCAATATTCCCCTGTGCGCCCTGGCCTGGTGGACGGGCCGCCGGGTCTTAAGCCCCTTTAAGGCCCAGAAGGCCCGGGACCGGCGCGCCTTCGACCTGGGAGGCGCCGTGACCCTGGCCGGGACCCTGGGCCTGTTCCTGCTCAGCTTAACCTGGGTCCGGCAATCCGGCTGGACCGCCTACGCCCAGGGAGCCCTGGCTGGGGCCATGATCTTCGGCCTGGCCCTGTATGTTCTGGAACGGCGCCAGGCGGACCCCCTGATCCATCGGGAGCTCTGGCGCAGTTGGCCCTTTGTGGCCGGGTCCCTGGCCGTGGTCCTGACCTTTTTGCCCGTGATGGGCACTTTCTTCCTGCTGCCTTTTTTCCTGGAGCAGGTCTATCAGTACAGCCCGTATCAGGTCGGGTTCCTGTTGACGGCCCTGAGCGCCAGCAACGCCCTGGTGGCCCCCTTGGGCGGCTACCTGGCGGACCGGCTGGGCAACCTGCTCATCCTGCGCACCGGCGCCGGCTTGATCGTGGTGGGCCTGGGTTCCCTGGTCCTCACCGGCCCGGCGTCTTCCACCCTCAGCCTGGCGGCTCGCTTCACCGTCATCGGCCTGGGGTTCGGTCTCTTCCAGGCCCCCAATCTCAACGAGATTCTCCGGGGGGTGAAGCCGTCCTTGCTCGGCCTGGCGGCCAGCACCAACGCGGTCTTGAAGAATCTGGGGTCGCTTCTGGGCATCACCCTGATGGTCGCGGTGTTCGGCTGGCTCAGCCTCCACCAGGTGGCCGGCGGCTCGGGCGTCAATCTGGGTCTGGCAGCCTATCACGAGGCCTTTGGGCTGGCCGCCGGGGTGGCCGTCCTCAATCTGGCGGCCAACCTGCTGCCCCGGAAACCCTGAGCCGCCCTCCGGAGTCCCCCAATTACTTGGCCGCCGGCGGACGCTGTGTTACTATCCCAAGAGTGCAGGAGCGACTCATTGCCCTTAGGGGGGGCCTGGAGAAATTATGCTCGGTTCGGTGGGATTGGGAGAAGTCGTGGCCCTGGTGGGTATGGTGGTGTTGTTGCTGACCGGCATGGGACGACGGCGGGTGCGCCAGGGCCGCAGGCCCGCCGGCGGGGGCCTGGGCACCTGGCTGGTCGGGCGGGGGGACGTCGTGGCCTTCGTCATCATCCTGGCGGGCCTGGCGCTCATATACCTGCAAAAGAAGTAACGGGCTCAGCCGGCAATCTATCAGGCTGTTGAAAAACTATCCATTTCAGCAACTTGCCATTCTGAGCGCAGCGAAGAATCTACAAGCTATTTCAAAACCGATCTCCGCTTCATATTGAACCAACCAAAAGACTTGAGATGGGGAATAATCACCCCCCTTTGAAAAAGGGGGGCAGGGGGGATTTATATAACCTCCTGAAATCCCCCTGAATCCCCCTTTTGCAAAGGGGGACTTAAAACCCCCACCCTCAACCTTGTCCTGGTGGAGAAAGTTTCCGTCCCCTTGAGACAGGTTTCGAAATGGGTCTTTGTGATACAAACCGGCTCCAGATCCTTCACGGCGTTCAGGATGACAGGAAAACCCGTTTTTCGACAGCCTGCCGGTCGGGTCATCTCAGCATGGAGATCAGGTCCACCGGCATGAACCCTCCCATACCCGCACCCGGCATTAGGCCACGGCCAACGCCGCGTCTATCTGCGCCTCCAGCTGTTCTAGGCTGAATCCCGCCACATAAATGCCCTGTTTGGGACAGGTGGCCATGCAGGAGCCGCAGCCCTTACAGGAGATTTCATTCACTTCCACGGTTTTTTTCACCTGGCCTTTCGACATATATTCCACCAGGGTGATGGCTTTGAACGGACAGGCGTCCACGCAAAAGGCGCACCCGTCGCAGTTCAGATCCACCACCGTGGAAATGTTGGACTCCAGTTCGAGGAAATCACTGGACAGCACGGTGGCCGCCCGGGAGGCGGCGGCCATGGCTTCGGCCACCGATTCCTGGAGAGGCTTGGGGTAATGGGATAGGCCGGCCAGGTAGATACCTTCGGTCGTGGCTTCCACCGGCTTAATCTTGGCGTGAGCTTCCGTGAAAAAACCTTCGGCATTGAGGGGAATTTTATAAAGTTCGGCCAGGGGCGCATTGTGATGCGGCACGATGGCGGTGGCCAGCGTGAGGAGATCCACGTTCAGCTCCACCGGCCGCTCCAGGATATGGTCCGTGACCGTGATCTTGATCTTGCCGTCGGCGCCTTGCTCCACTTTGGGGGGATCGGCTTGCTGGTAGCGGATGAAGACCACCCCCTGGTTCCGGGCTTCTTCGTATAAGATTTCCCGTTCCCCATAGGTGCGGATATCCCGGAAGATGATGTAAACCTCCTGGTCCGGGTTGAGCTCTTTGAGCTTCAGGGCGTTTTCCACGGAGTGGCTGCAACACACCTTGCTGCAATACGGCCGCTCCGTGGTGCGAGAGCCGACGCACTGGATGAAAGCCGCGGCCTGAGCCTGCATAATCCGGTCGCTCATCTCGGCCATTTCCTGATCCAGGTCCAGGGACAGGAGCACGTTGGGATTCTGGCCGTAGAGATACTGGCCCACCGGGCGGTAAGGTTCGGCCCCGATGGCCAGGATGACGATGCCGTGGTCGATGACCTGGTGGCGGGACAACGTGGTCCGGAAGTTGCCCACCACCCCGGATACCTCCGTCACGATGGACTGGTAATGGATGGTGATCTTGGGGTGATTCTTGACTTGGCCGATCAACTCTTCCAAGTGCGGGCCTACGAAGCCCCCCCTCCAGGTGGTGTGCAGCTTGAGAGCGTTGCCCCCCAGGCGGTCCTTGCGTTCGGTCAGGTGAACCACGAAGCCCTGGTCCGCCAGGTTCAGGGCCGCGGTCATACCCGTGACGCCGCCGCCTATCACCAGGGCGGTTTTGTTCACCGGCACGGTGATGTAATCCAGGGGTTCCAGCAGACCGGCCTTGGCCACGGCCATGCGCACCAGGTCCTTGCACTTCCGGGTGGCCGCGGCCGGTTGGTTCAGATGCACCCAGGTACACTGGTTGCGAATATTGGCCATCTCAAACAGATACTTGTTCAAACCGGCGTTTCTCAGCATATCCTGGAACGTGGCCTGGTGCGTGGTGGGAGAGCAGGACGCCACCACCACCCGATTGAGCCGGTGCTCATGGATCATCTCAATCATCAGATTCTGGGAGTCCTGGGAGCAGGTGAACAGGTTGGCCTGGGCATACTCCACATAGGGAAGGGTTTGGGAGTATTCCACCACGGCCGGCACATCCGCCACGCCGCCGATGTTGAGGCCGCAATGGCAGACAAACACCCCCACCCGGGGGGGCTCCTGGGAGACGTCTTGTTCCGGCGGGAAGACCTTCTCCCGGACCAGGGTATCCCGGGCTCCGGCCAGCAACCCGGCGGCGGCGGCCGCCGCGGCGCTCCCCTCCATCACCGTCTGGGGGATGTCCTTGGGGCCGTTGAAAAAGCCGCAGGAAAATACCCCCGGCCGGGAGGTGGTGACCGGCGCGAAGCATTGAGCGTCCATGAATTTGTTGTGGCTCAATCTGATTCCCAGCTTTCTGGCCAGATTGATGGTGTCGGCGCGGGTGACGCCACCCACGGACAGGACTACCAGGTCGAAAATCTCGTCCTTTGGCTCACCCGATTCACTCACATAGTGAATGCGCAGGTCCCCGGAGTCCGGCAGCGGTTCGACGCCGAAGACCCGGGAGCGGATCAACCGGGCCCCCTGGTCTTTGATCCGGACGCAGTATTTCTCAAAGTCTTTGCGAGGAGTGCGCATGTCCATGTAGAACAGGGCCATGTCCAACTCGGGGCCGATATGCTCCCGGGCGATGATGGCCTGCTTGAGAGCGGCCATGCAGCAAAAATTGGAGCAGTACGGGTGAGCGTCTTCCCGGTCGCTGCGCATGCCGACGCAATGGAGCCAGGCAATCTTCCGGGGTTCCCGGCGGTCCAGGGGACGCATAACATGACCTTTGTAGGGCCCGGAAGGGCTGAGAATGCGCTCGAACTCCAGGCTGGTCAGGATATTGGGGGAGTTCGCGTAATTGTAGGGGGTCAGGTGGGAAGGATCGAAGATCTGGAAGCCCGGCGCCAGGATCACCGCGCCCACCTCCACTTCCCGCCGGCGCGGTTCGTCGTCGTACTTTACCGCCCCCGCCAGGCAGACCTTTTCACACAGGCCGCACCCCAAACAGGTGTTCCGGTCGATCATGAAAGCCCGGGGCACGGCCTGGGGATATTTGATGTACGTGGCGGTGCGGCGGTCCAGGCCGAGGTTGAACTCATTGACCGCCTGGGCGGGGCAGGCGCGTTGACAATCGCCGCAAGCCGTGCAGCGCTCCGGGAGGATATAGCGCGGCTGATTCTTCAAGACCGCCTGAAAATTTCCGGGCTCCCCCGCCAGAGACTCCAGCTCCGTGCAGGTGATGACCTCCAGGTTGTTGTGCCGGCCGACCTCGACCAGCTTGGGCGAGATAATTCACATGGCGCAGTCGTTGGTGGGAAAGGTCTTATCGATCTGGGCCATGGTGCCGCCGATGGTCGGGGACTGCTCCACCAGATAGACGAAGTACCCGGAGTTCGCCAGATCCAGGGAGGCTTGCATTCCGGCAATGCCGCCTCCTACCACCAGCACCGAGCCGATGGTGCCAGGCTCCTTGCTCTTCATGGCCGTTCACCTCCTGGCAATGCTTTGCCGCTGCGTCGATCGGTTGATTCGCTCACGTGGAAGCTCGCCGCTGACCCTCTTAGGGAAGAGGGGAGTTTAAATCGCCAAATGTTTAAAGGTAAAGGTGGTGCCTTCGTGGCTGGCGACGTCCGCCAGACCGGACCGTTCCAGGTCGTTCAACCTGAGGGACACGGTATAGACCGGCAAGCCGGTCTCCTCCGCCATTTGAGGCACCGTTTTCGGGCCTGCTTTCAAGACCTCCTGCAGCAGCGCCTTGTGATATTCATCTTCGACGGTTCGCCAGAGCGCCACTTCGTACGCCGTGACGTCCAGTTTTTCGTGGAACACATTTTCCCGCTCGGTGAGCTGCCGCTCGATGTTCATCAGCCAGCGCAGTTGCATGGTCTGCAGGGCTTTCTCCGCCGCGGCCAGTGGCAGGCGCAGCCGATGCCGGTCCAGGGGGCCCAAGGCCCGAATCATTTCGGTGAGCTCGGTGACATACTCGGCGAAGAGCTGCCCTTCCGCGGAACTGATCCACCGTATCTGGACCCGATCCCGACCGAGTCCCGCCACCCCCAGCAGATGACCTAAAGCCTCCATCCGTTTGGCGGCATAAACATTACCATCCTGGTAATGACAGTCTCCCCGGTGTCAGCCGAACACGAAGACGCCGTCGAACCCGCTGCTCAAACCCTCCAGCACATATAACGGGTCCACCCGCCCGGAGCACATGGTGAGCATGACCCGGATATTGGGGGGATACTGCAAGCGCGAGACGCCGGCCAGATCAGCCGCGGCATAGGAGCACCAGTTACAGAGAAACGCCAGGATCTTAGGTTCGAACCTACCTGCCATGTCTCCCTCCATCATCTTTTTGCCGACTGCGCGGCTACCCGCAGCCATGGCCGTGTTTACCGTCAATGCCGCCTGGAAGCGCAACTTTTAGGCCTCGTGGGCCTCAGTTGCCCCCGCCGGCGTGGATGGCGGCCCGAATCTGCCGGTCCCTAAAGTGGAGCATGTCAATGGCCCGCATGGGACAGCCGGCGGCGCACACCCCGCAGCCCTTGCAGTAGGCGGGCAGATTTTCGGAGCGGTAGCCTTTCCCCGGGATTTTCACCAGGTGCATGGCTCCGAAGGCGCAGGCCAATTCACAAAAACCGCAGCCGATGCAGAGGTCTTGATTTATCCGGGCCACCAGGGGCTGCACCTCCACCATCTCCCGGGCCAGCACCGTGGCCGCCCGGGCGGCCGCGGCTTTACCCTGCACGATGCATTCGTCCAGGGGTTTGGGATAGTGGGCCAGGCCGGCCAGATAAATGCCGTCCGTGGAGAAATCTACCGGGCGCAGCTTAACATGGACCTCATGGAAAAAACCTTCGGCATTGAGGGCCACCTTGAAGAGTCCGGCCAGTTCCTGGACCGGATTAGGCACGATGGCGCTGGCCAGGGAGATGACGTCCGGGCTGAGCTTGAGCCTGCGCTCCAGGATCGGGTCCCGGACCGTGACCTCCAGGCGGCCCTCGGGAGTAATGTCCACCCTGGGTTTGTGCTCGTGGTCGAAGCGGATGAACATGATGCCTTCTTCCCGGGCCTGCTGGTAAAGGTCTTCCAGTTCGCCGTAAGTGCGCATGTCCCGGTACAGGATAAAGACGTCCATTTCCGGGTTGAGTTCCTTCAGAACCAAGGCGCTCTCCACGGAGCGCGCGCAGCATACCCGGCTACAATAGGGGCGCTCCGGTTCCCGGGACCCCACGCACTGAATGAACACCGTCTGCCCGGCGTTCACCACTCGGGGATTTCGCTCCGCCATGGCCTGGTCCAGATCAGCGGACAGAAAAATGTCGGCATGTTGACCGTAGCCGTATTCCGTGGGGATGTAGGTCTGGCCGCCGGTGGCCAGGATGGTCACGCCGTGCGTCACCTGCCGGTCACCTTGGGGAGTTTCGATGATGGACTGGAAATTCCCGATAAAGCCGCCGGCCTCCTTAACCCTGGAATTGCACATGACCTCGATCTTCTCGTGACCTTCCACGCTTTTGATCAGCTCTTCCAGGTAGCCCCGATAATCAAACCCCCGATGACTGATCACCAGATTCCAGGCATTGCCCCCCAGGCGGTCGGTCTTCTCCGCCAGATGTACCGGGAACCCCATGTTCGCCAGGGACAGGGCCGCTTCCATTCCGGCCGGGCCGCCGCCCACGATCAGGGCGCTTTTGGTGACCGGAAACTTTTCTTTCTGGAGGGCTTCCAGGGTGGCCACCCGGGCCGCGGCCATGCGCACCAGGTCCTTGGCCTTTTCCAAAGCCGCCTCGGGCTCCTGCTGGTGCACCCAGGCATCCTGGTCCCGGATGTTGGCCATCCCCAGGAGATAGGGGTTCAGGCCACCTTCCCTGAGAGTCTCCTGGAACACGGCTTCATGGGTACGGGGGCTGCAGGAAGCCACCACGATGCGGTTCAGGTTATATTCGGCAATGCGGTCCTTGATATTTTTCTGGGTATCCTGGGAGCAGGTAAACAGGTTGGTTTCGGCATGGAGAACGCCGGGCAAGGTGGCGGCGTACTCTTTCAGGGCCGCCACATCAATGATACCGGCGATGTTGGTGCCGCAGTGGCAGATGAAGACCCCGATCCTGGGTTCCTCTTCGGTCACGTCCCGTTCGGGGTATGCCGGCTTCTCCACCGTCAGGCTGTGCATCGCCTCGGCCAAGAGTTCGCCGGCGGCCGCGGCGACGGCCGAGGCCTCGGTGACCGATTGGGGGATGTCCTTGGGACCCCGGAAGGCGCCGCACACGAAGATTCCCCGCCGGCTGGTAGATACCGGGGTAAAGGGGGAAGTCTGCGCGAAGCGGTGGGCATTCACCTCCACTCCCAGGCGGCGGCTCATCTCCACCACTTCCGAGGCCGCCTCCAGACCCACGGACAGGACCACCAGGTCAAAGGCTTCGGTCACCATTTTGCCGTCTTCGGTGATATAGCGCAGCAACAGATTGCCCGTGTCTGGAACCTGATCGAGGCTGTGCACCCGGGAGCGGATAAAGCGTACGCCCTGATCAACGGCCCTCTGATAGTACTTGTCGAAGTCCTTGCCGGAGGTGCGCATATCCATGAAGAAAACCGCGGTGTCCAGGGCCCCCTGGCTATGCTCCCGGGCGATGAGCGTCTGCTTGATGGCATACATGCAGCACACGGCCGAACAGTAGGCGTGACCGAAGGAATGCAGGCTGCGGGAGCCGACGCACTGGATCCAGGCGATCCTTTGGGGCTCCTTAAGATCCGAGGGTCGGACCAGGTGGCCGGTAAAAGGACCGGAAGCCGAGAGGATGCGCTCGAACTCCAGGCTGGTGAGCACATTGGTCAACGAGGCGTAACGATAGGGCAGGAAGTGGCCGGGGTCGATGGGCCGAAACCCTGGAGCCAGGATTACGGCCCCCACCTCCAGGGTAATCTTTTCCTTGGCTTGCTCGTAATGAATGGCCTCCGTCGGACAAACCTCAGCGCAGGCCCCGCATTGGCCGGTGAGGAAGTGCACGCAATGGTCTTGATCAATGACGGGGGTGTTGGGCACCGCCTGGGGATACAGACGATACACGGGGGACCTGCCGCCCAGGCCGGCGTTAAACTCGGAGAGCAACGGCCGGGGAGTTTTGCCGCTGATCGCGGCGATATCTTTGATATGGCCGGTGGGACAGACGAAGGCGCAGGCCCCACAGGTTCGGCAGACCTGGGAAAATTCCCCAAAAGGGGTGGTCACCTGCCGTCGGGCGCCGCGCCCGACCATGCCGATGGCGCCCACTCCCTGCAATTCCGCACAAACCCGGGTGCATTTCCCGCACAAGATGCAATCGCTTTCCCCGGGGGCAAAACTTGGTTGCCGCATACCCAAGAGCTGGGCGAGATCCCGCAGGACGGGGGCGTCAGGACAGCGCGACCAGAGAAGGTCGAGGACAAAACGGCGGGCCTCCAGCACCTCTTCGGAATCCGTAACGACTTGCAAACCTTCGGCCACCTGATGCGTACAGGAGGCCGTCAGCCGGGTTCGGCCGGCCTCGGTGACTTCCACCAGACAGAGGCGACAGCCGCCGTAGGGTTTGATGGCTTCGTAATAACACAGGGTGGGAATTTTCACTCCGAGCTGGCGAGCTGCTGCCAGGACGGTAGTCCCTTCCGGAACCTCTATGCCGCGATCGTTTATCGTCAACGTGACCATGCTGTCCCTCTTCTCCCTGAATAAGAGACTGCTCCCGGCAATATTGCCCTGCCACGCTCCCGGCGGGGCGTCGCAAAACCCTGCCGGGGCACCTCGTCAACGTTCCCTTAAACGGCCCTTTTTTCCTGTTCCTGGAAAGCCTCCGCAGCTGATTGCTTTTTCTGGTTGGACCACTCCAGCACCTTGGCCCCCAGCGCAGGCAGAAGCATGGGGTTTTCCTTATAATCAAACACTTCGAGATCCGCTTTCAGGGCCCTGGCCAGGAGCGCCTTCCCCTGGGGGGTACGCGCGATAACCGTGGTCCAGCCCTCGGGGGCGCCGATGCCCCCAAAGGACAGGTCGGCAAATTCCGCCGCATAATCGTCGCAGAACCGGCACGCATAGCGTTTCATAAAACTCAGCCGGTCCAACGGAATAGCGCGGGTTTGCTGATTCCGTAGATGGATCAGCAACTCTTCTTTGACATTCACCTTATAGACTGCACTCCACTGAAAATCGCCGATGTTTTGCAGACGCTGGCGCTCCTCCGGGCCGAATTGGAAGTTGCCGGCGCAGAATAAGCCGAAATGGATGGAGATGGCCTCAGAAGGCACCACTCCCAGGACCTCCATGCGCCGTAAGGCGTTAATCTGGCAGGGGGTCCCGACAAAGGCCACCCGGTTGAGGGTTTTCTGAGCCACCTCTTTCAGTTCCACGATGGAAGGTGAAAACGTGGAGTACACCTCGGAGAAATGCTTGATGCTGGGCAGGGTGTCGAAGTGGAACCCCGCAGCCGCAACGATGTCCTCCCGGGAGCGCGCCAGCCAGGGCTGACGCTGGAACGGCCCGGACTTCTGGCTCACGATGGCCGCATCGATGCGGCCATGGTCCAACAGGTGGAGCAGGAGGGCGGTCACCACCCCGCCGTCGGTGCTCCGGGCTCTGACCTCCGGGTCGGTGGCCCTGGCCACCGCGGTGGCCAGGATGCGCCCCATGGGGAGGCTCCAGGACACCAGGCTTTTGGTCTCCGCGTCCAGCTCGTGGATCTCCGGACAGATCGAATAACAGATGCCGCATTCGATGCATTTGTCCCGATTGCCGTAACGCGGCTTGCCGTCCTCTCCCAACTCCAGGGCTCCATAATTAATGGCGGTACAAAATGCCACGCAGCCGCCGCATTGATGACAGAGACCCTTGTCTTGCACCTCCTGGATCAAATCGTTAAACGTCTTCATGGCGCCCTCCCATGTCGTTCACCAGGTTCCGCCCAGGCTGAGGCGGGATTCCCGCTGGCCGGTTTCAGCCTGCCTGAGGCGGAACCTGGTGCTGGGATGGTTCGACCTAAGTTTACCTGGGCCCGGTTACGGCTTACCCAGGGCATAGACGGGATAGCCCCCTTCCCACCCCCGCAAGTTGATGCGGCCTTCTTTGGCCATATCCCCTAACAGGGGGGTGATGTATTTCACCGGCTCTTCCATGGCCCGGGCAATGCCGGGCGGGTTGAGCGGCTGGCCGGTCAAGGCCTTAATGATTCTGGCAGCCAGAAATTCTTCCTTGAGCACGTCCAGCATGGTCTCGTCCGCGTCCACGGCGTTGAACTGCGAGCCGGGGAACTCCTTTTCCGTGGGCCGCCGCAGACTGGTCCCCAGCACCCAGCGCACCCGAGGGCGGTGCAGGGTGGCGTGGATAGCCCACAGCTTGGCCTTGGTCTTGTCATCCCGGGGTAAGGGGGACAGTTTTTCCAGGGTGTCCAGATGGGATTCCACCATTTGTACGAAGGATTCCGGCTCATTGACATCCACATAGCCCATGGCTATCCGCCGCCGCTCCAGGCCGGCCAGGGAGAGAAGCTTTTTCATGGCGCTGACCCGATACCAGCAATGGTCGATGCCGTAGTGATAGTGGCAGGAGTGGGTGGGCGTGCAACCGGCCAGCATGATGCCCTTGGCCCCATTCAGAAAGGCCATGGACAGAATGAAAGGGTCCAGGGAGCCCAGACAGTTCACCGGGATGAGGTAAATGCCGCTGGGGTAAGTGAGCCCCTGATGGGCAGCCTGTTCCGCCGACGCCAATCCGCCCCAGCCGCAGACAAAGCCCAGAATCTCGTTTTCCTGCATCCGGGCCAGGATGGCCTTGATGCGGGCCTCCAGTTGCTGGGCGGTGTTATTGAGGACCTTGATGGCTTCGTGAGGGCAGGTGGCCGCACAGGTGCCACCGCCATGGCAGAGATGGTTGTCCACCTCCCGGGTAACTGGACCGCTGCCGGGCTTGACTTGTTCAATGCCGCCGCAGGGGCAGATCTCGGTACAGAGGCCACAGCCCTCACAAAGGTCTTTATCCACGTGCACCACCACCGGGCTGACCAGTCTGCCCTCCAGGGCCTTTTCCCGCAGATGCAAAACCCCGCGGGCTGCTTTCTTGCCCTGCTGCAACGCGTCGTTCAGGTCACAGATGCCCCCGGCCGACCCGGTGAAGAAGAGCGACTCCTCGGGAATCTGATCTGGCCTGAGTTTGGTATGGGTCGTTTGCAACCGGTTCCCGTTTTCCGAATAGATAGGCAGCCACCGGAGCAATTCCTGAGCCTTGGCTGACGGCTCGCCCGGTACGGCGGAAACCACCAGGTTGTCCCATTCCAGTTCATGTTCCAGGTGGTCAGAGGGGCTGACAAAGGTCATATAGCCGGACTGGACCACCGGATGCACCTCCGGGGCGTAAGACTGGAGACCGATGCCGTGGGCCCTGGCCTCCACCAGGTCGGCGCCGGAAAGGGGGAGCCTGACATTGGCGGGATACAGCACGGTGGGTTTGACCTGGGGGTGATCCCGGGCCAATACCAGGCTGTTCCGCCAGGCGGCCATTGCGGCAAATTCCTGGGCAGTTTTGCCATGTTCGGGGCTGTTCACCCAGAAGACCATCTTGCCCGGTTTAAAGTCGCTTTCGTCGCCTTCGATCAGCTTTTCTTCCAGATCCAGCACGTCGAAGACCCGTTCGCCACCTCCGATATAGGTGGTATCATAGGGGGCGAATTCCCGATCCAGGGCGCTGATGATGGCTGCGCCGGCCACCTCGGTGACGCTGCCGTCCTCCTCCTTTAACCCCACGCGGTAGTCGCCGACCCCGCCGATGATGTAATCTATGGGCCGATCCGGCATCACCTTGATCAAGGGATTGGCAAACACCTCCCGGAGGAGTTCTCCCAAGTCCCCACAGAAGAGGCGGCAGCCGGGGTAGGCCCGATAGATCTCATCCAGAACCCGTTCCGCGGTGAGCGCTTCCGAAAACAGCACGCTCTCCATGCCCTTCCGGGCCAGTTCCCGGGCCGCGGCAAAGCCGGAGATGCCGCCGCCCAGAATGAGAGCCGGTCCCTCGAGGCTCAAGGACACCGGTTCATAAGGCTCCAGAAGCCTGAGATTGGCGAGGCCGCCGGCGATCAAGGCCGCGGCCTTGCGGGCCAGTTCCTGGGGGCTGCCTTCATGCACCGCGGCCACGTGGTCCTTCAGGTTGATCATCTCCACCTGGTGTTTTTGGATCCCCACCGCGGCCAGGCCTTGGGTGAATCTTTTCTTCATGACCCGAGAGGAGCAGCCGCCCACCAGAATACGGGTCAAGCCCTTGGCCTGGACTTCCTGCCGCATGGCCTCCAAACCCGGCGTCAGGCAGGGATAAGGATAGACGCCCAGATGCCCCCAGGGCTCATATTGGAGCAGCTCGCCCACCTGCGGCAGGTCGATGCGGCTACTGATCTTGCCCCCGCACTCGCAGAGGAAGATGCCGATTTTGCTTTCATTTTTCATGGCCGTCTCTCCTATGGCCTGCTCTTAAGGTGCGCTGACCTGCAGGAACAGCTGTTCCATGGCGCCGGTGGGACAGACATACAGGCAGGTCCCACATCTGATGCAATCCATACTCCGTTGGTGATATGGCGCGGTGACCTCTTTGAATACGCCCCGGTTGCCCAGGGAGATGGCCCGAACCCCCACCACTTGATCACAAGCCCGGACGCAGAGACCGCAGCGGGGACAGGCGTCGTCCGGGTGTTCCACCTTAAAGCGGGTGGAGGTCACGCCGTACTCTTTGGCCAGTGCCCGAATCTGGCGGGACGCTGGGCAGTTGGCCAACAGCATCTCCAAGATCCAGCGCCGCACGTTTTGCACCTCTTCCGAGTCGGTCAAGACCTCCACGCCTCCCTGCACCGGGGTGATGCAGGAAGCCGCCACCCGGGAACGGCCATTTTGCTGAATTTCCACCACGCAGAGACGGCAGGACCCGATAGCTTCCACCGCCGGATGAAAGCACAGGGTGGGGATGTTGATCCCGTATTGACGGGCCGTCTCCAGAATGGTCCAGCCCTCCCGGGCTTCCACTGCCTGGCCGTTGATCGTGAAGCGGATCAGGCCGTCGTCCTTGGCTTTTTGGTCTTTTTTGGCTTCTTTAGCTTTCTTAGCGCTCATGAACCTACCTCCTAAGCCACCAAAACGGCGCCCACCGGGCATTCATCCATGCACATACCGCAGCGGATGCAAGCGCCGGCGTCGATGGTGTGAGCCTTCTTTTTCACGCCGCTGATGCATCCCTGAGGACAGGAGCGGGCGCAGACACCACAGCCGTTGCAGGTGTCCGGGTCAATGGAGTAAGTGATCAGGTCTCTGCACACCCCGGCCGGACACCGGTGCTCGACCGCATGGGCCAAATACTCGTCTTTGAAGTAACTGAGGGTGGTCAGGATGGGGTTGGGAGAAGTGCCTCCCAGGGCGCACAAAGAGCCTTTCATGATCGCCCGGGCCAGGCTGTGCAGGTCGTCAATGTCCTGGGCGGAACCCTGGCCGTGGGCGAACTTGTCCAGGAACTCCAGCATGGACTTCAGACCCAGCCGGCAGGGCAGGCACTTGCCGCAAGATTCTTCTTCCAGAAAATGGAGAAAGTAGCGGGCCACGTCCACCATGCAGTCCCGCTGATCCATGACGATCATGCCGCCGGAACCCATCATGGCCCCCACCTTGGGCAAGGAATCGAAGTCCACCGGGGTGTCCTTGAGTTCATAAGGGATGCAGCCGCCGGAAGGGCCGCCGGTCTGGACGGCCTTAAAGCGGTCCTGCCCCGGCACGCCCCCGCCGATTTCCTCGACGATCCGCCCCAGGGAAATACCCATGGGCACCTCCACCAACCCCACGTTATTGACCTTGCCCACCAGGGAAAAGATCTTGGTGCCGGTGCTATTGGGCACCCCGAAGCTGGTATACCAGGCCGCGCCGTTTTCAATAATCTGGGGGACGTTGCCCCAGGTCTCCACATTATTGATGATGGTGGGACGGCCCCACAGCCCCTTTTCCGCCGGGTAAGGGGGCCGGGGTACGGGTTCGCCCACCCGACCTTCCAGGGAGGCGATCAGGGCGGTCTCTTCACCACAGACAAAGGCTCCGGCGCCCCGGTTGATCTGGATGTCAAAGTTGAAGCCCGTGCCCAGAATGTTTGTTCCCAGCAGCCCCAGGGCCCGGGCCTGTTCGATGGCGACGGTGAGATGCCGTATGGCCAGGGGGTATTCCAGCCGCACGTAGATATAGCCTTTCTGGGCCCCCAGGGCGTATGCCCCGATAGCCATGCCCTCCAGCACCGCGTGGGGATCACCCTCCATGAGGGTGCGGTCCATAAAGGCCCCGGGATCACCTTCGTCCCCGTTGGCCACCACATAAACCGGCCCCGGGTTCTTGCGGGCGTTGTCCACCGCGAAACGCCACTTGCGGCCGGTGAAAAAGCCGGCGCCCCCCCGGCCCCGCAGCCCCGCGGTTTCGACCGCGGTGATCACCTCGTCCGGCGTCATGGTGGTCAAGGCCTTGGCCAAGGCCTGATATCCCCCCACCGCCAGGGAGTCGCGGATGTCGACGGGATCGATCTTGCCGATATTCCGGAGCACGATGCGCTGCTGGTGTTTATAAAAGGGAATCTCGTAATCGTGAGGAATGGGCTCGCCGGTGTGAGGGTCTTTATATAACAGACGCTCCACCGGTTTGCCTTCCAGCAGAGTGGTTTTGACCAGCTCCTCGACGTCGCTTTCTTTGACCTTTTGATAAAAGAGACCTTCGGGTTGGAGGATCACCAGGGGGCCGCGGGAACAGAAGCCGTGGCAACCGGTGGTCTTGATCTCCGGGATTACCTGGGCCGCGAGGCCGGCCGCGGCGATGGACTTGCGCAGCGCCCCGGCCACTTTGGGACTGCCGTTGGCAACACAACCGGTGCCGTGACAGACAATGATCACCGTGCGGTTGGGATCACGTTCCGCCAGGATGCTTTCCCGGTACGCGGCCAGCGCTGCAGCGGAGGGCAGCCGAAAGTCCTCAACCTTTTTTGCTGTACTCACTTGTGCCATAGCATCACCCCATCCTTCTTGGCTCTAAGCTTTTTTCAGCTCTTTGAGCACCTTTTTCAGCTTGCGATGGGTCGTGGCCGGTTGATAATGCTCGTCCACCACCACCACCGGCGCCAAGGCGCAGGCGCCAACACAGTTGACCGTGTCCAGGTCAAAACTCAGGTCCTTGGTAGTGTGACCGCGGGTTACCCCCAACTCCCGCTCCAATCCTTCGACCAGACGGGCTCCGCCCTTGAGGTGACAGGCGGTGCCCAGGCACACTTTGATTTCATGCATGCCCCGGGGTTCAAGGCGAAAGGACTTGAAAAAGGTGGCCACCGCCCAGCCCTGGGAGAGCGGCACCCCAAAATAATCGCAGACCGCGGTCATCGCCTCGGGGGGGATATAGTTGAACCGGCTCTGAACATCCTGCAAGGCGCTGATCAGGTGTTCCGAACTGGGGGGATAACCCTCCAGAATCTTTTCCAAGGCATTAAAAGTCACGCTCATCGACCAGTCCTCCTCCATCGGGATTTGCCTTTGCCCTATAAGAAAGCAAGGATAGGGCCAAATTAGCTAACTAGATGGTATTATTTGCTAATTTAAAATTAACGGCTGAAGCTGGAGGAATTTTAAGGAGAGAAAATGAGCGGAATTAAAACGTTTTGAGAAGGATTATTGAATAAATGAGTTATTTTAGTAAGTTAAATTATTCGCAAATTATGTCGCGTAAATGAAGGACGTCTTATTCTCGCCAAATCCGACTTGCCATTTGACATAAAAAATGTTGCAAAATTGCAACATTTTTTTATAAAAAACTATTTATTATGATTTATCAAATAGTTAGCTTATGAGATAAAGTGTTGCATATCTGGCGTATGTCTTATTTTTTAAAGTCCTCGTCACTGATCTGATAAAGCCGCATCTTGCGCCACAGTTTGCTACGGCTGACCTTGAGCACCCGGGCCGCCTCTTGCTTGCTGCCCTGGGTCATTCGCAGGGCCATGAGGATGGTTTTCTTTTCCAGGGCCTGCAAGGGGGTCACGGTCATATCGTCCATCGGCAATTCCAGTTCCCGCCCTACCCAGGCGGATTCGAGACGGGGAAGGTGGCGCTCGGTGATGAGGGGGCCTTTGGCAAAGACAAAGCAGTATTCCAGGACATGCTGCAGTTCCCGGACATTGCCGGGCCAGGCATGGCGACAGAGGATCTTCATCACCTTGGGGTCCACCCCCCGCACCCGCTTATTGAATTTGCGGTTGAGCTGCTCCAGGAAGTATTTGATCAGGATGGGAATATCCTCCCGTTTTTCCCGCAGCGGCGCAAGATAGATGGGTACGGTGAACAGGCGGTAATACAGATCATCCCGGAACCTGCCTTGCCGCATGGCTTCCTGCAAGTCCATGTTGGTGGCCGCCACGATCCTGGCTTCCAAAGCAATCTTCCGGGTGCCGCCCACTCTCATGAAAATCTTTTCTTCCAAAACGCGCAGCAGCTTCACCTGGAGTTCGGGCTTGAGGTCGCCGATCTCATCCAGGAACAGGGTACCGCCTTTGGCTAGCTCGAACCTGCCCGGCTTGCTGCTCACCGCGCCCGTAAAGGCCCCCCGTTCATGCCCGAACAGCTCGGACTCTATCAAGCCCTCCGGGATAGCGGAACAATTCACCGCCAAAAACGGGCCCTTACGCCGGGAGCTGTGGTGGTGAAGGGCCCGGGCCACCAGTTCCTTGCCGGTGCCCGATTCGCCCTGGATCAACACATTGGAGTCGGAGGCCGCGATGACCGGCAGGCTGTGCATAATCTCTTGCATCTGGGGGCTCACCCCCACGATATCGGCAAAAGGCCGCGTCTCCAGCCTTTCGGCCTCCAGTTCCGGACAGGTCAGATGGTGAAAGGTCTCCACCCCGCCCAGCACGATGTTGCCCGACTTCTTGATCTGCGCCGTATTGACGAGAATCAGGATTTTCTGGCCGCCTTTGGTAGAGATTTCCACCTCGCGGTCCACCAGGGTTTCTCCGGTGCCCATGGAGATGCGCATGGGGCAGTCTTTCTGGCACAGGTCCGACCGAAAGACGTCCCAGCAGAACTTGCCCATCACCTCTTCCCGGCTAAAGCCGGTGATTTCCTCGGCCGTGCAGTTGAAGTACATGATTTGCCAGCGCGTGTTGACCAGAAACACGCCTTCGGGAAAGTGGTCGAGGATATCCGAGTGGGAGAGGTTCAGGAACTTGAGTAAAGGACTGAGGTTCTCAGGGTTTCTCTGACTGAGTGAGGCGAGATGATGCATCACCCCTTCTCCGCTATTTATCCCCTCTGACTTCGAGGGATTAAGGGCTCGGTTCAGGATTAGGGGTAGACTGGGTTGAGCCGGGGGAGTAAAATAATCGCAGACAGGATGGGTGCTGTTCAGAACTTATATCTCCCTGCCTTTTATATAGCAATATTCATACCAATACAAGAAAAATTGTATGAGGCAGAACCATCTCGTTCCTATCTGAAGTTTGGGGGCAGGCTGCACGCAGGGGGCGGCGGCCCGGCCGGCGGCGGCCGGGGAGGGGGGCAGGCCGGGAGGCCGGGAGCCGGCAAAGGCGCGAGGGCCGGGAGCGCCTCCGGCTTATCCACGGATCGAACCCGGCAGCCCAGGGAGGCAATGATGGACCACCGCAAAATTTCCGAGATCAAGGCAAAGCTGGCGCAGGGACCCGCCGCGCTCACCCAGGCCGATATCGCCTGGCTGGTAAAGCGGGTGGAGGAATTGGCAAAAGAAAACGAGTGGTTGCGGAAAGAACTCTCGTATGCGGAACATCAGGGAGAGGTGAGCTTTTAGCCGGAAACGGCGGGACGCGCAGCCTGGGGTTCTGTAGCGTTGGCAGGGTTCAGCGGCAGGGGCGGTGCCGGTAAGACACTCCGTGAGGCTTATCGCAGGTAGTCGGGAGGTATGAAACCCTAGCAGGGCTTTCAGCTCACCTGATTGTTCAAACGGCCGTCCTTGAGATGGTAAACATAATCGAATCCTTCAATCATGCGGGCATCGTGGGTTACGGCGATCACCGCGGTCTGGTTTTCCCGCGCGACCTTTTTCAGCAGCTCCATGACCCTCTTGCCCCGGGCGGTGTCCAGAGAGGCGGTGGGTTCATCGGCCAGGATCAATCGGGGCCGGTTGGCCAGGGCCCGGGCGATGGCCACCCGCTGCTGCTCCCCGCCGGAAAGGAGGGCGGGCAGATAATCGGCCCGCTCGGCTATCTCCATGTATTCCAGTAGTTCATGAGCTCGGTTTTCTGCCGCCTCGCCCCTTACCCCTACCAGGTCCTGGGGTAAGAGCACGTTTTCCCGGGCCGTGAGAAAGGGGATGAGGTTGGCGCTCTGAAAGACAAAACCGATCTTTTCCCGGCGCAGGCGGCGCACGTCGAAGCTGGTCCAGCCGTCTTGATAAATGGTCTCCCCGTCAAAGACGACGGTGCCGGCGGTAGGCTCCAGAATCAGACTGACGCACAACAGCAGGGTGGTCTTGCCGGAGCCGCTGGGGCCCATCAGGGCTATCAGATCACCGGCGGCGATGCTGAGGCTGACATCTTCCAGGGCCCGCACCTCCAGGCGGCCGCTCCCGAAGATCTTACTCAGGCCGGTAATCTTAAGGGCTTCCATCAATGCCCCCCCAGGGCCAGGGCCGGCTGGGTCTTCAGGGCTTGCCAGATACCCAGGCCGCTGGCGAAAAGGCCTCCCAGTAGGGCCAGGCCGAAGGTGACGGATTCATCCAGGGGCGTAAGAAAAATCTTCCGGGGAAAGAAGCCCTGGGTATTATGAATGATCAGCCAGCCGATGATAAAGCTGCTGATGGTCAAGAGCAAGGACTGCTCCAGCACCAGGCGGATGATCACCCAGTTGGCCGCGCCCATGAGCTTCATGATGGCGATGCTCCGAATCTTCTCCATGGTGAAGGTGTAAATTACCAGGGTGAGGATGACCATGGAGACGATGAGGAGGATGATGCGAAAGGTCAGGAGCTGCATCCGGGCCTTGGCCAGACGGCCCCGGAGCATCAAGTTAATCTCTTCCTGCGAGGTAAAGACTGAGAAGTATAGCCAGTCTTCAATATGCCGGGCCACTTCCAGGCGGTCGGCTCCCGGGGCCAGTTTGACCAGGACGGCGTTAATGGTGTGAGTGTCCGACTGCAAAGCCGGCAGTAACTTGGCAGCCTCCAGGGAATTGACGAAATTTCGGGCCAGGGTGCGGCGCAGGCGCTCCCGCTGGTTGCGCACCGTTTCGTTGTCCCGCTGGAACAGGACCTCCTGGGCATCGGGAAGCGAGAGAAAGATCACCGGTTCACCGTCCGGGGAGGTGATGTCGTCGGTCAGGCCCACCACCGTGTATCGGTGCAGGCCTAAAGGGATCTTTTCGCCCAGGGAGACGCCCAGCTTTTTGTGGGCCACCGCCTCATAGTGGGCCCGGCTGATGCCCCGGCCGGCCGTCAATTTGTCGGGGCCGCCCAGACCGCCGAAGACGTCGTAGCCGATGATGGTGAACCGTTTGCTCTTGCCGTGAATCTCCCGTTCCACGGGGTAGACGATGAAGGGGCTGGCCTGAGCCACCCCCGGGACTGCGGCCACGCTGTAATGGAAGTCCTCGCTGAGGGTGGATTGTTCGCTGAGGGGCCCGCCTCGGAAGCGTTCCACCACCCACAGGTCGGGGTTAAGGACTTCGATTAAGGAAATCCCCTCGAAGACCACCCCCCGATAGACGCCGTTCATGGCCAGAACGGTGCCGAATAGGAGGCCCACGCCGATTACCGTGGTGAGAAACCGCCCCAGGTGGCGTTTAAGGTCTTTGACGGCCAGGTCCATCATTTCCCCTTGGATCCCGGGGTCTTGACCTCCGGCTGGACCCGCGTTCCCGGCTTCAGATTCGTCGGCTGAGCCACTACCAGATCCCCCTCCTTGAGACCTTTTAAGACGGCGATCCTCTTGCCGTCATTCACTCCAGTCTTGACGGGGTGGAAGACCAACCGGCCCTGGTCCACCGCCAGGACCACGGTTTTATTGTCCCGCTCCATGATGGCGGTCAAGGGTACCGCAGGGGCCTTAACTGTTCCGGTGTCAATCTCCACTTGCCCTTCCTCACCGATAACCAGGGGTTTGGGCAACTGGTCAAATTTCACATCCACTTCCAGTTCCCTGGTCACCATATCGCCTTCCTGGTTGAGCCGCGCCACCTTCCCGTGAAACTGTCGCCCGGAGCGCAGGGTGATACGGGCCGGCTGGCCCTTCCGCAGTTGAGCCACCAGGGCCTGGTCGATCCAGGCGGCCATCCAGATCTGCTCCAGGTCCACCATCTGGAAAATGGGGCTGCCGGGGACCAGGGTTGTCCCCACTTCCGCCTTGCGCACCGTGATAAGTCCGTCCATGGGCGCCAGGATGCGGGTGTAATTGTGGAGCGCCGCCGCGGCCTTGGTCTCTGACTCGGCCTGCTTTACCCCCGCCTGCAAGGCCGTGACGGTGGCCTGGTAAGCGTTCACTTCGCTTTCCGCCACCTTGAGCTGCGCCTTGGTGGTGTCAAAGGCCGCCTGGGAGATGTAACCGGGTTTGAAGACCTCCAGGTCGCGCTGATAATTGCTGCGCGCTAACCCCAGGTTGGCCCGGGCCTTGCCCATATCCGCCTGGGCCCGGCCCAGATCGCGCTGGGCGCGGCTCATGGCCGCCCGGGCCGCATTCTCGCGGGCGCGCAGCTCGATGGCGTCCAGTTCCGCCAGGAGCTGCCCTTTCTGTACCCGGTCGCCCTGGTCGGCATAGAGCTTTTCCAGGATGCCGGTAATCTTGGGGCTTACCGTTACCGGCACTCTGGATTGCACCGTGCCGGGCCCTTGCACCTTGCCCTGAATCTCCATATCCTTGACCACGACCACCGGCACGGGCGGGGAATACCAGAAAAAGCGGTAGCCTAACAACATCAGGATGACCAGTCCCACGGCCATGCCGATGGCTTTCTTGCCTCCAGGAAGTTTCACTGCTTCACACCCCCGTGGTTCTGCCGGCCTGGTTCAAAGGGACCGGCGCCTTTGATCTGCTGAATGCGGGCCTTACCGATCTCATAGGCCACGGCATACCTGATAAGTTGGAAGCGCGAACCGGTCAGGTCCACCTGGGCCTGGAGCACGTCCAGGCCGATGGCCTTGCCATACCGGTACAGGGCCTGGGCGCTGGCATAGGCCTCTGCGTTGGTGGCCACGGTTTGTTTGGTGGTGGCCACCCCCTGGCGGGAATTCTCCTGGTCCTTCCAGGCCGTGGTCAGGTCCACCTTGAGGCCGTTGAGCCGGTCCCGCTTTTTCTCCAGCAATTGCTGATATTGGGAGGAGGCCTTGGCCACCTGGGCCCTGGTCAGGCCCCCCTCAAAGAAGGGATACTCCATAAAGACGCCCCCGATCCATTCCGGCTTGGTGCCGCCCAGGTCCCGGTGGCGCACATCGCTCCCCGCTTGCAAGCTGACTTCCGGGAAATACGAGCCCCGGGCCGCTTTGATCAACGTCCGGCTCTGGGCGATATCCAAATCCAATTTCTTAATTTCCGGGTTACTCTTGAGCACTTCCTGCCATAATGAATTCATGTCCCCCGCGGCGGCAAATTCCTGGGGGAGTTTCCCTTTAACATCTACCTGGACCTGCTCTTTCAGCCCCAGGGTGCGGGCCAGGATTTCCTTGGCCAGGCGTACCGCGTTTCGGGCTTCCACCACCGCCTGCTCGGCCTCGGACACCTGCGACTGGGCCCGGACAAAATCCAGGTTGGTGACTTTTCCCGCCTTGTAAAAGGCCTCAGTCAACTTGCCGAATTCCTGCCGCTGGTGCAGGGCCTCCTGGGCCACCTGCAGGTTCTCTTTGGCCTCCATTAACTGGTAGAACGCCTGGGTCACCGTAAAGGCCAATTCGTCGGCGGTCCTTTGGACTTCCTGTTTCTGCGATTGCGTCCCGGTCCTGGCGGCCTGGGTATTGTAATAGGTTTTCAAGCCGTCAAAGATGATCTGCTTGCCAAGCACGCCGGAATAGCCTTCTCGCTTGAACAGCTCAAACGGAGTGAAGCCGCCCGGGGCAAAGCGGTTGGGCGGCTGCCGGTCATAGTAGGAGGTTAATACCAGGCGGGGGAAAAACTTGGATCGGGCCGCCTGGTAATCTGCCGTCAGCTCCTGGATCTTCTCCCGGCTGGCGGCCAGAACCGGGTTATACTGCCGGGCCAGGGACATACAGTCCTCCAGGCTGAGGGCCTGGTAATCCATGGCCAGGCATGGTGCAGACCATGCCATGGTGCAGGCAAATGACAGCGTCAGGAAAATCTTGGGTCGGCCGCGCATCTTGCACTCCTCAAGGAAAAAGGGGAGGGGGGTCCACCGCTCCATCTCTAACTGTAAGAACCCCGGCGGCCTCGAATTCCGGCGCGCCTGAAATAATTTTATCTTTTGCTCAGAATATGAGCAGGGATAATCCGGCCGCGGCGACCACCACCACAAGGAGATTTATCCGAAAGGCAATGAGGGCCACCGCCGCGCCCACCATGATGACCCAGCTTTGCCAATCCACCAGGGCCGCCCGCCCCATTTGAAAAACCACCAGGATCAGCATCCCCACCAGGGCACACAGAATGCCCTGGATCACCGGGCGCATCCAGCGGGTTTCCTTAACCCATTGATAATATGGGCTCAAAAAGATGATTATCAGGATGGGGGGCAGAAAGATGGAGATGGTGCCCACCACCGCCCCCACCAGCCCTTTCAGCCAGTAGCCGATAAAGGTGGCGGTGATAATGATGGGGCCGGGAGTAACAAATCCCATAAGGATGCCGTCCAGGAACTGGCGCAGGGTGAGCCAGCCCAGGTGGTCCACCATGTCCCATTGGAGGATGGGGATCATGACGTAGCCGCCGCCGAAGGCGATAACCCCGATCTTGAGAAAGATGAGGGACATCAACCCCAACTGGTTATTCACGTTCCACAATCCCCACACCAGCAGGGTCAGGACGGTCAATGAACCGGCTACCTGGATGACCACCAGCCCGGGGTTGGGAGCGGGACCGGCCGTCCCCGCATCGGGGGACCCGGAAACCGGCAGCAGTTTCCAACCCAGAACCAGCCGGAGAAGACCTGCGCCCAGGAACACCGCCAGGTAGTTGGCTCCCCCCCAGAGCGCCCCCAGGGTCAACAGGGTAAGGCCCGCATCCAGCCAATGCCGGCGGATAATATCCTGAAAACGCCACAGGGTTTGGACCAACAGGGCAATGACCACGGCCCCCAGGCCCTTGGACACGATTTTCACCCAGGCCAACTCGCCATAGCTGAAGTAGAGCCAGGAAAGGCCCAACATGAGGAGAAAGGCGGGGAAGATAAAGGCGGCTGCCGCGGCCAAGGCGCCCCTGGTTTTGCGGAGGTGGTAGCCCACGTAGGTGGCCAGTTGCACCACCGTGGCCCCCGGCACTAACTGACAGAGGGCCAGCCCATCCAAGAACTCTTTTTGATTCAGCCAGCCCTTTTCCTGGACGATCCGGCGCCGGATGGGCTCCACCATGGCCAGGCCGCCGTAGGCGGTGGCTCCTAAATAAAGGAAGGTGGCGGTTATTCCCCCAATTGAAGGGGACTTGGCATTTTGATGAATTGGTGTTCCTTGGGCCATGTAAGGGTTAACCACGTTGACGAGGCTGCAGACCAGGGTGGTTCGCCGGAAGCAAGCCGGTCAGGCCTCGCTGATGATAGCAGGATAAAACGTTCTCAGCAAGGACCTGAGCAATCCCAGAAAGGGCGGGGTCTCCCCGCCCTGGTTTACAAAGCGCCAGGTGCTGGGCGGGGAAGCCCCGCCCCGACAATCAAAAAAACGCCAATGTTTAGGTGAACAACAATTGAACTGCCCCCTTAATCCCAGGACGTTCTCTTGGCGTAGACCGTTTTGACCAATCCCCAGCGGACTTCCGCGGCCAGTTCCCCAAATCCCGGCATCACGGTTCCCGGATAACCCTGGGTAATGACCGCAAAGGTCCGGTGGGGCGCCAGGCTATAAGACCTAAGGTCCGGGGGCGGGGGTTGAAATCCCCGGGACACGGGAGAGCCCCCGCCATCCAGCCCGTGGCAGGCGGCGCAGGTCTTGGTGTAAGTAGCCTCCGCCTGGGCCAGAGCCTGAGGGGAGACGGGTTGGGGGAGGTCTCCCGGCTTGGCAAATACCTGGTATTTCTCTCCCAGAAAATCCATGAGATCGTCCACCTGGTAGCGGTCATAAATGGTGAAATAGCCCATGCCGGTGCCGGGCACCCCGGAGAGGATAATGCGGTAGAGATATGGACGGGTGGTCCTGATGGCCGCCAGGTCTTCCGCCGGGATCACGAGGTTTTGCGCTTCGACGCCGTTGCCGTCGGCATTTTTGCCATGACAAAAGGCGCAGCTCCGAAGATAGATCGTTTCCGCATTATTGTAGGAAAACCCCAGGGAGGCGCGGTAGGCGCTGAGAGTCCCCTGCATATAAGGTTGCAGCGCCTGGCGGTATTGCCGGGCATTGGCCGTGACGGTTTTTTCCAGGGGCAGGACCTTGTTATTCTGCAGCAACTGCCGGGCGAGAAGCATGCACACCAGCACCAGCATCAACAGGGGGATTACGGTCTTGAGGTTCACTTGATAGCTCCGGTTGACGCTGCTTACCAGGATCCATAACAGTAAGGCCGCGCCCCCCACCCCGATGAACAGGACAGCCAGGATGATGGGATCGGGCTTCTGCAATAGAGAGGAGAACAAGAGCAGACCCAGGGGGAACTGGAGCATGATGCCGGTCGACATCCAGGGGAGCAGGGCAGCCCTCCCCGTATCCAGTTTGGCGGTGAAGAAATAATGAAAGGCCGCGCCCACGACCAGGGAAGCCCCCAGGACATGCAGGAAGCGGAAGAGCCAGTGCCACGCCAGGGGTCCGGTGAGCCGGAAACCGCTTTCGGCGATGGTTAGCCACCGGCCGGAGTTTTCCACGGTGGTGAGCACCGCCACCAAGATGCCCGGCACCAGGAGCAGGCAGGGGAGGGCCACCAGAGCGATGGCCAGATGGTAGCGGCGGTGGGTTTCAATGCCGTGTCCCAAAATATCAAAGGACAGGAAGGCGATGATCAGCAAGGCAATGATGAACATCCAGTAAGGAGCCAGGAGGTTCACGGCCGTAAAAAAGCTCGTGGCATAGGCAACCTGCATGAGGAGCAAGGGGGCCACCCCCAACACCACCGCCAGGCTTTTATAGGCCATGAAGGTGCGGAGAATCCGCCGGTCCAGCAAAAGTTCCTGAGACCGACCGCGCCAATGAAAATCCACGAAAAAAAATACGGCCAGGATGGCCGTCCCCAACGTAATCAGGACAAACAGCAGGTGGAGGGTGAAGGCAAAGAACAACAGGCCGTGCAGCCAGGCATCGGGCAGAGGTTTGGCAAGTAAAAGGTCGAACAGCTTATTCATGGCGCCCCTCCCCGGTTAAGGGGGTGTAGCGGGAAGGCGCCCTGAGGGTGATCCGGCCCTGGGCCAGGCGGTACAGGAACCGGGCCAAAATCCGGCGCTCGGCCTCGGTGCCGGAGAACGGCGGCATAAAAGGCACCATTTCGCCGATGTGCGACAGATACACGAAGATGCCGTCTTCCGAACGGTTTTTCACCCGGGTGCGAATATCGTTCAGGCCGTCAATGGTATGACAGGCGGAGCAGTTTTGGGCCAACAGAAAGGCCCCCTGGTTATCGGGGTCGTCCCGCCCCAGCATATTGAACCAGTAAGCATTGGGCAACAGGCCATGCTGATCGAGAAAGGGGCTCTCCGGAAGCAGGACGTTGGTGGCATAGAGATACCCGGGCATCAGGTAAGGGCCCCGGATGAATTCCCGGGTCCGTTCAAAGGCGAAGACGAAGGCCACCGCCAGGACCAGGGCCGGAATCACCAGGGCGCGAGCCGCGGAGGTCTTGCGGCGCCAGGCCAACCCGGCGCAGGCCAGGAGCCCCACGAAGGCGATGGCTGCGGCGGCGAACAAGACTTCGGGGTGCTGGGACAGGTGGGAAGTCAGGATGCCGTAAATGAGATGGGTCTTATAGCGGGACGGCACCACGGCGTAATACCACCAGGTTAGGGGAGGCACCAGCGCCACCGCGACCAGGCAAATCGATCCGCAGAGGTGCAAGGCCTGTCGGCGGAACCGAGGTTCCCGGCGGGTAAAGAGCAGGTAGGCCATGGCGAAGAGCGAGCCCAGAGTCAGGGCGATGGCCAGGCGGAGCAAAAGTTGCGGCAAAAAGGTGGGGTTGAAAAATGCCGACCACAGGCTCTGCTCCCAGGGCCAGCCGTCCGGGGTGAGCATGAATCCCAGTATCCCGGTAATCAAGAAGGCGGAACACAACGACAGGAGAATGTAGCCGGCCCCCAGGTACACATGGCGCCGCTTTTGGGCCCCTAGCCAGCGGTCCCAGGTGAAATAGTAGACCAGCAGGACCACCAGCTCGGTCACAAAAATCAGCCATTCCGTAAACCACGGCCAGTAGAATACCCGGAGGAGCGAGCCGATGCCCCGCGGCGACAGGGCGCTGGTGGTGAACCAGATGCCCACGCCGGTGACGGCGCCCACCCCGGTGATAATGATGATGACCGCCAACAGCAACCCCCGGGAGAAATTCTCCCAATGCGGGTCCTGATCCCTAAAGCCCCGATATTCGCTGAGGACCACCATGGCCATGGCGCCGATGGCCAGGCCGTGGCTGATGAGGACGTGCACGACCGCGACGATGCCGATGGTCATGCCGTTTCCCAGATAAGGCACCTGAAAGAGGGGGAATTCCATGCCCGCCCTCCCCTTAGCGCTTCACAAAATGCGGCCGCCCTTGACTGGTCACAAAGGCCGCCACGTCCCAGGCCTGGTCTGTGGTCAAATGCGGCTTCTTAAAAGGCATATTCAGGAATGAAAAGGCTGAGAAAGTTCGGAGGTGAGACGTGCCCGCCCCATCATTAAAGGACTCGGGCCCCCACAGGGGTGGTGCGACCTTGGTGCCCTTCCCGTGTCGACCATGGCAGGCGGCGCACATTTCCCCGTAAAGCCGGGCTCCCGCATTTTTATCCGGGGGAACCGTCTGCTTCAAAGGTCGCAACCCCAGCCAGGGGATGTCCCCATAAATGGGCAGTCCCCGGGATATCCACTGATAGTAGGCCATGAGCGCGGCCATCTCTTTGCTGTCAGCCGGCAGGGGCTTGCCGTTCATGCTTCGTTCAAAGCAACTGTTGGTGCGGCTCACCAGATCCGTGGCGTACTTTTCCCGGGTCCGGTATTTGGGATAAGTAGCCCCCACCCCCACCAGGGATAAACCCCCGTTCCGGCCGCCTTCGGTGATGCCGCCTTGAAAGTGACAGCTGGCGCAACTCAGCCGGTTGTCCACATAGCGTGCTGCATATTGCCGTGTATTGACCATGAGGTTATAGCCCAGGAGGACTGCCTCCCGGATGCTGGCAGGGGCCTCCTCGGGCGATGGCGGATTGTAGACCGCCCGGCACGAACCCGGGGGAGATGCCGGGGCCGTGGTGGAAATTTGCGAGGTCTTGGAAAAATGGAGGAAATTACTAAAAACCAGAGAGAGGACTCCCCCTACGACCGCAAAAATCAACACGATGACCAGGGGAAAAGCCACCTTGTGGTCAGCCATGAGTGCCCCCTTTTCCGCTCCGATGCTTTACTCTATAAGGATGATAGCGCAAAATTCCAGGAAAGATGCATTTTTTCTCCAGGCTTGGGCGTCCACCGCCTCCTTTGGCGGCGATCAAAGAAGGCCACCATACCGGCGGGAAGGGCATAAATGCTTGGCGTAGTGGTTGAACCGGTCGGCAAAGAAGATGTTGCAAAAACCTAGGCCGGTTTATCAGAGTGATTTTATGGTTGACCATCCTGATATTCTTGATTAACTAATATACTGACGAGAGGCAGGCTGCACTCGCCTTTATCAGATTTCGACCTGGAGGTCTTTCTTGTCCATCCGGATATTTGCCCCCCGGCTGGCGGCCGCTCTCGCGGTGGCGCTCGCCCTGGCAGGCTGTACCAGCGACAGTCACGGCGACCTGGAGGCGGCCACCACCGCCAAGATGGCAGCCGCGGCCCCGGCTGCCCCCGCGGTTGCGGCCACCCCCATAC
>JBAVUP010000139.1:0-15796 GCA_049696835.1 Desulfobaccales bacterium
GGCCCCAGGTGAGGTTTCGTGATAGACCCGGGAAAAAAAGCAAATCTGTATTTGGCAGGGATTCCAACGAGGGGCATCTGGTAGATTGGTTGGAATGAGATTCAATTTTTCCTGATGGCAAACAAACTTTAACTCTTGCTAGTTGCTATCATCGCCGATAAGAGGATTCGGCTAAGAGCCCGGAAACTTTCGGGATTTCTCCTGGCACCGAGGTCCTCCAAACCATTTTTTGACTGCGATGGCCAAGGTTGCCGCATAATCTTGATTGTTATGAACCCTCCCGGCTGGTTTGAGATAGCAAGTTAAAGGGAACCCATTGAATCCAAAAGGTAACCTGGCCATGAGGAGGGTAATCCATGGTCCTCCGTGGGACCTACAATCGCCGGGTTTTTGGGTTTCCTGCGATTAGCAGAATGCCCAGGAGGAAGAGCTGATGGGGGCGGGGGATCTCCAAGGGGAGCTCAAGGTTGACAATCTTAGGCGAAGTTATCTCCTTCATATTCCCCCCACATATGATTCCAGGCAACCGACACCGCTCGTTTTAGCTTTCCATGGTCGCCTGGGCACTGGCAAGAAAATGGAGAAGCTCACCAATCTATCAGACCTTGCCGATAAGCAGAGTTTTATTGTGGTGTATCCGAACGGGGTCGGGCGTTCCTGGAACGCCGGTCACGGGACAGGGAAGGCTGAGGCCAAAGGGGTGGATGATGTAAAGTTCACTGTGAGGCTGATTGATTCACTCAGTCAGACGCTCAACATCGATCGCCATCGGGTGTATGCGACAGGTTTTTCGAATGGAGCGACATTTGTTCACCGCCTGGCGTGCGAACTCTCGGAAAAAATTGCTGCCATTGCCGCAGTAGCAGGAACCATTGCACCGAAAATAGAACGAACCTGCCACCCTAAAAGGCCTGTTGCCGTGCTCCAAATCCATGGTACCGCAGATCCCATCGTCCCATGGGAGGGCGGGCTCACGAAAGGGGGAGGGCTGGTAGAATCAGTGGCGGCAACGATGGCAGGTTGGGTTGGGCGTGTTACGTGTGCTGCTAAGCCGGAAGTGGTAGATATGGGGGGAGGGGTGAGCCGCGCATCCTATAGCCTGTGTCGAAAGAGAATAATGGTAATACTTTATCAGGTTGAGGGAGGGGGTCACACTTGGCCTGGCGCATATCAATATCTGCCGAAGAAAGTCATTGGTGAAACTAATCGTTCCTGGGATGCCAGTCAAGCTATTTGGGACTTTTTCAGGAAGCATCCGATGAATGAGTCTGGCGATGTCAAGTCTCGGTAAGGTGCCTTGGCTTTGCCAGGGGTGGTCACACCCCCCGAAAAATATGGCATGGAATTAAATTGCCTGAGGACGTCTGGCTTAACTCCATGGCGCCATTCCGTGGCCCCTTATCTACTTTGCCCAGCTGAAGCTCCTGGCTGCAGGAGCCGTTTGCGGCATAGGGATTGGCTCCCTTGCTTCCTGCAAAGCTGCTTCAAGAGACGCTACCCCATGCCGGCTTATCTTTATTTATCCGGAAATATCCGAAACTTGGCGGTACCATCGCGTTCAATCTGGGCAACGAGGCCATACTCCCATTCTAAATACATGCTTTTGGCCCGCTCCGGGGCATCCGGGTGCATATAAGGCATATACCACGCATCATGTAACTCGCTCATGGCGTGCTCCATACCCTTCGAGGTTGGGAGCCCGGCGTTGCTCCAGGCGGTTGTCCCTCCATCCAGTACCAGAACTTCGGGCTCGAATCCCAGACCGTGAAAATCCCTTGCCGCCAGATGAGCCAGAGTGCCATCCTCAGATGTTAAGATAAGTGTCTGGATATGACTAAGCTTCGAAAGATCCACTCCCAACCTCGAGCGTATGCCCCACCAGGCCCCCGGGATGTGTTTTGCTTGGTAGTATGCGCTGGAAGCTACGTCCACTAGGGCCACTCCTTTCCCGGAGTTCTCCAACCTTTTCTTCACCTCCTCGGAGGTCAAAATGCTCGCCTTCTCAAAACCGAGCACGCGTGGCTTATAGGGGCCCTGAGTCAAAGGCAGGTTAGTGATCCCGTTTTCCAGCACGTAGACCTCCGACCAGCCCATCTGAATCAGCCAGGAGGCAGTCATGGTGGCACGGACCTCCGTGTCATCCAGAAGTACTATCCGTGCATTGAAAACGCTGATGTATTCATCGGTTGCCTGAATTAGCTGGCCCCCCTGGACATGGCATGAAGCATTGAGATGCCCAGCGGCAAATTCCTCCGGAAGCCGCACATCAATGACATACAGAGTCCTTTCGCCGCCTTCGGCCATCCATTGCTTCAATATCTCATAAGGTATCTTTCGCACTCCGAAGCGCCCGGCTACCCTGGAGGCGCATTCTTTGGCCCGGGCGAGCCCTTCGGGAGAAGGCGAGGGAGCTGAGCGGGTCTGTCCGTATTCCAGTTCGAAACCGGCGAGCTGCCAGCCCATCGTGCCGTTTTCCAAAGCCGCCACAGGATTGGGGATACCGGCGTTGACCAGTGACTGAGTGCCAAGTATGCTCCGCGTGCGCCCGGCGCAATGCACCACCACCAGGGCATTCGGATCCGTCACGGCGTCGTGCACTCGATAAACCAGGTCGGCGCCCGGAGCGTTGATGCTCCCCGGGATAGTCATACGGTGGTATTCGCTTGTTGGCCTGCAATCAAGAATGATTTGGTTTTCGTGGTTTTTAATCTTATGGTGCTCTTCTGGCGCAGTCACATAAGGGGTATGATAGGTCTCCGCGATCCACTCGCCAAAGGCTTTGCTATACGAACCGACGCCGGAGAACAGCTCGAAGCCGGCATCCCTCCAACCGAAAATTCCACCTTCAAGAATGGCAATATCGGTATAGCCCAGCTCGTGCAGGCGCAGCACCGCTCTTTCATCCAGGCGATAAATGTCTTCCGGACCCTCACTGACGAGAACAATCCTGGTTGACAACCTGGGCACGAGATCGCTGATCATGAGTTCAAGCTGACTTAACGGAACACAGGAAGAGAGCAACAGATGTTGTTTGGAAAAAGGGTTACGCTCCCTCACGTCCAGGAGGGCGAACTCGTTATCGCTTTTAAGTATTTCTCTAAGCTGATGTGCGGCTATAAAATGCATATTTCCCCTCTCTTAAGAGACCTGATCTATCCCTGAGCCGCCTTAACCATAAGGAAGAGGCCCATCGCAAAAAGCATGACGGTAATTATCTTTCTATAACTTTCGGACGCGGTTTTCGTGTAGCAGAAAGAACCGCAGAATACTCCCAAAGCCAGGAAGGGGAGAGACCCGAAAACCAACGTGACTATTTTGGCCGTGACCAGGCCACTGAAGGCTTGAAATCCGACCGCACCCAGATGGGCGATGAAAAAAAAGCCCACCAGGGTAGCCTTCATTTCATCCTTGTCCCAGGGCTGCAGCGCGGTATAGATAATGATGGGAGGCCCATTCGTCCCCAGACTGCCTCCCAGGCACCCCGAACAAAAACCCGCCAGGTAGGCCCATCCCTGATGTAGGCTCCGTGCGCTTGTCCTGGTATAGCGGGAGTAAAACGGAAAACTGATGAGCACCGCTCCCAGTAAAAGTTCCAACTTCCAGGGCGCGACGGTTTTTAAAAAATAGACCCCCAGGGGGATACCGGGGAGTGAGGCCAGCAGTAAGGGGAGAATTTTCGGCCACTGCAGGTGACGGCGCAGCTGGATAATGAGTATCAGGTTTATACAGCAAGACATGAGGTTTACCAGCGGAACGACGGTTTTGATCGGGAGCAAAAGGGTCAGACAGGGCAGGGAGACCAGCACCGCGCCAAACCCGGAGAAGCCCTGCGTGAAACCGGCGAAGGCGATGATCAGGCACAGCAGGAAATATTCATACATGTGTTTCAGAGGCGCGCGGTAAAAACTGGTTACGGGTTTTTGTACCTGTAATCAGAGGCTGGCTAAGACTTCACAAAGCTGGCGGCCGACTTGCGCCATTTCCACGCCCTGATATTTTTTCTTTTCTGGTGGAAGAAGGTGTAAACCGTCCCCGAAATAACGGGGGATCACATGGATATGGGCATGAAACACAATCTGCCCGGCGGCTTCAAAATTATTCATCGCCACATTGAACCCCTGGGCCTTAAGGACTTGAAGTAAAGCCTTAGCCACCTTTCGGCTAACCTGACTCATTTCCAGCCATAGATCATCCGGAAGATCCAAGAAATTCTCATAATGGGATTTTGGTATGACCACGGTATGCCCAAAATGTACCGGGAAAATATCTAAAAATGCCAACACCCGCTCCGTTTCTAATACCCGAACCGAAGGTGCCAGTCCTGACACTATCTTGCAAAAAATACAATTAGGTCTTGACATATCATCTCCTAGGCCTGGAGGCATAAGTCTTTAGTGGCTATTCCACCCAGCGCACCAATTTCTCCAACGGCTCCCGGTCGGTGCGGAAGGCGTTGGCCGGGGCCCCGGGGTCGGGATACCCCAAGGCAATGCCCACCGCGATTTTGTGGGATGCGGGCAGATTGAGGTGTTTTCGAACCAGGTCGGGGTAGCGGGCCAGCTGAGCTTCGATGCAGGTCCCCAGACCCAGGGCGTGGGCCCCCAGGCAGATAGCGTGGGTGATAGCCCCCAGGTCAAACATGGTGTAAGGCTCGGTCAGTGCAGCATTGAAAATGACATAGATGATCACCGGCGCCCCGAAGGCTCCGGTCATCTTCACCAGGTGGGCCCAGCGGCTCGCCTTGTCATCCCGGGCGATCCCCATGGTTCCAAAAAGGCCGACGGCACAGGCCGTATAGCGGGCTTTATAAGCGTCGGGAAAGGTCTGGGGCATGGGGACGTCGGGGTTGGGAGACACCTTTCCCTCACATGCGGCCACCAATTCCTGCGTGAGCTGCTTCACCTTTGCCCCTGCCACCACTACCAGTTCCCAGGGTTGGGTATTCCCCCAGGAAGGAGACCAGCGCGCCGTATCCAGGATCCGGGTTATCAGGCCCCGAGGTATCGTCTGTGATGTAAACGCCCGCAGGCTTTTTCTGGTCGTCACGCCTTCTAAAAGCTCCATATCTGCTCCAATATCATGGTCATCCCTGGTTAAAAACCACATTGGTCATTCGAGGCGATTTGGGAATTTTAAGATTGCTGCGCCTGAGAGAAAGGATGTCCATGGGGGACAGGTCTAAGAATTCCCATGGAACAAAGATTAATTACCCATTGGCCACCGTGCAATCCCTGGCATGGCTCGATGGCCTGAAATTTCAGGCCATCGAGTTACCAGTTCGGATCAGTTTTGCCGCTTTCACTCGGCCTGACTGTCCAAAACCTCTTTGGGCGGGATGAAAGGCCGATCCGGCCGCATGAAAATGGTAAGGAAGGCACCCATGACGCAAATCCCGACCGTAAGCCAGAAAGATACAGAAAAACTCTTGAAGCGATCGATCACCCAGCCAAAGACGATGGGGGATATTACGCCGGCGATGGCGAAGCCGGAATTCATGATGCCGCCGCCGATACCGGCATACTCATGGGTGATATCCATGGGCACGGCCCAGATCGGCCCACACACGGCCTCAGAGGAGAAGAAAGTGGCGAACAGCAGAAAGGTAACCAGGTTAATATTGTTGGTAAACATGGTGGCTGCCAGGCAACCGGCGGCGATTAACAGGCAGACGGCGATGAAGACGTTGCGCGCGATCAGCTTGCTGCCGGTTTTCTCCAGCAGCCAATCGGAAGCTACGCCTCCAAAGGTATCCCCGATAACGCCGGCAATGAGGGTGATCGCAGTACTTAAGGCTGCAGATTTTATATTCAGGTGAAAACGAGTCATGAAATAAAGGGGAATCCACGAAATAAACACCCAGAGCATCCAGCCATAGGCAAAATCCACCATCGTCACCGGGAAGATGCGCTTTATCAAAGGCCACCAGGGAGTGCGGGCATGCCGCACCCCTTTGGTGGGAGGGACTAATTCAGCTACTTCGGCTTCGGTGATATGCGGATGGTCCCGGGGGTCTTCGGTAAAATTCCACCACCAGATGGCCAGCCAAGCCAGGGTGATAATGGCGCACACCCAAAATGAGAGTCGCCAGCCGGACAGGGCGATGCACCAGGCGACGATGAGCGGGGCCAAGGCCCCTCCGAACCGGGCGGCGGCGTGCGTTATGCCTTGAATATACCCGTAGCGTTTCCCGGAATACCAGTGTTTCATCCCCTGGGTGGCGGCGGAAAAGACCGGACCTTCACCAATACCCACAAACAGCCTGGCCGCGAACAAGGTTGCCAACCCCACGACGACGCCGCTGAGCAAAGTTGCCACCCCGGCCACGAGGACGCAAAGGGCCAGGGTGAGTTTGGCCCCGATTTTATTGGCCGACCAGCCGCCGACCCATTGTCCGATCAGGTACGGCCAGGAGAAGGCCGAGAAGGCGACGCCAAGCTGAACGTGCGACAGGTTAAAATCCTTGATTATCGATTTGGCGGCCATGGAAATGTTGACGCGGTCAAGATACATGAGGAAGTATAACGAACAGAAAATAATGGTCATCAATGTCGACGTGCTGAACAAACGGCTTTTTACCGCCGCACCATCCGGGCTGACTGGACTTTTTGGATTAGCCATGGGAACCTCCTCATTAACGTTAATTTTCAAAGATTCTCGATCGTCCCAATGCGGGCTGCAGCCGTTAACGGCCGATGACCGTCAGCCTGGTCATGGGGGCACTCCTGTCAACCAACGGGTCATGTTATGAACCAATCCCGACGATTTCCTTTAACTTGAGCCGCTGGATCTTGCCGGAGGGGCCTTTGGGCAACTCCTCCAGTTGGACCATCACCTTGGGAGTTTTGTATTTGCCCAAATTCACCAGGCAATGTTCCCTAAGCTCATCTTCGGTGACCGAGCAACCGGGTCTCGTGGTATAGCACACCATGATCTCTTCGCCGTAGTTTTTGTCCGGTATGCCCACCGCGGCCGCATCCTGGATAGCGGGGTGTTTGTAGAAACACTCATCTATCTCTCGGGGGGCGATGTTTTCTCCTCCTTTGATGATCAGTTCCTTCAAACGGCCGGTAATAAAGACGAAGCCATCCTCATCCATATAGCCCAGGTCTCCCGTATGGAACCAGCCGTCCGGCTCCAGGGCCTCTGCGGTTTTGTCCGGAGCCTTGTAGTATTCCTTCAGGACGTTATCGCCTTTAATCAGGATTTCCCCAGGAGTCCTGCGGGGTATCTCGTTGCCCTGGCGGTCCACGACCTTGGCCTCGCAGCCTACGGCCTGGCCGGGAGAGCCGATTTTATGTTTGGCAGGGTCCAGAGGATTGGAGAATACCGGGGCGGCGCACTCGGTGAGACCCATGGTTTCCACAATGTGGCAGTTAAATTTTTTCTCGAACTCTTGCTGTAAGGAGGGGGGCAGGGGGGCGGAAGCCGACCGCCCGAATCGAATCTGGCTCAAGTGATAGCCTTGCCCTTCGATTTCCGTACCGCTCACCAGATAAGAACAGATGGTGGGGACAAATGAGAACCAGGTACACCGATATTCCGAGATGAGGGGCCAGAAGGCGGTGGCCGAAAACCGTTCCGGGACCACCACGGAAGACCCGCTCACCAGCGGTGCCATCGCCGAGACGATCTCGGCGTTAATGTGATAAAGGGCCAGGGATACCAAACCCCGATCGGCTGCCGTCAGGCAGTGAGCTAACGTGACGTTTTCCCCGCCGGCCACCATATTTTTGTGAGTCAGAATGGCTCCTTTGGGGAGGCCGGTGGTGCCCGAGGTATAGAGCAACAGAGCCGGGTCGTCCTCCGTTACTTCGGGCAGCAGATACCCGGAAAGATCTTCAGCGGGAAAGATTTCCTCCGCATGTTTATCAATACCCATTACCTTGACGTCTCGGGGCACTTCCTTCAAAGCCTCTTCCAGGCGCTCCCGGTTCAATTCCGTCACAAAGACCAGTTTGGTGTCGGAGTGGTCGAGAACATATTGCAGTTGGGTGGGCTGGGACACAAGGTTGAGCGGCGCCACGACCATGCCGGCATACATGGTCCCGAGGAAAATCTTCATGGTCTGGTAGCCGTTGCCCATGAAAAAGGAGACCTTGTCCCCCTTTTGCAGACCCATCTTGAGGATTTGCTTCCCCAGTTTGATGCAAGACTCTTTGAGCTGGGCAAAGGTGAGTTCCAGCTTGGGCTCCGGAGCGAACATAAAAACCTTGTCAGGCTGTAACTCAGCCTGTTTATCCACGAGAAACCTTACTGAACGCATAGCCTCTATCCCCTTCTTATAAAATTAAAAAGCCAGTCTTAGAAAGCATGCTGCTCAAAGACTGGCTTGGCGCGGCTTGGCTGGTGATGGACCAACCATTTGATATCGGCCAATATTGATGGTTGTGGGGTGACCCGGGAGGACCTAAAATGCTTTGCCAGCGCCTCTCTTGGCTGAAGCACCGGGCTTGATCGGCAAAACATCGTGCAGACGTCAAAACGTCAGGTTTCATATTAATTCCAGGAGATCATCTTGGATGCCTTAACGGTGCATATTTCCTCATGGCCGTACCGAGGGCGAGAGAGATGCCCTCGGGTCTGAGGCCGGCCATTTCAACCCCGCTCGGCTCTGAAAGACCGGTCCCCTGCCCGAGTTTTGAAATCTTCAGATGGACTTATAACCCAATTCGAAGGCCTGTTTATTTTCCTCCTTGAATTTGGGGATGATGGCCAGCAGGCTTTCCAGGAGCACCTCCTTCGTGACGGCTCCCTCCTTTTCCAGCAGTTTGGCGATAGCTCCCAACACCACGGAGTTGCTGAACAAGGGTTTGCCGAAATTGTCCATTGCCAGCTTTTTGGCCGGCAGGGCCTGTTGCGCACAGGTCAGCGTGTTGTCGACCTCCTCCACGAAGTCCGGGTCATAGATAATCAGCCCATTGTCGGCAACGGTATGCTTGAAGCGGTTATAGGCCGCAGATGACAAGGCGACGAGAAAGTCGGGACATTCACACATGGGGCTATCGACCACCTCTTTGGCCAACACCACCTGGCTCCTGACATATCCACCCCGCATTTCGGTGCCATGGCTCTTCAGCATGGTGACCCGGAGACCTTGCTTCACACCGGCTTCACCCAGGATCTGGCCCAACCGCACCACGCCCTGGCCGCCGAAGCCGCTCGCTACCAATTCGATTCTGTCTTTCATAGTGCGCCGGTCCTCCTGATCTTTTCGGTTGCTCCCCACATCACTTCGGAAAATTCGGGTCTGGAATTGCTGGCGTCGTGCCAGACCCCGGTAGCCCAAATGGTCTCCGGGGTCTCCTGGCCCAAGGGGGCCGCGTGTTTCTTGAACCACCGGAAAATTTCCACCGGAACCCGTGACCCCAGATGCTTCATGGCAAAGTTGGTGACACAGGGATGCGGCATGTGCACCAGGGAGAACCCGCGGTTAAGCATGGCTTTCTTAACACTTTCCACTGCCTTGAAGCCGTCCGCCAAGACGACATGGCGGGCCAGGAAGGTGGCGCCGGCGCCTTTCAGGATGTGCATCACATCCATGCCTTCGCTCATCAGGTTGTGTTCGAACATCCCGTAGGGGCTGGAATCGGTTTTGACTCCCATGGGGGTCGTGAAGCCGAATTGACCGCCGGTGGACTGGTATCCCAGGTTATCATGCACAATGACCGTGATATCGGCGTTGACCCGGGCGGCATGGATCAGGTGCATCAGGCCGATGCCGAAGGCGTCTCCATCACCGACACTCAGAACAATCTTCTTTTCCGGAGGCAAGGCGATGCGCAGGCCTCGGGCAATGGCGTAAGCCCGGCCGTGAGTCCCTGCGAAGCCGTCGCCCTTGAAGGTGGCAAAGGTCTGCCGGCCGGCGCAGCCGATGGACGTGCCCCAGATAATATCTGCCGTTTTCAGCCCCAGTTCCTTAAAGGCCTGGATCACCACCTTATGATTCATGCCCAGGCCACAGCCGGAACAGGCGGTGCTGGGTATTTTCCGGGGGCGCAAATATTCTTCGATCAACTTGCTGGCATATAACTCCATCACCAGGCCTCCCATTCCCAGCCATTCCGCTGCAGAGGCTGGTCTTTTAAGATCTTGTCAAAGGTTTCCAGAAGGTCTTGGTTGGTGGGCAGATCTCCGCAGATTCCGAGGAAGTGCACTTCTGCGTCACGCGTGACCGCCCGCTGGACCTCCCGCACCAGTTGGCCATCCCAGTTGAGTTCTACGGCCAGGTATTTGGCTTTTCTGGTGAAGTGCTCGTCAGGGAAGGGCCACAAATTGATCAGCCGCAAGGAGCCAACCTTCATCCCCTGGCTGCGGGCCCGGCCTACTGCGGTGTTCACCACCCGGGAGGGAGTACCATAGGACACGACGACCAAATCCGGATCGTCGTCCATGTACTTTTTCTCGTAATGGTGGTTAAAGAGTTCCCGATTGTTCCGCACCTTGTAAATGAGCCGGTAGGCATGCTTGTGGTGATCTTCCACCTCTTCGATATCGTAGCCCTGTTCCGTCGGCGTCCAGTCGGAACACAGGCCGCCTGTGTTTTTACCCATCTGCACCGGCGGGATGTCCAGCGCATCCGTGGCCGGATAAAAATTCGGGCCGGGGTTAAATTGTCGGGGCCAGAACCGGAACCCCATTTCTTTCATTTCCGCCTCGGTTTCGGGAATCGAAATATCCTCCCAGCCATCCGTGATCAACTGGTCTGCCAGGACCGTGACCGGCATGCGCAACCGTTCGGAGAGGTAAAAGGCCTCAATTACCATGGCCATAGCCTCTTGAGCCGAGTTCGGCGCCAGGACGACACTCTCGAAATTGCCTCCCTGGGTGGGATAACGGGTATTGTAAAACTCCCCCTGGCCAGGGGCCCCGGTAATCCCGGATACCGGACCGACCCGGCCGGAGTTCAGGACCACCATGGGCATCTCGCATCCCAGGGCCCAGCCATAGGGGTCCGCATAAAGAATGAAGCCCGGGCCGGAAGTCGCGGTCATGGCCTTCATGCCTCCCAGCGAGGCGCCGATGCACAGATGCATCGCGGCGCACTCGTCTTCGGCCTGAAGGTAAACCCCGCCAACCTGCGGCAGGCGCAGGCTCATGGATTCAGCCAGTTCAGTGGCCGGGGTAATCGGGTATCCGGCAAAGAACCGGCAGCCGGCGATTATGGCTCCCTCAGCAATGGCGAAATTTCCGGTTTCCAAAAAGCGTTTCATATAATTTCCCCTTGTTTTTAGGAGGCAATGTCCTTAATCACTTCTTTGACATCGATGGCAAAATCAGGGCAGACAAAGTAACACTTGAAGCAGCTCACGCAATGGTCGGAGGATTTGACCTCCATGGGCCGGTAGCCCTTCTGCGTGAAACCGGCGGCGGGGGCAAAGGTGGCGACCCCGCAAACTTCCGCACAGTAGCCGCACTCCTTGCAATTCTCCCTTTCGAGCACTACTTCGAATTTGCGGGCGTCACAATTTAAACAGCGGGAGGCTTCAGCCTTTATGTCCTGGTCGGTCATGGGAAGTTCCACATGCTCGAAATCCAGGACACTTTCCCAATCTTTGAGATGCGGGAGATCATGGCGAGGCTCCACAATGGGGATGAATTCCTCGAGTTCCACAAAATCTTCGGGCGCGGCGAGGGTCTCTGAGGCGTCGCCCTGGCCGCCGAGAGATTTGTCGATCGCCTCTGCAGCCTTACGCCCCTGGGCAATGGCGCTGATGATGGAAGCCGGGCCGGTAACCACATCGCCCCCGGCAAAAATTCCCTGGACGTTGGTACAGCGGCCCCGTTCGCACACCACCACCCGGCTCCCATTCAGCTTCACCTGGGCCTTTTCGGCAAAATCGAGGGCCGGGGTTTGGCCGATGGCCAGGATGACCGTGTCGGCGTTGATTTTCTCAGTGGTTTCTTCATCATAGGTTGGGTTGAATTTCCCGGTCTGGTCAAATGCCGCAATACAGCGCTTTACCTTCAGGGCGGTTACGTTATCGGCTCCAAAAATTTTCGCCGGGGCCCACTGGTTATTGATGACAATGCCTTCCTCTTCGGCCAGGGCGATTTCAAAAGGATGGGCCGGCATCTCTTCACGTTTTTCCAGGCAGAAGAGGTTGACTCTCTTGGCCCCCAGCCTCCGGGCGGTGAGCGCGACGTCGATGGCCACGTTGCCGCCGCCGATGACGGCAACCTCGCTCCCGATTGGGCCGTTCGTCCCCAGGACCACACCCCGAAGAAAGTCCAGGCCCCAATAGACGCCGTTTTTATCGGCCCCCGCCACGGGAATTTTGGCTGAAGCACTGGCTCCCGCCGCAATGAACACCGCGTCGTAATCCTGTTTGAGATCCTCCAAGGTGACATCTTTGCCTACCACGGTATTCCCTTGAAACGTTACCCCCATCTCCAGAATGACATTGATATCTTTGTCCAGCCTGGCCTCGGGCAAACGATATTTGGGTATGCCATAACGCATCGTCCCCCCCGGCTTGGGGAAGGTATCAATAATGGTTACCTGATGACCCAGAGTAGCCAAATAGTAGGCCGCGGTCAGTCCAGCCGGACCGGCGCCGATAATTGCCACCTTTTTGCCCGAAGGCGGGGTTTTTTTCTGGTTAGTGAGCCAGCTGTCACCCCCTTTATCCACCGCCGCCCGCTTTAAAGCCCGGATGGCGATGGGATCGCCAAACTGCTTATAGGCGCAGGCATCTTCACAGGGAGCGAAGCAGGCGTCAGCACAGACTGTGGGCAGAGGCAACCGTTCTCTTAGTACGGCTACCGCCTCATCAAATCGACCATCACGAACCGCCCGGATATAGCGGGGCACGTCCACCCCAGCTGGACAGGCAGCGGTACAGCGCGGCGTGATGAAACCCTTCCTGATAACCCTAAAGCCCATGAATGATTTCCTCCTCAGAAGTACCGGTACACGGTTTTGTGCTGATATGCGAAGTCTGTTTGGCAAGGGTAAATTCAAGAAGAGTGCCAAATGGAATATGCTTATGGGCCAGGCAGGAAATACAATAACTTGCTGTAATTTAATGGATTATTAAATATGACCGCGGGAACCGGGGCTATCTGGAAAGCTGGGATTGGGTGGAAGATTGTCAGGAGATCAGGACATGTAAGGAAATCCGGACAAAAATCAATTCTTGGAATAATTTAAGTCATATTTTTGAAATTTCTCATACAAGGCAGACCTTGAAATACCTAGTAATTTAGCGGTCTTAGACATATTGCCCTGAGTGGCCTGTAACGCATTCAGCAGTAGTGTCTTTTCAAAGTTAGTCATTTTCTGGGCTAAGGAGTTGTCCGGATTACCGTACAGATTTATGGTAAAACTAGGCTCAAGCACTTCCACGGGCAGGTGCTCCAATTTTAATTCATCTTTTTCGCACAGGCTCAGGGCTCTCTCGATAATATTTTTCAGCTCGCGGATATTCCCCGGCCACTGGTAATGAGCGAAAGCCCCCAGGGTCTCTTCATGCAAGCGACATCCCGGTCTGCCTGCGGCTTTTAAAAAGTGTTTAATTAAGAGTGGAATATCTTCTGGTCTCTTGGCCAGAGGCGGGATATTCAATATCATGGTGTTGAGTCGGTAAAATAAATCTTGCCGGAACTCTCCCCGCTGAATCATTGCTTGAAGATCACGATTCGTCGCAGCAATCAATCGGAAGTCAATCTCAGAGGATTTTATCCCACCGACCTTGGTGAGCACCTTATCTTCAATGATTCGTAGCAGTTTGCCTTGGGCAGCCAGGGGCAGTTCACCTATTTCATCCAGATACAGGGTGCCGCCATTGGCCAGTTCGATGCGACCCGGCTTGCCACCTTTTTTGGCGCCGGTAAAGGCTCCTTCTTCATAACCGAACAGTTCCGATTCCAACAAGTCCTTGGGGACTGCGGCGCAGTTAAGGCAGACAAATGGCCCTAAGTTTCGGTAACTCGCGGCATGCATGGCATGAGCGAATAATTCCTTGCCGGTGCCCGTTGGGCCAAGAATCAAGATGGGCGAATCTGTTCTGGCATACTTCTGGGCCAGAAGTTTTACTTCCCTAATCGTTTTGCTTTCACCAATGATGGAATCAAAGGTATATTTGGGGGAAAATATCGTTTCCAGGGCCATCTCCTGGTGTTTGACTTTCCGCTCCAACATATTAAGTTTTCTCACAAGATCAATAAAATCCTTATAGTCGCGCAGTACCGTCTGCAGAATGACACCCACGATCTTGCCATTATGTTTAAGAGGAATACGATTTACCAGCAGCACTGCCTCGGTTTTTAGAGAGCACCGCTGGCCAAGTTCCGGGATACCTGTTGCGATTACATGGGATAGCCTGGAACCGGGAAAATATTCTTTAATATCCTTACCAACCGCTTCTTGGGGGTTTGTCTTGAGCAACTCAGCATAAACCTTGTTCATGAAGATAATTTGGCTGTGTTCATTGCAGACGATGATGCCGGAATAAACATTATCGAGGACAAATCTCAGAAAATTTATGGACTGCAGCATTTCTTCTATACCATGCGGACCATTTTTATGCGTCGGATGATTGGCCAGGCCGCTATCAAAATAGCCCAGGGCGTTGGGTTTTTTCGTGGCATCGTTCTTCATCAAGAGTCCTCAAGCAAATTTCTTGCCAACATATCTAGATAAATTGTATCAAATGTACCCTGTCCCACAAGTACTCCAGGCGGAATTCTAGTCATGACAATTAATGATAGTGAAGGCCTGACCCAGGGTGGCGCGGCCTTCGAACCCTTCTAAGGTTTGTCATTACCGAGGCGGTCGAAAAACGCCTTTTTTCTAAAACTTTCAAGAAACAGTTTTTCTTCCACTTTCTGCAGCCGGCCTTGCGCGGCTTCTATTTTTTCCAGCACGTCCGAGAGTTCCATGAGTTTAGCGCTTAATTCTTTGAGCTTGGCTTTCGCTTTTAGAAGTTCCTCTTTGGCTTGGGCTATTTCCTCTTTGGCTTCCTGTTCGTTCATCTCACTCTCCTTTGATCCGGCGCCGCAAGTTGCTGCGATTTGTTAGGTTATCCGCCCTTGCACTCATGGTCGAAGTCAGTCTGATAACTAGGCAACGCGCCATTGCGCCAGCGATGCACGGGCGCGGCCACCGCTGATGTCCGGCACGATCTTCAATTCGAGCGCCGTTACCCCGTCAAGATTGAGGTCGTAGTCTTCGACCTGGCGCGCAATCTCCGGTGGACTGAAGTTATATTGCTGGCGCACAATCTCCCGGTACGACTGACCGCCGTCCGGTGACCACCGTAAAACGAACTCTTGGGTGCGCTCCTGCTCATCTTCATGGAACACTAAGTGGATCCGTTTGAGTCTCAGCGGCTCATCAAACCGGAGGCGAATCGTCTGCTCCCCAGGCTGCGCGGCCCGCCAACCCGAGCCCCTACCCGGAATCAGGGCCGATTCAATCGAGTAGCCGACATCTTCGGACGTGATTTCGACCTGTGCCAGGCGTTCAAGGTCCATCCAGCCGGGCTCGGCCGCAGAGACCTCACGGGGCCCATGACCGATAAGGCGTTTGCGCATAGAGTACCTCCTCATTTCCCACTCAACTCTAACCTATATATTGAGTGGACTCTACATTTTTCACCTAAGTCACCTGGATGGGCGCTTGATGGCATAATGCCCCAATTATCTATGGGGGTGGGAGACCGAGAGGCTGCGGGCGTTTCTGTTAATTAGCTTGACATTGGGCAATTTTCTTGTAAAATACCCCAAGTTTAGCATGTCAGAATGAAATCAGGGCCACAAGTCCTGGATAAGAATCGGACGGGGATGCTAATTCCCC
>JBAVUP010000140.1:0-25039 GCA_049696835.1 Desulfobaccales bacterium
CATAAGTTTAGGGTGAAGCCGGGACCTGCGGCCCCGGCTCCACCTTTCCTAGAGCATGTCGGTGGCGCAGACTGAACCTGCGGCTACAAAATGGGTCTTTGAATGTAAACCCGTATAGAGAGGTGCCCAAGCAGAGCTTGGGCCATAAATTTGCGTTCCCAAGCAGGAGCTTGGGAACGAGAATAAAAGGGGCGACCCGGCGGGTCGCCCTTTGTTTGATGCCAACCGTCCCGCCCGTGCTGGCCCTCCCAGCGCCTCCCTTGATAACTTTGTTCCTAAAACCCCGCAACGTGCGGAAATTTTGTGATTTGGATTGTCTTTATGGTGAAACGCAACTCCGTCTGTTTCAACCCCTCTCGATGGGAGATGGATCGCGGCCTGATGGCCGGAGTGCCGACCCTACACTGTTCCGCAACGGCGGCGACATTCACACGGATTCACCTGAATATAAAGCGACTTACCCCCCAAACGCCCCCGCTTTTAAGCGGCACGGCAGCGGCACAATTTGCGCCAAACCTCAATCCGGCGAGACAGCCAGAGTGTCCAACTGTCACATCCTCACCAAAAATATGGACTGAATTCTTAAATATTGGGGGATTAGTTAGATGGCGGACAGCGCCCGCCCCTATTCATGAACCCAAAAAGGGCGACCCGACGGGTCGCCCCTACAATTTTCTCCATAAGGGATTGGGGGTGGGGGCTTGGGGGAGGGGGAAAGGGCTCTCGCCCTTTGCCTCCTCCCCCAAAATCATACTTCTAATTCCCGCCGTTCAGGTCGTAGCGTTTCAGTTTACGCCAGAGGGAGACCCGGTCGATCCCCAGGATTTCCGCGGCCTTGGTCTTATTGCCGTTCACCTGGCTGACCACCCAGGCGATGTATTCCTTTTCGTTTTCTTCGAGGGTATGGAATTCCCGTCGCTGGTGGCGCTGCACCTGGAAGTGGGCTTGTTGGAAATCCAGGGGCAGGTGGGGCATCTCGATGACGTTCCCGGTGCACAGGGTGACGGCCCGCTCCATGATGTTTTCCAGCTCCCGGATATTCCCGGGGAATTCGTAGTGGATCAGCACGTCCAGGACGTTATCCGAGATTTTGTCGATCTTTTTGCCCTGCACCTCGGAAATTTTTTCCAGGAAGTGCTGGCATAAGAGGGGGATATCGTCCTTGCGCTCCACCAGGGTGGGCACGTGCAGGGTGACCACGTTGATGCGGTAGAACAGGTCCTGGCGGAAGTTGCCCCGCGCCACTTCCCCTTTGAGGTCCTTGTTGGTGGCGGCCAGGACCCGGATATCCACGGGGATCTCGTTGGTGCCGCCCACCCGCATGAGGGTCTTATCCTGGAGGACCCGGAGCAGCTTGACCTGCATGGAAGTGGGCATGTCGCCGATTTCATCCAGGAGGACCGTGCCCCCGGCGGCGGCTTCGAGCAGGCCTTTCTTGACCCCCCGGGCACCGGTGAAGGCTTCCTTTTCGTGGCCGAAGAGTTCGTTGGCCAGCAATTCCTCGCTGAAGGCGCCGCAGTTGATGGCCAGGAAGCGGTGGTCGCCCCGGGGGCTGAGGTGGTGGATGGCCTTGGCCACCAGTTCCTTGCCGGTGCCGGTTTCCCCCAGGATGAGCACCGTGGCGTCGGTGGGGGCGATCTGTTCGATGGTCTTTTTCAGGAGTTCGATCTTGGGGCTTTTGCCCACCAGAAAGGGCACGGCCTTCTGGCTCTGGACCTGGCGCTTCAGTTCGGTGACTTCCTGGCGGAGGGAGCGTTTTTCCAGGGCCTTGCTCACCAGGACGCGCACCTCATCAATCTTGTATGGCTTGGGCAGGTAATGATAGGCCCCTTTCTGCATGGCCTCGACCGCGGTGGACACGGTGGCGAAGCCGGTAATGACGATGACTTCGGTGTCGGGATAGAGCTCTTTGGTGCGCTCCAACACCTGCAAGCCGTCCACCTGCTGCATCCTCAGGTCGGTCATGACCAGGTCGAATTCGCGCTTCTCCAGTTCCTTAAAAGCCAGGGCGCCGCTTTCCACCGCCACGGTGTCATATCCTTCTTTCTTGAGGACATGGTCCAGGTTTTCCCGGGCAATGAGTTCATCTTCGACGATGAGGATCGAGCTACGTCTCATCCCAGGGCCCTCTCCGGCTTGGCGCCGGGGGTATAAGGCATCCGGATAATAAACCGGGTGCCTTCCCCTTCTTTGCTCTCCACCGCAATGCTGCCATGGTGTTTTTCAATAATGCCATAAGCAATGGACAATCCTAAGCCGGTGCCAGCCCCCACTTCTTTGGTGGTATAGAAGGGGTCAAAGACCCGGTCCAACTCCTCCTTGGGGATGCCCACCCCGGTATCCTCGATGGTGATGAGGGCTTCATGCCGGGCCGGGTCACCCGTGGCGGAAATGCGAATTTCCCCGGGGGTCTCCTTGATGGCCTGGATGGCGTTCATCAAGAGGTTGAGGAGGACTTCCTGCATGCGCTGGGCATCCAGGTCCAGGATCAGATCCCAGGGGACCTGATCCACCAGATCAATCCCGGGGGGCACCTGGCTGGAGATGAGTCGGATGGACCTCTTGACCACGTCATCGAGGGGAATGGGCTTGAGGGAGAATTCCCGCACCCGGGAGAACTCCAGGAGGCCTTTGACGATATCCCGGGCCCGATAGACCTCTTGCTCCACGTTGGTCAGCATTTTCCTGACGAAGTCCAGGTCGGCCTGGTCCAACTCCTCCAGGATAATCTGGCAGGAGGTGGAGATGTTATTGAGGGGATTATTCAGCTGGTGGGCGATGCCGGCGGTCAAGACCCCCAGAGAGGACATCTTTTTCCCCTGCACCAGCTGGTCCTGGCGCCGCTCCAGTTCGGCCACCATGCGGTTGAAGGCTTCCACCACCCGCTGGGTTTCATCCCGGGTATCCAAGACGGGCAGGGGCTTGAAATCGCCCTGGGCAATGCGTTTGGTGGTATTTTCGATCACCCGCAAGGGTTGAATAATCTTACGGCTGACGATGTAAATGAGAAACCCCATGAAGGCCAGGAACACCACCAGGGAAATGAGGAGCTGGGTTTTCAGGGTATTGATGATTTCCAGAATCCGATAACGTTCGAAGGCCACCAACTGCACCGAGAGTTCCACCAGGGCCTTCCCCCAGGCCCGCAGTTGCTCTTCCAGCCCCCGGCTTGCCGGCTGGCCCCGTTCACCGGATTTGGCCAGTTGTTCCATCAGCCCCTGATAAGCGATCAAATCCTGCTTAAAGGTGTTCATCTGGGAAGCCACCTTCAGGTTTTTGACGTCAGGCACGATCGCGGCCAGGACCTCCAGGGCTTTTTGGGTATAAAGCCGGTTTTCCTTGAAGTCCTCCTCCAGGCCGTAAAGGAGATAATTCTTCTCATAGCGGCGGATCTCCAACACGATTTCCCGCAGGTCATCGGCAATCTGAACCACGTGCTGCTTAAATTCGATGGCCCGGAGGTAATGGTAGGAAAACCCGCCGATGAAGCAGATGGCCAGGACACAGGCGGTAAATCCCAAGATCACCTTCTGGCGGATATTCAAGTACACGAGATGCCTCCCGTTGGAGTAGGCCAGGTACAACCGGGAATTCGGCCAAGTGGTCGATAACAGCCGCCCTCGTCAGCCTCTAGTGAATTTTTGCAACAGCAAAATTTTTCCGAAAATCCCCGAGGCCTTTTCAACTTATGGAAGGACTGTCCCCCCATCATAGAATGCTCCCCTTAGAAAAGTCCATTGATTTACACATAGTTTGACATGTTTAGATGCATTTTGCAACATGGCTGAGCGCGGAGAAAAGAACTTGACACTTTGTGAGATTTTTAACATACTAATTAGCGCCATTCGAACTACTATCTGGGAGGTAACAGGCAGTTATGGATATTTATCTTCCCATTGCAGGCATGAGCATCAATTTCTTCCTCATTCTGGGGATCGGCGGCTTGGTCGGCTTCCTGTCGGGGCTGTTCGGGGTGGGTGGAGGATTTCTCCTCACGCCCCTAATGATGATGATCGGCATTCCCCCGGCGGTGGCGGCCGCCTCCGATTCCAACCAGATCGTGGCCGCGGCCTCCTCGGGGGCGTTTGCCCACTGGCGTTTGGGCAATGTGGATTTTAAGATGGGTCTGGTGATCCTGGCCGGTGGTATTTTTGGCGGCACCATCGGGGTGCAATTGGTCAAGATCCTCCGGGCTGTGGGCAACTTCGAATTCGTCATGAAGGTGATCTATGTGCTCATGTTGGGCCTGGTGGGCGGCGCCATGTTCATCGAGAGTCTGCGCACCATCCGCCGTAGTAAAGGGGCCACCGCAGAAGTCGCCGCCGCCCCGGCGGATGGATCAGGCCTCACCCGGCTGTTCAATAAAATGCCGCTCAAGATGGACTTTCATCGTTCGGGCCTCAACACCTCGGCCATCTTCCCCTTCTCCATCGGTACCCTCGTGGGCATCATGGCAGCCATCCTGGGGGTGGGGGGCGGCTTCATCATGGTGCCGGCCATGATTTACATCATCGGCATGCCCACCATCGCCGCCATCGGCACCGATCTGTTCCAGATCGTGCTCACCTCGGCCAACGTCACTCTCCAGCAGGCTATCGTGAACCACACCGTTGACCTCCTGCTGGCCTTGATCCTGTTGGGCGGCTCCACCATCGGGGCCCAGTTCGGGGCGGTGGCGGGCAAGCGCCTCAAAGGGGAGCAGATCCGCATCCTGCTGGCCATCATTGTGCTGACCTTGACCGTGAAGCTCTTCCTGGATCTGGTGCTTACCCCCAGTGATCTGGTGAGCCTGGCGCCCGCCAAGGGAGGGGGGCACTAAGATGAAACGGTTCCTGATCCTCTCGTTTGTCTGGTGCCTAGGATGCCTGTGGGGAGCGCCAGCCCAGGCCATCAGCCCGGAGGCGCAAGAAAAGGTGCTGACCGCAGCTTCGAAAAACGCCATTGACATCGGCTTGTCTTACCACGGGGATCAAATCTTCTTTTTCGGGGTTAATCCGGTGGCCGGCGCTGACGTGATCATCAAGCTCACCGCCGAAAAAGAAGAGGTCGTTAAACTCTCCGTCAAGGGCAAAGTCGGGCCCTTCTGGATGACCGTCAAGCAGTATGACGTCACCGGCTCTCCTTTTATCTACAAGATTCATGCGAGCAAACCCCTGGATCAGATCATCTCCAAGGAAACCGCCGAAAAGTTTGAACTGGGTTATCCGGCGGTGCAAGGTAAGATGAAGATGCACCTCATCCGGGGGGAGGCGGACCCCGGGGACGCAGAGATCGTCTGGAAGGGTTTGCTCAAGATCAAAGAGCAAGGCAATCTCTATAACGTGGTGGAAGACCCCAAACGTCTGGAGATTGCCGAAGGCAAGCTCTTCAAACATTATTTCCGTTTCCCACCCGCCGCAACGGAAGGCCGCTATCAGGTGGAATCCTTCTGCTTTGAGAAAGGGGAACTGGTAGGCTACGGCAAGGATGTCATCGAAATCAAGAAAGTGGGCCTGGAAAACTGGCTCACCCAAACCTCGCAATATCAGCCGATCTTTTTCGGAATCCTGGCGGTAGTTATCGCGGTTGGGGCCGGCTTGCTGGTGGGAGTCATCTTCGGGAAAGGAGGACACCATTAATGGCTACGGAAAAAGCCAAGTCGATTGCGGTGGCGATAGATGGGTCAGACCCTAGCTGGGAAGCCATGAAGAGAGCTATCAACATGGCCAGATTATTGGAGCTGCCGCTGGATGTCCTCCACGTGGTGCAACTGCGGAAAGCCGGTTACTTCGCGTTTATTGACCGGCATCTGAAAGAAGATCAGGAGGCCTATGCTCAACGGGTTTTAGACGAAGCCATCCAGCGGGCCGGGAAACAGGGGGTGGAAGTCCACACCCATCTGTTGGAAGGAGAAAAAGATATCTCCGAGTCGATCCTCACGTTTCTGGAACAGGCCAGAGGCGTGAAATTTCTGGTGCTGGGAACCCACGGCCATGGGTTTATGGGCCGGCATCTCCTGGGGTCCACCACCGAGCGCGTACTCCGGGGCCTGTCCCACCTGGGCCTGCCGGTGCCCGTGCTGGTCGTGCCGTTCATCCAAGAGGCGGAAGCGCCCGGGGAAGCCCCCGCGGCCTAACTTCAGCCGCCGACCCCGGGGGGAGAGGGGGTTAAAGGAACACAGGCTGGAAGCCTGGGCCACTTCTGATAAATAAGAAAAAATGTGCCCAAGCAGAGCTTGGGCTAAACATAGCGTTCCCAAGTGCAACTTGGGAACGAGGGGAATAGGGGCGACCCGGCGGGTCGCCCTTTGTCAGGTTTAGCGGGTTGGGGGTGGGAGCTTGAGGGAGGGGGTAGGGGCGAAAGCCCCTAGCCCCTTCCCTCAAATGCTTCTTACCCTGACGCCGCTTCTTGGGGGCGCAGGCACTTGAGGCCGTAGTCCTCGGTTTTGAAGGCTTGCAGGCAGCGGTCCATGACCGCGTCGGAGGCCAGGGCCAGGTCCAACTGGCGGCAAAAGGCGATGAGTAGCCCGGCCAGCTCCAGGGTCTGCTCGGTTTCCAGGAGGGAGAGCTTGACCAGCCGGCCCTGGACCAGGTCGCCCTTGGTCTGGGCCTTGAAGCCCAGGTCGTCCAGGATCTGCTTGAGGAGGCGGGCCCGGCGCTCCCGGCGCTCGATACTGGCGGCCCCGCCCTTAAACTGGAAGCTGATGTAATTGTCGTTTTTTTTCTCGGAGATGAAGGCGTCCACGATGCCGAAGTGGTAGCCTATCCGGGAGTTGAAGTTGAGGTAGTTCTCGGTGACGATGGCGAAGCTCTTGCCCCCCAGGCCCCGCTCCGCCTTGCCCATATCGTACATGGTATTGGCGAAGACCGAGATGAAGCCTTTGAGGTCCGGGGCCACCTGGCCGGCCCAGCTCACCCCGGGGTGGTGAAAGCCCCGGAGGAGGGCCTTGAAGGGTCGGCTGACGATGTCGTCCTCAGTCACCTCTTCCTGCCCCGTGACCCTGAGGCCGCCGCCCAGGTCCAGGATGAACAGGTTTAAGGGCAGGCCGGTCTTGAGGCGGCTGATGCGGTGGGATTCCAGGGCCCGGTCCAGGTCCGGGATGAACATGGCGTCCATGGCCTTTTCGTGGCAGAAGCGGGTGATATCGTGCAGGGTGCGGCAGTTGGCCGCCTGAAACTCGGGGCTGTCGGGGTCGAGGAGGTTTAAACCAGATACGAGCTTCAGGATGCGGCGCAACTTCAGGTAAACCGGGTCGCTCCGCCATTCTTCATCCGGCTCCATCCGGCGTTGCAGCAGCTCGGGAATGATGCCGGGATAGATCAGGGCGGCGTCGGCGTCCACCGTCACCAGTTGGCCGGAGTGCAGGATCTTGGTGGCCCCGCCCACCTCCACCAGGGTGGGAATCCGGAACTCCCGGGCCAGGATGGTCATGTGGTCCGTGGGGCTGCCCACTTCGGTGATGATGGCGGCAATGCGGTCCATGACCAGCACCAGGCGGGCGGAAGGCTGCCGGGCCACCACCACCGCGCCCGGTGGAATACCGCTCACGTCTTCATCATGGAGGAACTGGTGGACCCGGCCCGCGGCCACGCCGCCCACCGCCCGGATGCCGTAGTGCAGGAGCGGCGCAGCCTCGGGCTCCGGGAGGGGCTCCCGTGCTACTTCGGCAAAGGCCGGGGTATAGATCCGGAGGGGCCGGGATTGCAGGATGATGATGTTGCCCGCCTCGCCTACGGTCCACTCGATATCCTGAGGCTGGCCGAAATGCTCCTCCAACTCCAGGGCGATCTCCGCCAGGGTACGGACCTGGTCGTCGGTGAGGCAAGGGGCCTGGGCCTGCTCCGGGTCCAGGGTAATTTCCTGAACTCCCCCTGCCGGACTGCAGACGAGGGCCACGGGTTTCTGGGCCACCCGCCGCTTGGTGATGGGGTAGGGTTCCTGGCGGCTCACCATGAAGAGATCCGGGGACACGGTGCCGTCCACCGCGTACTTGCCCAGACCCCACACCGCGGAAATCATGACGGTGTCGGCCTGGGGGGCGTGGGGGTCCAGGGAAAACATGACGCCACTGGTCCGGGCCGGGACCATGCCCAGAACGCCCACGGCCATGGGGAGCTCGTTGACGGAAAATTGCTGGTACTTCCAATAGAAAATGGCCCGGGAGGTAAACTTACTGGCCACGATCTCCTTGTAGTGCTCCGGCAAACTGGCCGCATCCACGTTGAGGAGGGTGGCAAACTGGCCGGCAAAAGAGAATTCCGTATCCTCCCCCACGGCGCTGGACCGCACCGCCAGCCAGGGGGTGGGTAGAGTTCGGGCGGCCTGCAGGAGGGCTTCTTCCAGGTCCGGGGGCAGGGGGGCCCGGCGCACCATGGCCTGCAGTTCCCGGCTGATGGTCTTGAGGCTGTCCAGGTCTTCGATATCGGCCTGGGAGAGTTTGGCGGCCAGGTCGGCGGCCAGGCTGGAGGCTTCCAGGAAGCGCTTGTAGGCCGCGGCGCTAATGGCGAAGCCCTGGGGCACCGGCAGGCCGATGCGGTTGCCGATCTCTCCGAGGTTGGCCATTTTACCGCCCACCGCCGGGGCCAGGTCCTGATCCAGTGCCGATAAGGGGAGAATAAAGGGCGTGTCCGGGATGGTGGGGACCGCCTCCAACACCTCAAGCATCTCTTCCCGCAGACGATTACAGATGGGAGCCAGGTCGGCTTGATAGCGATTCTGGGTGAGCAGATTGAGCGAAGTCACCATGCTGGAGGCCTGCTCCCCCAACTTATGCACCTGGGAATAGAGATAGCTGGAATCAAAGACAAAATCGCCGTACAGTTTTTCTTCCATGTCCGCCATGGTTTCCAGGGCCTGGTTGTTGTCTTCCAGGAGGCGGCGGAAATGGGCAAACTTCTCCTGCAAGCGGACCTGCTCGTCCTCTTCCGGTTCTTTGAGAAAGCGGCGCAGGAATTTAAAGACCATGCATTCTCCGTGAGCAGTGAGCAGTGAGCGGTGAGCAGTATGTAGTGGGCAATGGGCCGGGCATTGTTAGCCGATTTTTGGCGGCCACGGGCCGCCCTATGAATTGCCAGTTGGCATATCCTCTTTTGAGACCGGGTTGACGGCGGGCCCGGAGGCCCGCCCCACCAATTTTTTCACCGTTTCGGGCGACCCTGGAAGGCCCTTGCGCAACTGTTTTCAGTTTTTTATCCTGCTCACTGCTTCCTGCTCACTGTTTTTTCAGGGCCGCCAGCTCCCCTTGCATCTGCTTCCACTCCAGGGCCCGCTTGATGGTGATCAAGATGGTCTCCTTGCGGAAGGGCTTGGTGATAAAATCGTAGGCGCCCTTTTGGATGGCCTCTTCGGCGGTCTCAATGGTGCCGTAGGCCGTAATCACAATGATGGGCATGGTGGCGTCGATCTTCCTGATGATGCCGATGAGGTCGATGCCGTCCACCAGGGGCATCTTGAGGTCGGTGACCACCAGATCGTAATGATCTTCCTGGAGGAGTTTGCTCACTTCCAGGGGATTATTGGTCGTGGTGACCTCATAGCCGGTCCTATCCATCAGGATAGTTTTCAACAACCTGAGCATATTAGGCTCATCGTCAACGACCAGGATCCTCTCCGGCATCTTATCCTCCTGCGTGTGTTGCATTAATAGATACCTGCGGTCGGGTTAGACACTTCCTGCTCCGGGCCGGCCGCCTCGGCTTCGGGGCCGGAAAAAATGGGCAGATAAACGGTAAACGTCGTGCCATGCTTTTCGGGGTATTCATCGGCGGGGTAGCTGGTGAAAATGATGTTCCCCCCGAATTTGGCAATAATGCCGTAGCTCATGGACAGGCCCAGGCCGGTGCCTTCGCCGGTCTTCTTGGTGGTGAAAAAGGGGTCGAAGATCTTGGGTTGGGCCTCCCGGGGGATGCCGGCGCCCGTGTCGATGAATTCAATAGCCACCCGTTTGCCGTCGGGGCTGGGCGTGGTGACGACCTTCAGCACCCCGCCGCCCTTCATAGCGTCGGCGGCGTTGTTGATCAGGTTGATGAACACCTGCTGCAGTTCCTGGGGATCGCCCTTGACCCGGGGCAGGCCCGGAGCTAGGCTGGTATCCAGGCGGATCTTCTTGGTCAGCAGGGTATTATTCACCACCGCCAGGGTCTTTTCCAGGATGCCGGTAACCTCCGCCGTGGTCTCGCTGACTTCCGGGGTGCGGGCGAAGGTCAGGAGGTTTTCCACGATTTTTTTGCACCGGAGCCCTTCATCCTCGATGACCTTGAGGGTGTCGTGGATCTCGGGCAAGGCCTCAGTCCGTTCCAGCAGGTGTTCGGCGAAGCCCAGGATTACGGCGATGGGGTTGTTGATCTCATGGGCGACCCCCGCGGCCAGGGTGCCGATGGAGGCCAGCTTCTCCATGTTGATCATCCGGTCTTCAATCGCCTTGCGGCCGGTGATATTCCGGGAAATAATCTCATAGGCGAAGGTGTTGCCCTGCTCATCCTTGATGCCCACGATGCTGGTGGAAAACCAGAATTCCTGGTCGCCGATGCTCACGGGGTGGCGCTTGCTCCTGATCCTACCCGTCTCTTTGACCTCCCGGAGCCACTCCATGTGGAAGTCAGCGGATTTCTGGTTAAAGATGTCGTAGAAGGTGCGCCCCACGAACTCCTGGGGAGTGCCTTCCGCCATGGCCTCGGGCCCCACCGGTTTAATGGCCGAACGGGCGGTGGCAAAGAGGCTGGCGGCGTAGCGGTTGATGGACTGGAGGCGACCGTCGGCATCCACGGTGTAGATCAGGTCCGCGGCATTTTCCACCAACCCCTGGTACCGGGCCTCGGATTTCTGCAACTTTTCTTTCTGGCGGTCCACCTCCTCCGCCAGACTGGAAGAGAACTGCTGCTCATACCGGAAGTTCAGCATGACGATGGTGCCGGACAGGACCACCAGACCGATAATGACCTGGAGGTAGAACTGCCGAAGGTAGAGGGAATGGATCACCCCTTCCACCTCGCTGGCCGGGGCCACCACCGCCACCGACCAGGAGGCCGCCGGCTTGGTCTCCTGGATCAAGTTCTGGTCCTCCAGCCTGACCGGGGCATAGGCCATGAGCTTTTGAATCTCCCCCGCCATGCCGCGATGCCAGCCGGAGATATAGGTGCCCCAGCCCTCCTTGCTGGCCAGCATCTTTTCCCGCTGAATCTGGTTGATGGCGTCGAACGAGATGGCGGGCATCCGTTCTTTGCGCACTGTGAAGGCGTTTTTGCCGATGAAGTCGCGTTCCGGATGACTCAGAAAGATGCCTTGACTATCCATGATCCAGGCATAGCCGGTCTTGCCGCTCCGAATGCCCTGGGTGAATTTGTTGGCCAGGGCATGGGCATCGATGTAGAAGGCCAGGACTCCGGCGAAGGCCCCGGAAGGGTGGGGATGGGTTTCGTCCACCGACATCTCGTAGGTCGGCACCGCCATGACGATGATCAAGCGGCCCACGTAGTGGGGCATCTGCGCAGATACCGGCATTACCAGGATCTGGCCCTTGTGTTGCGGTTGGCTGGCCCACGCAAGGAACGGAGCATCTTTGAAGGCACCGGTGGTGATCTGATCCACGCCCCGGCTGTCCACCTGGTAAGCCCGGTGGCCGTCCGGGGTGAGGCGCACGATTTCCACCACGCCCTCTTCCCTGACGCTGGCCAGGGTGGCCCGCATGCGGTTGGCCCAGGACAGGGGCTCCAGATATTGAATGGAGGGTGAGAAGTTGAGGGTGCTTAACTCCCGTTGGAGGAAGTGGATATCCTGCTCCAGGAGGCTGGCGGTGTGCTTGGCCAATACCAACTGCTGCTGGTTGAAGTCCTCCTTGACGATCTCCTTCATCTGGTTGGCGGACTTGACCCCCAAATAGATACTGGTCCCCAGCAGCACGAAGTTGACCCCTAACAACAAGGCCAGGGCGTAACGGGAAGCGAAGAACGGGAAACGGCGCATAATCTATTTTTGTCCTAAAAAGTCTTCAAGGTACCAATCTATCATACTATCTGAAAGCTGCGAGATGTCCAGTTGTTTGACGTACAATGTGAGTTTCCCCAGCAGCATCAGGCAATGGTTCATCTGCTCCGGAGGATATTTGGCCAACCGAGCCTCAATGAGGTCCCCTTTCCGCTGGGTACTCATGTCCAGACGATCGAGGATGGCTTCCAGGAGCCGGGCCCGGGCTTCCCGCAGGTCGGCAGTGGAGCCTCTTTCCTGAAACCCGAAGGTGATATAATTGTTATTCACCTGGTCCGTAATATAGGCCTCCACCAGGAAGAGATGATGATCCAGACGAAGATTGAGATTCAGGTAATGGTTGGATAAGACTGTCAAGCTCCGGTCCCTACCGGTCCCTTGGGTCTCTTCTTCTCCTGGTGGGAAAACGGCGGGCAGACTCCCGACCTCCGAGGGCCACGGCCTGGCAATGAGACCCTCCCAGAAGGCCTGGAAGGGCAGGGACACCACCTGGGCCGGCCGGACCTTTCGCCGCCAACCCCGATTGATCCCGCCACCCAAGTCCAACAGGCGGACCTTGATGGGCAAGCCGGAGTCCAGGTCCACCACTTTGGCCGCGCCCCGGACTTCATGGTCCGTAAGTCGGTACATTTCCCGCATGGAAAACTCATGGGCATACCTCACGATGTCATGAAGGGTGCGGCAGTTCTCCGGGGTAAAGGTGGTTTCGTCCTGGGGGTTAATGAGGTTCAAGGGCACGATCTCTTTCACCACCGCTTTGAGGGTTTGAAAAACCGAGCTGTCCGCCAGGTCATGCTGTCGGGCTCGGGGCTCCAGGAGCTCCGGGATAAAACCTGCGTAAACGTTGCAATAATTGGCGTCCACGGTGACTTCCTGGCCCGGCTGCAAGATTCGGGTGGCGTTGTCGGTATTAATGATGGTGGGAACCTTGAATTCCCGGACCAGCAAAGCCATGTGGCCGGTGGGGCTGCCAACGTCGGTGAGAATGGCCGCGGCCTTCGGCATAACCGTGACGAACTTGGGGGAGGTGTGACGAGCCACCAGGACCCCGCCGTCGGGGAAATTTATAAGGTCTTCTTCCCGTCGCACTAGAACTACCGGACCTGCCCCGATTCCCCGGCAGGCCACGTCTCCATGGTCCAGGAGGACGCGATGGTCTTTCAGCGTCCGGGGAGGGAGGTTAATCGCTTTGTCCTGGGGGAGCAGCAGCGGTTGGCAGTTAAGGAGCCAGGGGCGGTTTTCCCAATCCAGGGCCCAATCCACCCGTTGGGGTTGCTGCCAGTGTTCTTCCAACTGCCTGGCAAATTCCAAAAATTGCCGAAGTTGGGAGTCCTTCAGGCAAGGGGAATTGACATAATCCTGATGCACCGGGAGTTCTTCCAGGCCGCAATCCGGTCGGCACACCAGCATCGTGGGTTTAGGGAGGATAGCCTGGTCAAGGATCTGTCCCCAGGGCTCGTAAGCCACCAGATAGCGATCGACCTGAGATGCCGGAGTCAGGCCGTTGTGCCCCAGGCCCCAGCCGGCAATTATCTTCGCCTCCTGGCCCGTGCCCTCGGGCTGGCGTGTGAAGAGCACCCCGCTGACCCGGGCTTGAATCACCGGCATCACGGCCACGCCCATGGCCATTTCCCCTTCCTCGAAGCCTCTGTTCTTATAGTAAAACAGAGCCCGGGGGGTGAACAGGCTGGCCACGATATCCTTATACCGAGTAATCAGCCCCTCGAAGGGCACGTTGAGATGGGTGGCATACCGGTCGGCAAAGGTCAGGCTCAGGTCTTCGCCCACGACGCTGGAGCGCATGGCCACCAGGGGTCGGCCTTGTTCCCGGGCGGCCAGTTGGTCATAGGCCTCCACGATGGCTGCTTGCAGTTCTGGGGGCACCTGGGCCGCCAGGATCATCTGCTTCAGCTCTTCGCTCACCCGGTCCAGGCTGTCCAGATCATCCAGGCGCCAATGCCTCAGCAGCTCCGTGAGCCGGGCCGCCAGATGATTATGATCCAGGAAGACCTGGTAGGCGTGGGTGGAGATCGCAAAGCCGGAGGGGACCGGCAGGCCCACCCGGTTTTTGACCTCCCCCAGGTTGGCGTTTTTGCCCCCCACCACGTCGCCCATGCCGGCGTCCAAATCATCGAAGAAGATCACCAGAGGGGCCGCGGGGATCTCCCGGCGGCGGGTGAGGACTTCCTCCACTTCCCGGCGGAGGCGGTCCAGGGCCTCGGCCAGGGCGCCATAACGGTTGCCCCCCAGGCCGTTCAGGGCGTCCACTAACTTGCCGGTTTCAAGGTGGAGGTGACTGACCGTGGCGCGGATGTATTGGAGGTCAAAGAGGTAGTCGCCGGAAAGCTTCTCTTCCATGTCCGCCATCAGGCTTAAGACCTGGTTGTGGGCGGCCAGCAATTCCAGGAAATGGGCGTATTTTTCAGCCAGTTCCGCTTGCGACTTACCCGGCGCGGTCTTGGTGAGACATTGCCAGGCGCGCTTCAGGGTAGTCACCATTGCTCCCCATCGCCGCGAGGTGAAAGGATTGCTATCAGCACACCACCAATCAAAATTTCTCTTAAATTTTAGCTAATTTAGCCGTTCGGGTCAAGCTCGCGGCGGATTGGATGAGAGGTGGATATCTGAGGGGATGGCCGGGGGACTGGTAGCCACAGGCGGGGCATTGGGCGTCTCAAATGTGCCCAATAAGTTTAGTCGCCCACCATCACCTGGGCGATCTCATTAAACAGATCGCCTAAACGAATCATGCCGGCTACCCGTTCATCCTCCATAACCGGTATGCGGACCACGTTTTCTTTGATCATCAGGTAGAGGGCCTTGACAATAGGGGCCTTGCCGTCCACAATGACCCGGATAGGACTCATCACCTCGTTCACTGGTCGCTGGGTCTTCTCCTCCAGGTGGGGACCGAAGAGGCCTTCTATGAAGCCCGTTGGGCTGGAGTCAGGCGCGGTGAGGTCGCCCTCTTCTATAAATTTAGGTTCTAGGCCCTTAATGATGTCCAGCAAAGTCAAGATGCCCATGAGCCGGTATTTTTCGTCAAAGACCAGCACCGCCCGGGGCTCGAAGCTGCCTTCGAACTTGATGGCCGCTTCCCGGACGATGGCCATGGCCTGGCGTAAGGTGAACCAGTAAGGGATGTGAGGATAATCCTCCAGGGGGATCATCAGATCCTTAACTTGCTTATCATTCCACATGGGATAATGCTCCAAGGTTACATTTTATTACATTATTCACAACATTATTTTCTCACTTGTAATGGAATATAGGATAAAAGTCAAGTTTATTATAAGATAACTTACTTAGCCCATGGGTTTTTCTTTGACAAAGAATTCGATTGAGTATAATGCTTCACAAGCCCTTTGCCTTATTGATTTATTACTCCGGGGAGTGCCGCGCGTGGTTAAAAAGCCCCGCACCATTGTGCAACATGTTGTCCTCTTGGTGGTGCTCGGGTCGGTCTTGGTCTCGGGAGCCCTGGCTGCGGCTGCCACTGCGGCTCCCTCCGGGGATCGCCTGGCTCTATCCGGACTGGTCACCAACCCCATGGGCAAGGGCCTCAAAGAAGTGGAAGTGGAGGTGCTGGTAAACGGCCAACCCGTCAAGCCGGTGGGCAAGGAGGCGGAAGTCGCCACGGGCAAACCCGGTGGCTATGTGACCGATTTCCTCCTGCCCCCAGGGACCCTGCCCAGCGCCAAGGTGGAGGTGAAGGCCTCCAAGCCCTCCTGGAAGGCCATTCCGGCCACCCCGGTAAAAGTGGTGGAGGCCGGGGTGGACACCCAGGGCAACCGCCTGTTCCAGGCGGTTCAGAACCTCACCCTGCACCGCACCATCACCGCGGGTTTCTGGGTTGCCAGTCTCATCCTGCTGCTGGTCTATGTGACCATCTCGTTCGATTTGATGCACCGCACCCTGGTGTCCTTTCTGGGGGCCGCCCTCATCCTGTTCATCACCTACACCCTGGGTACCTGGGACAAGTCCTTTTACATCATCTCCTTTGACGACGCCATGGGGGCCATCGACCTGAACGTCATCTTCCTGCTCATGGGGATGATGCTCTTCGTGGGGGTGATGAAAAAGACCGGCATGTTCCAGTTCCTGGCTTTTAAAGCCTATGCCTTGGCCAGGGGCAATGTCTTCGTGCTGGCCTTTGTCCTCCAGATTATCACCGCGATAATTTCCGCCTTTCTGGACAACGTCACCACCATGCTCCTGGTGCTGCCGGTGACCATTGAGATCGCCGTGACCCTGAAGATCAACCCTTTGACCTTATTGGTCCCCGAGGCCTTTGCCAGTAACGTCGGCGGCACCGCCACGCTTATCGGCGACCCGCCCAACATCCTCATCGGCTCCTATGCCGGCCTGACCTTCGGCCAGTTCATGCAGAACCTGAGCCTGATCTGCGCCATCTCCCTGATGGCCTCCTCCTTGTTCCTGATCTGGTGGAACAAGAAAGAATACCTCAAGGCGGAAGTCAAGGATGTTACCCGCACCATCGAATACTTGAAAGAGGAGTACCAAATCACCAATAAGAAGTTGATGATCCAAGGCCTGATTCTCTTGGGCTTCACCATCCTGCTCTTTGCCCTCCACGGGTTCCTGCACATGGCGGTATCGGTGGCGGCCCTGGTGGGTTCCCTGCTGCTCCTGGCCATCTCCGGAGAAGATATTGTGGAGATGCTGGAAAAAGAGGTGGAGTGGCCCACCCTGATCTTCTTTGTCGGTCTGTTCATGGTTATTGCCGGGGCGGAAGAGACCGGACTGATCCAGATAATCGCCAACTTCGTGAAAGACGTCTCCCGGGGCAACCTCACCGCGGCCATCGTCATCGTCCTCTGGGTGAGCGCCATTGCTTCGGCCTTCATCGACAACATTCCCTTCACCGCCACCATGCTCCCCATCATCGCCTTCCTGAACCAGACCATCCCCGGGGCGGAGTCCGGCGTCCTCTGGTGGTCCCTGTCCCTGGGGGCCTGTCTGGGGGGCAACGGCACCATGATCGGGGCCAGCGCCAACGTGGTCACCGTGGGTCTGGCGGAGAAGGCGGGTTACCATATCTCCTTCTTAGATTACATGCGGGCCTGTTGGTGGCCCATGATGATCACCGTGACCATCGCCATGGGCTACCTGCTCATTGCCTATTGACCTGACTTGCCGCGGCTGCCGGACCCACCGGGTGAAAGGGGCGGGGGGACCCACCCCGGGCCGCGGCAAATCGCTCGCGCCGCCATCTGTATCTATGAGGTTATGGGCCCGCAGCCCCCTATCGCCAGATGACCAAACCATCGTCTGATCTCCGCAAAAAGACGGCGGCCCCCCCTGGAGCCGCCGTGCTCAGTTGAGTTGCCGTTATCCTGATCAATCCTTGGTCTTGACCACCAGGACCGAGCAGGGGGCGTAAGTCACCACCTTGGAGGCGGTGCTTCCCAGGAAAGACTTGGTCTTGCCCGCCAGGCCCCGGCTGCCGATGACGATGAGATCGGCCTTTTCATCTTTGGCCACCTTGACGATCTCCTCCGCCGGGGACGGCCCGGTGGCCAGGAGCATCTCGCTCACGGTGCCGCATTTCTGGGCGACTTCCTTGGCCTGGGCCAGGGCGGCTTCCGCCTGGGCCTTCATCTTATCGTAGATATACCTCCCTTCTCCCAGTTCGGGAATCTCCACCGCCACCGCCACCAAAACCAGGGAAGAGGAGGGCTGAGATTTAGCCAGGTCACACGCGGTTTCCACCGCCTTCAGGGAGTAGGCTGAGCCATCTACGGGAACGAGGATTTTCATGATTAGGCCCCTCCTTTGGCATAGGCGGCTTTCTCAGCCTTCTCCTTCTGGAAGCCGTTCCACAGTTTGACCATAATTACCACGCACATACCCAGGGCGGCGCTCATCACCACCCAAGGAGCAAGAGTCTTATAATCAAATTGCTTCAAAAGCACCGAGAGGCCGGCCAGGAGGACCATGATGGCGAACAGTAAGCGGATGCCGTAACCCCGGATGTATTTGACCGCAGTGACACCGATCTGGGCGCCGACGGAAGCCCCGATGAGCATGAGGATCGCGGCGAGGATCTCCACCCGGCCCTTAACCCCATAGGTCAAGCAGCCATATGCCCCGGAAAAGAGCACGGAGAAGAGGTCGGTGCCCACCGCGATGGCCGTAGGGCAACCGATGATATAGATCAGGGCCGGCATGCGGATGAAGCCGCCACCCACCCCCAGGAAGCCCGACAGCCACCCGGTGAACAGGAATACCGCAGTCACGGTCCAGAAGGAGATGGTGATGCCTGAGGCCGGAAAGTGGATCATGGGGGGAAGATTCCAGGCTCTCTTTACCGGCGCCTCCATTCCCGCTCTGGCCGCCTCGGCCACCTTGGCCGCCTGAGCCGCGGCGCGCTTGTCCTTGGTCATATAATCATAAAGCATGTAGATGCCCAGGCCGAAGAGCAGGAACATATATACATAACGCACCACCGGGCCGGCAATACCTAACTTGGTCAGCCACATGACGTTGCGGGCGCCGATCTCCACGCCGATGACCGAGCCGACGATGGATAAGAGCCCCAACTTCATGTCGACGTTGCCCATCTTGCGGTGTTTGGCGGTGGCGACGATGGATTTGCCGAACATGTGGGCCAGGTCGGTGCCGATGGCGTAGGCCATGGGAAAGCCGAAGATATTGAGGGCCGGGGTGACCACCCAGGCGCCGCCGACGCCGAAGAAGCCGCCTAGGACCCCTACCGAGAAACCAATGCCTATCAGGACCAGGACATTAAACTGGATGCCGGCAATCGGCAAATAAATGTCAAATATACCCATTGTGCCTCTCTCCTATCCAAGTCTTATTCATGATGCTCGATCTTAGTCACTTCCATGCCGATCATCTTTAAAAGGACATCAGTGCCCATAGCAATGACCAGTCCCACCAGGCCCATCAGTGCGGTGGCGAGAACGGCATAAACCCAGAGGTTGTCGTTGTACCATTTGGCAAAGAAGTAATTGAAAGAGCCCAAATTTTCCAGGCTAACCTTCTTCCCCAATTCCTCCGGCACTTCCAGACCCTCGCCGCCCCATGCCAGGACGCCGGGCACCATCAGCAAAAAGAAATTAAAGAAAATGACCCCTAAGCGCTTCAATGTCGTTCACCTCCTTCCAATCCGTCGAATTTATGGTGATAGGCGCCAGCCTTAAACAGAACCCGGCCAACCACCTGCTGGTTTTTTTGCCTACTTTCTCTATAGGCAATGCTTGTGCCAACCCATGGGGCAGAAAGGGGCATTAGTCAACTACCGGAAATAAAATAAAAATCATGAGAATATGGGAAGTTTTACTCGCTGGTTGGTAAAAATATTCTGTCAGGATTTTTTACAGTCTGTAAAACCTGTGCGAAGATGGTTCCACGAAATAATTTGGCGACTTATCCGAGGCTAAAATTGTAGCTATAATGTTGATAATTCTTATTGTAAAAGCGTATACTTATGCTAACAGGTATTATCTTGTTGAGCGCAGTCGGAAAAAACTCCACCAGGAAGCTCCATGGGCCTGTTTGATTTCTTCCGCCGCAAAAAGAGGACCGGCGCACCAAATCCGACGTTGAAAGAGATCTGGGGCGGTTTCCAGCAAGTGCTGGCCGGCAATAATGAGGTCCTGGGCCTCATCGGCAACCTGGAAGAGATCCTGACGGGTGGCAAAGACCTGGACCTGTCCTATTGCAACTCCCGGATCTGGCTCCTGGACCAGCATATTGCGGGCCAGGTAGCAGCGCTGCAAAGGATCTCCGGGGGCAAGTACCCGGAGTTGGAAGTGGCCCGGGTCCGCATCCATGCAGCCATCCACCAACGCCTGGAAGCAGCTCCCGCCTTCCCCCCCAGTCCCCTCATCGTGCGCCTGGAAGACGCCGGCCCGGAACTGCTGACGGCTTTGGGCGGCAAAGCGGGTAACCTGGCCCGGGTGAAAAATCAGTTGGATCTGCCGGTGCCCGACGGCGTGGTGGCCACCCTGGCAGCCTATAAGCTCTTCATGGAGCAGGAGTTGCCGGGCCGCAACGGCACGCTCCTGGCCCGGCTTAAAGCCCGGTTGGCGACCCTGGAGCTGGGGAATGAAGCCCAGATGGAGCAGACTTCCCGGGAATTGCAGGCCCTGGTGCTGGCCCAACCGATTCCTCCGGAACTGGCCGGCGCCCTGGTCCAGGCAGCCCGGCGTCTGGCCCCGGAAGGGGAGCATGTCCTGGCGGTGCGCAGCAGCGGCGGCCGGGAAGATGTCACCGCCTCGTTTGCCGGTCAATATGAGTCGTTTCTCGGGGTGGAGCCGGAGGAGGTTCCCGAGCGCTGGCGCCAGGTGGTGGCCAGCCAGTTCGGGGAACGGGCCATTATCTATTTCAAGCTCCAGGGTTTGCTGCTGGAAGAAATAGCCATGGGGGTCCTGATTCAGCGGCTGGTGATCCCCCAGAGCGCGGGGGTGATGTTTACTTCGGATACGGTCGCCGGTGAGCCTTCGCACCTCATGATCAGCGCCGCCTGGGGCTTGGCCGCGGATTTGGTGGCCGGCAAGATGAGCGCCGATGGGTACCTGGTGGCCAAGGAGTCCGGCCGTCTGCTCCAGGCCCGGGTCGGCCATAAAACGTATCGGCTGCGGATTCAGGAGGGCCGTCTGGGGAAAGAGCCGGTAGCTCCGGAGTTGGTGGACGCGCTGACGCTCGAAGCGGCTGACCTGGAACGACTGGCCGCATATGCCCGGGTTTTAGAGGGCCATTGCGGCTGTCCCCATTGCGTGGAGTGGGTTAAGGACGACCAGGGGGAGATCTATGTGGTGCAATCCCGCCATCTCTTATCCGGCACGAGGGCGAAGGCGTGTCCCGACGCCGCGCCGGAGGTCGCCGGGGCGGAGGTGCTCCTGAGTGGTGACCCGGGTTCGCCCGGAGTGGCGGCCGGGCCGATCTTCCATTTAAGTCCTGGGGGCAGCCTGGCCGCAGTGCCTCAGGGAGTGGTGCTGGTGGCCCCCCAGACCACGCCGGAGCTGGCCCCGGTGTTGCCCCGGGTGGCCGCGCTGCTCACCGAGATGGGCTCCGCCACGGGGCACCTGGCCCTGGTGGCCCGGGAGTATGGCGTTCCGGCCCTGGTGGACCTCAAGGGCGCCGGAGATCTGCCCGAAGGGGAGGTGGTGACGGTGGACGCCTGCTACGGCAAGGTTTACCGTGGCCGGCTGGAAGAGCTGTTGCGTCAGCAGACCCTCCTGGGCCGGCCTCTCCATGAGTCGGCGGTTCTAGATAGGGTGCGGGCCGTGGCTGCCCTGATCATTCCCCTGACCCTGGTGGACCGGCGCAGCCCCAAGTTTTCTCCGGAGAACTGCCGCACCTACCACGATATTACCCGTTTCGCCCATGAGAAAGCCATCCAGGTGATGTTCGGTCTCATGGACGACGTCGCCCAGGGCCGGGTGCCGGCCTTAAGACTCCTGCAGCTCAAAACCTCGCTGCCCCTCAACCTCCACCTGGTGGACCTGGGGGATGGCCTGGCCAGCCATGAAACCCCGGTGCCCTCCGCAGATATCATCTCCCTGCCCATGCGGGCCTTATGGCGGGGCATCAGCCATCCCGGCATCACCTGGGCCGGGCCGGTGCCCGTGGATGTGGGGGGCTTTTTGCACGTGCTGGGGCAATCAGCCATCCGGCCGCCGGAGAAGTTTTGGGACAAGACCTACGCCATCGTGGGGGCCAACTACGTCAATTACGCCTGCCGCCTGGGGTACCATTTTCAGAGCGTGGACAGCTACATCGGCAACGTGCCCGCCAATAACTATATCAACTTTACCTTCAAGGGCGGGGCCGCCGATGATACCCGGCGCATTCGCCGCATCCGGCTCATCGCCACAGTGCTGGAGCGTTTGGGCTTTCAGATGGAGATTTTTGGCGATGTGATCCGGGCCCGCTTCCGCCGGCGTCCGGCCCCGGAGATGGAGGAACGCCTGGATCTCGTGGGCCGCCTGATGGCCTATGTGCGCCAGATGGATATGGTCATGAAGGATGACGCCATCAGCCAGGTCCTGGCGGAACGTTTCCTGGCCGGGCACTATGAAAGACCGGGGGAGGAGGAAAAATCTGAGGAAGCTGGTAATTTGCCGATAGAGTTACCTTAACCAATCCTATCAATTCAACCAAGGGAAAATGGTTTTTAACAGTTCACCAAAAACGACAAACTAAAAACGGAAAACGGTCTCTAACATGGACATATTCCCTCCGCTGGCCTGTCCCGCCAGATGGGACAGATTGATGGTGTGCACCGACGGTTCCGCCGAGGGCCAGAACGCGGTGGCGGTTACCCTGGAACTGGCCCAGGCCTGCGCCAGCCAGGTCTTCGTGGTCCAGGTGCTGGAAGTCGTGCCGGAATTCCAGGCGGTGGTCCCGGACCTCAGGGCCACCCTGGAACGCGAAGTCCAGCACAATATGGAGAATATCAAGGCCGCGGCCGCCAAATTGGGGGTGCCCATGGAGGCTCTGATGCCCGTGAGCCAGTTGCCGCATGCCGCCATCGTGGCCGCCGCCGAAAAGCATCGCCCCGACCTGGTGATCGTCGGCCGGTGCGGGAAAACCGCCCTGGCTCGCCTCTTGATGGGCAATGTCACCGCCCGGGTCATCGGCCACAGCCCGGTGAACGTCCTGGTGATCCCCCGGGGGGCCATGGTGGGTTTTCACCGTATTCTCGTGGCCTCGGATGGCTCCCCTTACAGTGAGGCGGCCTGGAACCTGGCCCTGGCCATGGCCAAACAGGCCGAGAGCCGGTTGATCGCCGTGGCGGTGGCCCCGGAGGAAGGCGATATTATTGAGGCCCAGGCCATTATCCGTCAGATGCTCACTGCCGCCAACCGGGCCGGGATGCCCTTAAAAGGGGTGAACCCCCAGGGGGTCGCCCCGGATACCGGCATCGTGCAGCAAGCCATCAAGAATGAGGTTGACCTGATCATCATGGGCAGCCATGGCCGCACGGGGTTGAAGAAGCTCCTCATGGGGAGCGTCACCGAACGGGTGATCGGCCAGTCGCCCTGTCCCATTTTGGTGGTCAAGGAAAGATAGTTTGCAGTTTTCGGTTTTCTGTTTTCGGTGATGGTGGATAAGAAAAGAAGAATAATTAATTATAATAAGTACAATTAGTTACTTGCTTAGAGAATAGAAACACAGAAAACCGGAGTTACAGAAGAATATCGAAGGGTAATTACCCGCAATTATTCAAATTAAGAAGAAAATTCTCTTCTGCTTTTGCAGAAAACCGAAAACCGAAAACCGAAAACCGGAGATAGACATGTCTGCTGCCAATCCTGCAACCCTGTTCCCCAAAATCCTGGTATGCACCGACGGTTCGGCCGACAGCGAGGGAGCCGTCAACGCCGCATTTCAACTGGCCCGGAGCACCGGAAGCGCCATCTTTCTCCTGGAAGTGCTCTACTTCATGGCGGGATATGAACTGCAGTCCCCGGATACCCTGACGCCGCCGGTGATCAATCTGGCATTGATGCAGGCCCAGGAGGCCGGGGTGAAAGAGCGTTTGGAGGCCTGGAAGGCGGAGGCGGCCAAGGCGGGGGTGGCCCTGGAGACCCGGATGCGCACCAGCGCGTCGGCCTATGAGGGCATCATGGAAGAGGTCGCCGAGCTGCAGCCCGACTTGATCATCATGGGCCGCCACGGCTATACCGGTTTGGCCCGGTTGCTCATGGGCAGCGTCACCGCCCGGGTCATCGGCCACAGTCTCTGCCACGTCCTGGTGGTGCCCCAGGAAGTCGCTTTGAATTTCGACCGCCTCTTGATCGCCAGTGATGGCTCGCCCTTCAGCGAGGCCGCCTGGGCGGAGGCCCTGACCCTGGCCCAAGCCATGGGCAGCGCCTTAATCGGGGTGTCGGTGGCCGCGGACGACCGGGACATCCCCGGGGCCACCCAGGTGGTCCGGACTATGGAGCTGGCCGCGGAAAAGCAGGGTATAGCCCTGGACACCATGATTCCCATGGGCCGGCCGGACGGAGGCATCGTCAAGGCCGCCGATTTCAAGGGCGCCAGCCTCATTATCGTCGGCAGCCATGGCCGCACCGGCTTGAAAAGGCTCCTGATGGGCTCGGTGGCGGAGCGGGTCATCGGCCACGCCAAATGCGCCGTGCTGGTGGTGAAGAAGAAGTAGTTTCCGGTTTACTGTTTTCGGTTTTCGGTAGGGGAATTGTGTAGGGTGTGCTTTGCCAAACGGATGTAGGGCGGGACTGCCCGCCATTATTTCGTCTCGTCCCCAAGCTCCCGCTTGGGGACGCTTCATTTTCCCTGACCTAAGGATTCCTTAACCTTCTCCGGAAGCTCCCGGGCCTTCCAATCCGCGCCGATGGCCACCAGGGTAGCCGTGCCTTCGGCCAGCAGGTCCCGGCCGGTTTCCGGGTAGAAATCGAAACGGAACACCAGGGCCTTGGCCCGCACCTCCTGAATGCGGGTCTCCATGCGCAGCACGTCCCCATACCGGCTGGGGCGCCGGAAGCGCCCCCAGGCCTCCACAATGGGCAGGCCGAACCCCTCTCGCACGTTCTTGAAGGTCGTCTCGGGCGGCAGGCCCACGGCCCTTAAGAATTCCTCGATGGCCCGGTGGCAATAGCGGAAATAGCTGACAAAATAGACGATGCCGTAAGGGTCGGTGTCCCCGAAGCGCACCCGCACCCGGGTGTGATGGACGCCCTCTGCCATAGGCGAGTTCTCGAGCATGGTCATCGCGGTTGCCTCTTTTCAGCAGTATGTAGTCTTTTTAAACCGAAAACCGAAAACAGGAAACTGAAAACCGCTCTAGAGAAAAATTTCACGGATTGCGGTTGACAGGTAGGCGAAAAGCAAATAATCTTCCCTAGTCCATGAGAATCGCCCCTGCTTTGGGAAGGAAGATTGTACTCAAGATTTAAAGGCTTAGCCGAGGGACGAAGGGATACGTTAAAAAGGAGTCGCCCAAATGAAGACCGTGGCCGAGAAGATCCGGGAGTTGGAGGAGAAGGAGGTACAGATCAAGGGGATGGGTGGTGCCAAGGCGGTGGAGAAGCAGCACGCCAGCGGCAAGCTCACGGCCCGGGAG
>JBAVUP010000141.1:0-46433 GCA_049696835.1 Desulfobaccales bacterium
ATCCGGACCTGGACCTTCATCTTCTGCTTCCTGAGCATCGGCCTGAACACCCGCTTCCGGGAACTCAAGGCCGCCGGCTGGAAACCCTTCGGCGCCTTTACCACCGGGGTGGTGGTCAACGTCATCCTGGGTTTTCTCTTGTCGGTCTTCGTCTTCGGCGGCTACTGGGCGGCGTTGGGTAAGTAAGCTAACCCGGGGGCCGGCGCCACCGGCCCCTTCCTCATGAGAATGCCAAACCTTTTGGCTCTTTTCATCCGGCGACGTGGTCAAGGTGGTTTTAGGCTTCGTCCTGTTTACCGGGCGAATCCATCGGACTAAAAACGGCTGGCGGCCTGGCCCCGCGGCACTGGTCGCGGGACCGGACCACAGCCTGAAAACCCCTTGCTAACAGGAGGCACTGTTGAACCGTACCCAGGAAAGACCGCAATGCCGCCGTTGCCGACATTTTTGCAATTCCCCCGAGTTCCTGGAATCCGTGTTTCCAGGGCTCTCGACCTTGAGTTCCGCCTACGGTTCGGTACGGAGTGAAGACGGCATCTGCCTGCTCAACGACCTGTATCTTGCCGCCCATAAGTGGTGTGAGCGGTTTGAGCCCTATCCATCTTCTCCCCCAAGCTGATCCTGCCTGAATAAAGATCCGGGAGGCGGCGGGGCACCCGCAAAGAATCCCGCGTCCTGGGGAAGTGCGGCGACTGCCAGGTTGCGGCGCGGAGGCGAGTTTCGGCTCCCGCCCTGGTTGCTTCACCAAACCCCAGCGGTTGATCGCCATCCGGAGGCGTGGGTTTTACGTTTGAATTTTATCTGGAAAGATTTCGGGATTTTTAACAATATTCTAAAATCATTTTATCTTGCTAAAAAGTCTGTCTAGTATTATTCTTATACGCTCAATAGGCGTAACTTGTTTACAGGTCCCGGAAAACCCGCCAGCCTCAGCATCGTGGTGTGGATACATGCCCCGCATGAGACTCTACCTGTTTACCTTGCTGTTGATCCTCCTGGCCCCATCGCTGGCGTCGGCAAAAATTGTCCGTTTTACCGATAGTCAAGGTGTGGTCCATATTACCACCTCAGAGGCCGCAGAGGCGGCGGCCCAAATAAACCCCGGGCCTCCGACTCCTGACGCCGAGCCCCGGAACCCCGGAACCGCCGTTAAGCAGGCCGCTCCGGAGCCGCCGACTCCCCCGCCCCCCTCGGCACCTCCCGGCACCAACCCCGCAGTCAAACCAATGGCGTTAACCAGGCCCCAAACCAACCCCGCGCCCAGCCCGGTCAGTGGGCCCCCGCGGGTCATGCAGATTCGCCCCAATGACAACGGCAAGATCGAGGCTTCCCAAGTACCCCTGCCGGCGCCGGTGGCCCCGCTGCGGGTGACGCCGGCGGCAGCCATCTCCCCGGTCGCGCAGGCTTTGGGGGGCGGCATTGTCCGGTTTAAGGATCATCGGGGGATTATCCATATTACCAATGGACCCCCTGCACCCGGCCCCCCTGCCATGCAGGTGGCCGCAGGGACGCCGCAGACGCCGCCGCAGCCTGGTCCCGGCCCCCGTGCGGCTCTGCAATCGGTCTCCTGGATGCCGCCTGATTTCGGCCTGGGGTCCGCCATCGCCGACCTCGCCATGGCTGCGGGAGAAACCAGGATCCGCCGGTACCGGGACCGCCACGGGGTATGGCATATCGGGAATGATGCGCCTCCGGGGGGCCCGGCCGCCCCCGTCATGCCGGTGCGCCTTGAGGTCGGGCAGACGGGCCCCAACTCGGAGCGGGCCTCACCCATCCGGCCGCCCCCGGCCTATGCCGTGATCGAGGCCGCGGGTCTGCCACTGCCTCCACTGATAGGAAAGCCCGCGGTGCTTGCCCGGCGGGACCGGCTAGGGACCCTGCATATCTTCAACTCCCCCTTCGGGGAGGCCGGCCCACACGCGCCGCATCCCCTGGCCTTTCTGGGGAAGATCAATCAGGGCCTTGAGGCCATCATCCAGGAGGCGGCCCAGGCCTACCGCCTCCCGACGGCCCTGATCCTGGCGGTCATCCGGATGGAATCCAATTTTGTGCCCGGCGCGGTGTCGCCCAAGGGGGCCATGGGCTTGATGCAATTAATGCCCGGCACTGCCAGCGACTTAGGGGTACGCGACCCCTTCTGTCCGCGGGAGAATATCTTGGCGGGCTGCCGTTATCTGCGGTGGTTGCTGGATAATTTCCAGGGATCTCTGCCTTTGGCGGTGGCCGCCTATAACGCCGGCCATCAGCGGGTCGTGGCGGCCGGTCATCATATCCCTCCCATCAAAGAGACCCAGGAATTCGTTACCCAGGTACTCGGGCTCTATTGTCTCCTGGAAAAAACCGGGCGACGCTTGTGACCCTGCCGACCCGGCAGGCAAGGTTGGGTTGGGCGGAACCGCGGGCGGCGGGTGGCGCCGGATCACCGGCATACGGCTGTGGTGCCGCTCTTGTAGGACCTGACCCGGACCGCGGCGTACGTTGAGAAAGGAGCGCAGGTTAGCCCCTCACCTTCTCTCGGCGGCAAGTTCCCCTGAAATGGGTCATACAAAGCCCTACCTGCCCTAAGTCATCTGAGGCGGGTCACAATAGTCATCAAAGTTAAGTATATTTAGGAAAAATTATTTCAGAGCCTGATAGGAAGGCGGTATATGTCGGCCGCGGTCAGCCTTAAAGACAGAGCCTCCATCGAGACTTTCCCCGGGTTATCGGTGCGTTACTTGAAAGAGAACAAGGTCCTGCCTTTAAGACATGAGAACGGCCGCATTCTGATGGCCATGGCCGACCCCACCAACCGGGAACTGTCCTTGGCCCTGGAAGTGGCCTTGGGGGCCCCGGTGGTCCCCGTGGCCGCGCCCGAAGAGGAGATCCTGGAGGTTATCCAGGCCGTCTATGAACCGGGCAGCCCCATGTCCCGGCTGGTGGGGGGGTTGGAAGCCGAGGAGATCGACCTGGACCGGGAGGAAACTTCCGAAATCGGCCATCTGCGGGATATGGCCCGGGAGGCCCCCATCATCCAACTGGTCAACCTGCTGGTGCTCCGGGCCATCCAAATGGGGGCCAGCGATATTCATCTGGAGCCCTTTGAAGACAATTTTCGGGTGCGCTACCGCCAAGACGGCATCCTGTTTGAAGCCGAATCTCCCCCCAAGGGCTTGCAGGCCGCGGTGCTCTCCCGTCTGAAGATCATGGCCCGCCTGGATATCGCGGAGCGCCGCCTGCCCCAGGACGGCCGGTTTCGCCTGAAGGTGCAGGGACGCGATATCGACTTTCGGGTGTCCACCATTCCGACCCTCCTCGGGGAGAGCATGGTCATCCGCATCCTGGACCGGGAGAAAGTCATCCTGGATTTGCACCGGCTGGGTTTTCCGCCCCGGGAGTTGCAGGACTTTGACGACCTGATTAACAAGCCCAACGGCATGATCCTGGTCACCGGGCCCACCGGCAGCGGCAAAACCACCACCCTCTATGCGGCCCTGGAGCGCATCAACTCGCCGGAAAAAAAGATCATTACCGTGGAAGACCCGGTGGAGTACCGCCTGGCGGGGGTGACCCAGATGCAGGTGAAGCCCTCCATCGGCCTCACCTTTGCCCGGAGTCTGCGCCACATTGTACGGCAGGACCCGGAGATCATCCTGGTGGGAGAAATCCGGGACCGGGAAACCGCGGAGATCGCGGTGCACGCGGCCCTCACCGGCCACCTGGTGTTCAGCACCCTACACACCAATGATGCGGCCGGGGCCATCACGCGCTTGCTGGAGATGGGTATCGAAGATTTCCTCCTGGCCTCGGCCATTCTGGGAATTCTGGCGCAGCGCCTGGTGCGCCTCATCTGCCCTGAGTGCCGGGAGGCCATGCCCCCCCAGGCCATCGCCGAAGAGCTGCAGGCCGCCAACCACGGCCGGGGCCCGTTAAAGGCGCCGGCCCGGATGTTCAACGGCCGGGGCTGCCCCGCCTGCGCCCATACCGGTTATAAAGGCCGCACCGGCATCTATGAATTGCTGCGGGTGGATGACGCCCTGCGGCAGGCCATTCTGAAACGGGCTGATGCCAGCACCTTGCGGCAGTTGGCTATGCAACAGGGTATGCAAACCCTGGCGGAAGACGGCTGGGCCAAAGTGACCAGGGGCCTCACCACTACCCAGGAAGTCCTCCGGGTGACGCAGGAGTAAGGCATGCCCATTTTTCACTACCGGGCCAGCGACCGCGGCGGCAATATCATCCAGGGGACCCTGGATGCCCGGGAGGAAAGCCTGGTGGTACTGCACCTGCAACAGGGGGGCTTGATCCCCTTGCGCATCAACACCGGCGAGGCCACGTTCACGTGGCGGGACAGCCTGATGCCTTTCCGGCGCCGCCGGGTGCCCCTGGCGGCAGTGGTGCATTTTACCGAAGAGCTGGCGGTGCTGCTCAAGGCCGGCCTCCCTCTGGAGCGCGGCCTCCAGGCCCTGAAAGAGGTGACCACCCGCCCCGCCATGAAAGAAATCATCGAGCAGATCCTGCGGGACCTGCAAGGGGGCAAGACCCTGTCGGAGGCCCTCAGCCGACACCGGATCTTTTCTTCTTTGTATGTCAGTCTCATTCAGGCCGGGGAAACCGGCGGGTTCCTGGAGGAATCCTGCGCCCGCCTGGCGGACTATCTGACGACGGTGAGCGAGTTCCGCAGCTACCTGTTGACCGCCTTGATCTATCCCACCATCCTGGCCGGCGTCGGCAGTCTCTCCCTCATCCTCATGCTCCTGTACGTGGTGCCCCGCTTCGAATCGTTTTTCCAAGAGATGGGACAGAACCTGTATTGGAGCACCAGTCTGTTGCTGGCCCTCAGCCACGCCTTGCGCTCCTATTGGTGGCTAGGGGCGCTGGTGGCCGCGGGGCTGGGGTTTATCGTGGTGCGCCTGGTCAAGAGTAGCCAGGGGCAGTTTACCGTGGACCGCTTCAAGATGCAGGCGCCTTTCCTGGGCAATTTGAGCCGGCGGGTGGCCGCGGCCTTTTTTGCCAAAACCCTTGGCACCTTGCTGCACAACGGCGTTCCCCTGGTTTCGTCCCTGCGGGTGGTGATCGCCTCGGTGAACAACCGCTATCTGTCCCAGTCCCTGACCGGAGTGTTGACCGATGTGGAAAAGGGGCAGCATCTTTCCGGCTTGCTGAAAAAAGGCGGGATGTTTCCCGAACTTTTTTTGCAAATGGTCGCCATCGGGGAGGAGACCGGGCAGTTGGCGGAGATGCTCCTGTCCGCCGCCGCCTCCCTGGAAAAAGACGCCAAGGCGGCGGTGCGGCAGCTGCTGGCCGTGCTGGAGCCGGCGCTGATTCTGACTACGGCCGTGGTGGTGGCCTTCATCATCGTGTCTTTGCTGTTGCCTATACTCAACCTCTATGAGATCCAATTTTAACCCGGGAGGCAGAAACGCTTTGCTCCGACCAAATCGACGCAGCGCCGGTTTCACCCTCATCGAACTGATGATCGTGCTCTTTATCCTGGGCCTGCTGGCGGCCCTGGTGGTCCCCCGGCTCATGGGCCGGGTGGGCAAGGCCAAGCAGAAGACGGCCCAGGCCCAGATTCATCTTTTGGGCACGGCCCTGGATCTCTTCCATCTCGACGTCGGGCGTTACCCCACGGACGAGGAGGGACTCAAGGCCTTGATGGAAAATCCCGGCAGCCTGCCGGGATGGGGCGGGCCGTACCTGGACAAAGCCGTGCCCAAAGATCCCTGGGGCCGGGATTATCATTACAAATGTCCCGGCGAGCACGGCCCCTATGATCTGTATTCCCTGGGGGCGGACGGCGCCCCGGGGGGCGAAGGCGAGAATCAAGACATTTGCAATTGGAAAAATATGCCTTAAAGGCGTCGGGATGTGCAGGTTTGACTGAGGCGGTCGAACTATCAGGCGCCCGTCCCGGTCAGCGGGGGCCGGGAGTGGGCGGCGCGGCCAGCGGGTTCACGCTGCTGGAACTCATCGCCGTCCTGGCCTTGCTGGGCCTGATGCTGGCCTTCGTGCTGCCGGGTCTCCAGCGCACCCTGCAGCAGCAACGGGCGCGCGCCGGCCTGCGGCAATTGGTGACCATCCTGCGGCTGGCCCGCAGTGAGGCGGCCACCACCCACCGGCGGGAGCGGGTCTTCCTGAATATGAAGACCCGGCGTTACCAGATCGAGGCCTCCGGTCGCCAGGGTGAATTTCCCGGCCTCAAGCCCGCAGAGGCGCGCCTCGTATGGCAAAGCCCCGAAAGACAGCAGGGCTATATCGCCTTTTACGGGGACGGTAGCTCCAGCGGCGGCAAGCTGGTGCTGGTGGAAGCGGGAGGCCGGCGCCACCTCCTAGAGGTGGCAGTAATCACGGGCAAGGTCAGCCTGACAACCGAGGTGCCCTAAACCGCGGCCCCCCGCGGCCGGATGGATACCATGAGGCGTTGGCACTCTCCCGCAACCGACGGTTCCGCCGAGGGCTTCAGTCTCCTGGAAGTCCTGGTGGCCACCACCTTGATGGGGCTGGTGCTGGTGGTACTGCTGCAGGTGTTGACTTCCACCATCCGCGTCCAGGAAACCGACTGGACGCACACCCAGGCCCTCATGGTGGCGGAAAAAGTGCTCCAGGAGAACTGCGAGCTCAACCGTCTGACCGGGGGCACGTACCAGGGCCGGGACGGCCGGTTCGATTATCGGGTGCGCATCGCTCCCCAATATCAGATATCGTCGCTGATGGGCACCACGCAGTTTGTCTGTTCGACCATCGAGGTGACGGTTTTCTGGAAAGAGCGGGGCGCGGATAAGTCCCTGGTGCTGACCACCCTGAGAACCGGCGCGGCGAAAGCGTTGTGAGCTATGGCACCCAACCGGCAAAACGCCTCAGGCGCCGGCTTCACCTTGCTAGAGCTGATGATCGCTCTGGCGTTGACGGGTTTGCTGGTCCTGGTGGCATATACGGCCCTTAATCTGACCATCAAGGCCATGGCGCGGGGCCGGGCCGGCGCCGAGTATCTGCAAGAACTGCGGGTGGGCCAAACCTTCCTGGAACGGTCGCTGGCTTCCGCGGTCACAGGGTCCGTGGGCCAAAAGATTTATTTCACCGGCGACCCCCAGCAGATGCGGTTTTTTACCCTCGTGCCCCTGGAGGCCTACAATCTGGGCGGAGTGTATCACTGGCGGGTCCTGGTGGGGGAGGACGAGGCCGGCAAGAGCGTCGTGGCGGTGGAACAGACCAAGAACGTCAACTGGTATCGCGACCCCGAGGGCGTGGAAACCAGGCAGATTCTCATCGGCAACCTGACCTCCGCCCACTTGGCGTACGGACGCGGCGATGAAGAATTCGCGGCCTGGGATAGCGTCAAGCAGCGCGGCCTGCCTGATTGGGTCAAGGTGCATCTGCAGCCGCAAGGCCATCCGGCCGTGGATCTGCTCATCCCCATCCATGTGGCGGAATTTCGGCATGCGTCCCGCTAGCGGTTTTCCCGGTAGAGGGCCGGGGTCGGAAGAGGGCGCGGTGCTGGTCCTGGTGCTCCTGGTCCTGACGCTGATCAGCGTCCTGGTCCTGAGCTGGAGCCAGGAATGGCGGACGGAACTCAAGTTGGCGGGCAATTTCCGGGAGGATCGCCAAAACCGGCGTCTGGCCGAAGCCGGCATTTACTATGCCCTGGGCAAGATCCTCACCGCCAAGAGCGTCGAGAGACAGACCGCCGCTCCGGGGGCCGGGTTGGAGCCGAGCGTTGACCCGCGGAATCTCTGGCAAGGGGACCGGAGTCCCCATGTCCTGGAGTTACCGGAAGGTCGCATTGAGGTGCGTCTGGAGGACGAGGGGGGTAAGATCAATCTGAACCGGGCCCAGGAGATCCTTCTCGGCAAGCTTTTTGCAACCCTGGGATTTTCAGAAATGCAGATTCGGACCATGGTGGACTCCATCCAGGATTGGCGCACCGAAGGAGACGCGGCCCGGCCTTACGGAGCCAAGAGCGAATATTACCTGAGCCTGGATCCCCCGTATGTGGCCAAAAACGGCCTCTTTGAAACGGTGGAAGAGCTTGCCTGGGTGCATGGGTTTGAAGGCTCTCCCCTGATCAATCGCCTGGGAGAATTCTTAACGGTGCAGCCAAAGGGCCAGGGCATCAACATCAATACGGCCGCCAAAGAAGTATTGCAGGCGGTGGGGCTCCCCCCGGACGCCGCCGAGGCCGTCATTGCCGCCCGACAGACCATGCCGTTCACCACGTTTCAGCAAATTATGCCCTGGAATACCTCTATGGCGGGCCAAACCGAACAATTCACGCTGCGAGCCGCGCCATTCTTGACGATCAAATCGACGGGTATGGTCAAACAGGGGCGCGGCCGCCATACCATCAAGGTCATTGTGCGGGTGAACCCCAATGTGTCAAATCCCTGGGAAATCGTGAACTGGATAGATGATTTTCCGGGATGAGGCGGTGGACTGGAAGCGAACTATGACGGGAAAAGCGAGCCGGTGGCGGGAAAGTCTGGCGACCTTACTGCTCACGGAGACGGACGGCCTCGGGGTCTTTATGGATAAAGCGGGCCTGACGTTGGCCCACGTGCGCAAAGGCCTCTCCGGGTTGCAGGTCCTGGAGGTCACGAGATTGCCCTGCCCCACCGGCAAGCTGGAGGACCTGGCCCGCACCCTCGGGGAGACCGTCGCCGCCTGGGGCCTGGCGTCCTGTCCCGTCAACCTGGCCATCAGCTCGGATCTGGCCTTTTTCCGGCCCGCCACCCTGCCCCGGGCCGCCGGGGAAAATCTGGCCCAGGTAGTGACGTATGAGCTTGACCGGTTTGTGCCTTTGCCTCCGGACCAGCTCTATTACGGCTTTCAAGTCCAGGACACCACGGAGGTCGGTATTCACCTGATGATCATGGCCTTGGCCAAGGATCGGGCTGCCGCCTGCCTGAACCTGCTGAGCGCGGCCAGCCTGAGGCCCATCGGGTTGACCATGGCCCCCCTGGCGGCGGCCAACGCCTTCGCCGTGCTGGGGGCCAAACCCCTGCCGGCTTCCTGGCTGATGCTCCACCTGGAGGCCGGCGCCTTTGCATTAACCCACGTCCAGGGGGGGGTGGTGCAAAGTTTCATCCAGCGGCGCGGGCTTCAGGGCCAGGCCTTCTCCCGGGAGCTGGTGGCCGCCATCGATGACACGGTGGCCGGCGGCGCCGCCCCCCAGGTCTTGTGCCTGTATGGCGCCGGCGGCGGGGATTTCCAGGTGGGGGCATTACAGCAGTATGACCTGGATATCATCTATCCGGGCCATCTGGCCCCCCACCATCCCCTGCCGAATACGGATGAGAACGAAGTGTTGCCGGCGGTGGGCGCGGCGCTCGCCTGCCTGACCAAGCCGCCTCTCAATCTCAACCTGCTGCCCCCCGAGGAGCGGGCCGCGGTCAAGGTCGGCAAACTGTCCACCACCACGACTTTGCTCATCGTGTTCCTCGGCCTGCTGGTCCTCTGGGCCGGCAGCGCCTTGATCCACAAACGCGTCGTGCTGTATCAGGTGAACCGGCAGATCGCCCGCATCTCCCCCGAAGCCCATCAGGTGGAGCAGCTCCTGACGGAAAGTCGCGACCTGGCCAAGCAGATGGAGGGCATGCGCAAGATCGGCCAAGCCACCGATAAGCTGCAAATCCTGAAAAATTTGACCCGGTTGATTCCCGACAATACCTGGCTCTTTACCCTGCGGCTCAGCAAACAGCACCTGGAGATCAGCGGTTTGTCCCAATCGGCTTCGGAATTGATTCCCTTGTTGGAAAAATCCGGCTGGCTGAAAAAGACGGAATTCGCGTCGCCCATAGTTACCGATGCAAGCAAACTCGAACATTTTAAAATTAAAGCAGAGACTCGAAGCCTGGCATCAACTCCTTAAGGGGTTGTCACCGGAGCATCGCCGCCTGGTCTGGCTCCTCTCCGGAGGGCTGGCGCTGGTGCTGGTCTACCTGGCCATCGTCAATCCGCTCTTGAACCTGTCGGAGGCCTGGAGCCAGGAGTTGGCCAACCGACGCCTGGTCCTGGCCAAATATCAGGCCCTGGTCGCCAGCCGGGCCAGGATCGTGAAGGCCAACCAGGTCATTAAAAGCGCCCTGGCCCTTACCGAAAAGCAGTTTCTGGGCGGCACCAACGCCGCGGTGGCGGCCTCCGACCTCCAGGAGATTCTCAAGGGCCTGGCGCGGGATCACGGCGTGCAGTTGACCAGCACCAAGATCCTGCCGACCCGGGAGGCCGGCCCGTACCTGAAAGTGCCGGTACAGGTGCAATTCATGGGCAGCATCGACCAGTTGCTCATTATTCTGTATCATCTGGAGCACCATAAGAAACTCCTGTTCATCCCGGAACTGGAAATCAACGCCCCTCGCTGGGTCAAAGGCGATAAGGGCGGTTCCCATTTGCAGATTAACCTGATCATCTCCGGGGTCACCAAGAGAGGAGTGGCCAGTTCATGAGGCGCCAGGACCTCAACGTCTGGAATCTCCTGCTGCTGGCGGGTATCGGGTTGTTGCTGCTCGGGACCATCAATATCTGGTGGAGTACGACCGGGCCGCAAACCCAGTCACGTGCAGGCAAGGAGCCCGCGGTGCCGACCGCCCCTATTCTGAGGGACCGGCAGCCTCTCGGCGCCTTTGAGGTCGTGGCCACCAAAAACCTGTTCAGCCAGGATCGCACCGGGCCCAACCCCGGGGCCGGCAGTGGCAAGGCGCGGGATACCCTGGAAGGGCGGCATCTGTTGGGGACCATCATCGTCGGCGATAAGAAGGCCGCGCTGGTGAGCGGCAAACCCGCTAAACCGGGGGCGACGGGGGTCGAGGTCATCTTTCTCGGAGAGCAATGGGGCGGGTTCAAGGTCGTGGACATTTCCAACACCGGGGTGATCTTCCAGGGCAAGGATGGCCGCAAGACCTTAGCCTTCCCGGAATAAAAGGTTGAAATCGTTATGAAGCGACAAGGTGCTTGTGGGGTTTGGGAGGATGCCAACCTGCTGAGGGTGCTGGGCGTCCTGGCATGCTTACTGATCTTGGCCGTCGGCGGCTGTGCGCCCGCCGAAACGGTGGCGCCGCCCTCCCAACCGCTGGCCCGCCGCCTGCCGGTACGGGTCGTGGCGCCTTCACCCAGGCCGGAGCCCCGCTATACCTCCAAATCGCCAAAACCGGGGGCGGATGAATTCGGCCTGGACGAACGGGGCCTCGCGCGTTATACCGAGCGCCTGCAGAAGATGCCCGTCGCCCACCGGACTCCCAAAAAGGGGGAGAAGGTTTACCCCATTGATCTGAACCTGAGGAACGCCGACCTGGTGGAGGCTATTCGGGTGCTGGCCGACACCCTGGGTCTCAACTATTCCATCGATCCCCGGGTCAAGGGCACGGTCAATGTCCACGCCACCGGCAAATTGAGCCAGAGCGACCTGTTGTCCATCCTGGAGACCCTCCTGACCATCAACGGCGCCACCATGATCAAGACCCACGAAATGTATAACATCGTGCCCGCGGAAAAGGCCGCCACCCGGGGGATGCCGGTTTATAGCCAAGGGGCGGTGCCCCCGGGCATGCGGGCCCAGGTGGTGTTCCTGGAGCAGACTCCGGTAAAAGAAGCGGTGGACGTATTGAAGCCCCTGATCTCCCCCGCCGGCAGCGTCAGCCAGGCGGCGCATAATTCCCTGGTCCTGGTGGATAATCCCGCTAACCTGGACAAGTTGCTAAGCCTGATCCATCTCATTGATTCCCGGGCCCTGGCCCAGACGCGGGTGCGCATTGTTCGGGTGCGGAATACCGGCCCCGGGGAAATCATCAGGGAAGCCGAAACCATCTTTTCGGCTTACGGCACCCTGGCCCCCAAAGAAAAGGGGAAATTCGGGGTGAGTTTCTTCCCGGTGAGCCGCCTGAACGCGGTCATGATCGTGTCCACCTCGGCGCCGTTAATGGATCGGGCTCTCTATTGGATCAGGCAACTGGACCTGAAAACCGATCTCATGGCCAATGTCCATATTTATAACGTGGAGAATTACAAAGCCAAAAATCTGGCCGATATCCTCACCCAGGTATACGGCGGCGCCCCCACCGCCCCCAAGATTAAAGAGACCAAACCCGAAACCCAGGCCACCACGGGCTTCGGCACGTCCTTGGGCGGGACGGGGAGCATGGGCGGCGCCGGCACCACCCAAACCGGCACGGGGTTGGGCGGCACCCAGGCCGGACCCGGCACCGGCTTGGGAGCGGCCACCGGGATGGCGGGCGGCGGGCTCGCCGCCGCTGGGCCTCCTTTGCGGGAGCGGGCCGCGGCCCTGGAAGGCACCCAGGCGACCAGTCCCAAAGAAGGGGTGCGGATCATTCCGGATGAAGAAAATAATCTCCTGGTGGTGGTGGCGCCGCCCCATGAATGGAATGTCATCTCCCGGCTGCTTAAGGAACTGGACGTCATGCCCCGGGAGGTCCTGAATGAGGTGCTGGTGGCCGAAGTGCGTCTGACCGACGACCTGAAATACGGTATCGAGTTTTTAATAGGGGGGGTCCCGGCGGCTTCGCAGGTTACCTCCGCTACCCAGTCGGGTACCACGACCCCGACAGGAGTCCTGGTCGCCAGCAATACCACCACCACACCGGCTACCATTTCCGGAGTGACTTTTTCCTCCGCGGCTGGGGCAACCTTCACCGCCGCCCAGGGCTTTACCTTTGTAGCCCTGGACACCGCGAATAAATTAAAGGGTCTGATCAATCTCCTGGCGGCCGATGGCAGGGTGGATATTCTAGCCTCTCCCCATATCATGGCCGCCAACAACCAGGAGGCCCGGATCATGATCGGTCAAGACGTGCCGATTCTCACCTCCCAATCGGTGCCCTTGATCAGCCAGGCCACGTCGTTCCAGACCTCCACCGTGCAGTATCGCAGCACGGGCATCATCCTGACAGTCAAACCCCAGATCAATGCCAAGGGTCTGGTGACCCTGGAGATTGCCCAGGAAGTGAGCGATGCCGCCACCACAATCACCGGGGTCAGCGGTTCCCCCACCTTTACGGTCCGCCAGGCCAAGACCACCCTCATTACCAAGGACAACCAGACCGTGGTGCTGGGGGGGCTCATCCGCGAAGATTTGACCCACACTTCCGCGGGCATTCCCGGCTTGCGCCGGATGCCCGTCCTGGGTCCCTTATTCGGGTCGGAAGGGGTCAGCAAGCAAAAAACCGAACTTATTGTCTTGATTACCCCGCACATCATTAGTAACTTAGAAGAGGGTGCCAGGATCACCCAACAAATGCAGGAAAAAGTCGGGTTGGAAGAAACCCACTCGCCGCGCCGGGCGCCGGCGCCGCCGTCAACCCCGATGAGGGAAGTGGCGCCGCCTCCCTATTGAGATGATGCCCCCTTCGGCCATCCGCCAGGGGCACCGGCGATTGTACCCAGGTACCGTCTGGCGATGCGCCTTACCGGGTGGAAAGGAGAACCGTCATGCAGCAGAGATTGCTGGTAGTTATCCTGGCCTTGGGGCTGGGCTGCGCCTGGGCCGGCGTGGGCCTGGCCGGCGATGTCGGCTATAGATTTCGTGGGGAGAGACCTGGTCTCGAGGAAATCCCCGGCCCCCCGAGTTCTGCGAAAGTGTTTGCAGATGCCGTGGTGGCGCGGCCTGCAGGTCTGGCCCTCACCATTGCCGACACCGGGATCTTTCTGATCACCCTCCCTTTCAGCGCCGCATCCGGGAGCATTGAGGAGGCGGGCTGGGGGTTGGTGGGCCGTCCGGCGGGGTGGACTTTCATGCGGCCCCTGGGGCGTGACATACCCAAGTATGAGGAACGGAGTCTCTTCCGGGCCAGGTGAGGTTTGAGAAAGATCGTGCGGTTTGCCCCTGGATCAACCGGCCGAGACGGTCAGGGGCTCAAACGTTGAGGGAGCGCGGGGCTACCCCCTTACCCGCCGCCGCCCAAATGTCTCAGGAGAGGTTTCGCCGCCAATAGATAGATCAGCGCGCCGGCGGCTAAAAAAGGACCGTAGGGGATGGCGGCCGACCGCCACTGGCCTTGCCGCCAGCGGCCCTGGGCCAGCACCAGGGCCAGGCCCACCAGGGACCCCAGCGCGGCGCTGAGAAAGATCACCAGCGGCAGGGCCGCGGCCCCCAGGAACGCGCCGATCATGGCCAGGAGTTTCACGTCGCCCCCGCCTAACCCCTGCCTGCCCTTGATTTTTTCATAGAGCCAACCCACCACAAACAGGGATAATCCCCCCAGCAGCGCGCCGGTGGCCGCACCGCGCAAGCTGAGGTGGGGCAATACCAGGGCCAGCCCCAGCCCCAGTCCAATGCCCGGCAGGGTGATGGCGTCGGGAAGGAGACGGTGCTCCAGGTCAATGGCGCTGAGGGCCAGTAAGGCCAGAGCAAACGGCCCATAGGCGATGAGCAGGGGGCTGCCGGGAAATCTCCCCCACAAGGCCAGGGCCAGGAGAGCCCCGGCTAATTCCACCAGGGGATAGCGGAGAGGAATCGGGGCGCCGCAAGACCGGCAGCGACCCTTAAGCCTCAGGTAACTCAGCAGGGGGATATTGTCATACCATAAGATGGCGGCGCGGCACTGGGGACAATGGGAGCGCCCGGCCCAGACCCGCTCCCCCCGGGGCACCCGGGTGATCACGACGGTTAAAAAACTGCCCAGAGCCAGTCCCACCAAGCCGGCTGCCACGTAAGCGATCATCGGCTCAACTGGGGGAGGCCATCAGTTCGTCCCGATTTGCAGGCGCTCCACCCGGCTCATCGGCATATTCCAATATCCCAGGTCGGTGGTCCCCTCCAGGAGGAAATCCACAAACAGCTCGCCGTTGATGATATCGCCGCCGGTCAGGATAATCTGCGCCGGACGATAACGGCCCCGGAGTGGACCGGTAAAGCGTATGCCCACCACCTGGTCCAGGGGCAGCCAGATTTCACTGCCCCCCGTCTTGAGGCGAATCTCCTGGGTGGTGCCGGGAATCCTGAGTTTCCGCACCGAAAAGGCCATGCCCTCCCGGCTGACCACTTCGCTGGGCCAGGTCGGCGCCGCCGGCGGGGTCACGGTCTTGGGAGCGCAGGCGACGATTGCCAGCCCTAAAAACAGCACCAGTCCGGCCAGGAACGTACCGGGGATAACCTTGGAAACATTTTTCATACCCGTGCGCCTCTCCTGGCACCCTGTGATTCACCCTGAGAGAGCAGTCGGAACCGACCTGCCTCCCTGCCAGGGTTGTGGTGCGGCCATGACGTTACTCATCTCCCCTTGGCTTTCTCCCACTCCCGGAGCTGTTCCCGGGCCCGGCTCCTCAAGTAGAAGTCATCAGTCTTCTGTTGTTTACTCAACATGGCGATGGAGGATAAGCTCAACTCTCCGATCCGGTCATAATCGCTATATCTGAGGGACATCCTGGTTTTTACCCCGTTGTAGTAAAAATCCTGGACATTGAGTCGTTGATAGACTTCCGATCTCTGCCCGGGGCCAAACCTGGCAAAACAATAATCTTTCAGCCGTTGGAACTCCGTCTCCCCCCTTACTTTGATAATAACCCCGGAAAACTTGCCATTCCAGAATTCATAGACGATACTTTCAAGGTTCGCCAGGCCCAGGTGCACATCTTCACGGTTCTTTTTATAGTAGGTATAGGGCCCCAGGACTTCGATGACTTCCATGGTATGCAGCGGGTCCAGGGCGGCGACATCCGTCTGCCAGGTGATGCCCCGGAACCCATCCGGCTCGGTACCGGGTTTGAAGGTATAGTTATAGCTGAAGACCTTGCTGGGGGGTACGCCTCTAGCCGCCAGGGTCAGGCCTGACAAGAGGAGCAGGAGACCGACGCAAACCAATTTTTTCACCATGCTGGCACTACCTCCTGACGCCAACCTGGCAGGGGGCTCCCCCCGGGGGAGCCCCCGCCTGAAGCTGAGTCGATGCGGCGAGGTTCGGCCCCGGCGGCGGCGCGGCTGGGAGCCGGGGGCTGCAGATTTTACCGGGCACCGGGGCGACTCCCTGGAAATCCGGCACTGCAGGTGGGGTGCATTGTACCTGATACCGGGGTTGAGCGCCAGTGAGAATTTCATTTAGCCTGGCCCAGCCGGGAACGGTCCCGGCCCCAAGGGTTTTTTCGGGGCTCGCGGGCCAGACGTGCGGTTTTTTCACCCGCGCCGACCGGACCTCCCGGTCTGACCTGTGGGAGTGTGGCACTGGGGCTTCATTGTATTCGCTCATTGTTCCGAAGCTGCTTTTATCCCCCCCTTTTATAAAGGGGGGTCAGGGGGGATTTTATAATCATCTGAAAATCCCCCTAAATCCCCCTTTTTCAAAGGGGGACTTAGGCATTTCTGACCTATAAACAGGCTCCTCATTGATTACGCTGATTTTTGCAACCAAATACCGGCGTGACAGTCAGAAAGCCCGCATCCAGGTCCCGAGAGGAGTCAGGCCATGGTTGATCTTGCCGGCCGTGATTATGCCGCCTTGGACGTGCCCGATGTGCTGCTGCATTTGTTCCACCCCCGCCCCGAATCGAGCCTGGCGGCGCCCCCCGCGGGGTCCCGGGATCTCCTGATCCCGGTGACGGACCGGGTGGTGGTGGGGGCCCGCCTGCATCCGGCCGCGGCCTTCGCCCCCACCATATTCTTTTTCCACGGCAATGGCGAGATCGTGGCCGATTATGATGAGCTGGCCCCCTTCTACCAGCGCCTGGGCGTCAACTTTCTGCCGGTGGATTATCGTGGTTACGGCCGCTCCACCGGCAAGCCCACCGTGACGGGCATGATGCGGGATTGCCATGAGATTTTGGCCTACCTCCGGCAGTGGCTGCCGGAGATGGGCTACCGGGGGCCCCTGATGGTCATGGGCCGGTCCCTGGGGAGCGCCTCGGCCCTGGAACTGGCCGCGGCCTACCCGGAAGAGCTGGCGGCACTCATCATCGAGAGCGGCTTTGCCTTGGCCGGGCCCCTGCTGCAGCTCCTCGGTGTTGACCTGGCCGCCATCAAGTTCCAAGAAAAGGTCGGGTTTCGCAATGTTGACAAGATCAAGGCCTATACCGGCCCGACCCTGATCATCCACGCGGAGCACGACCATCTCATCCCCCTAAGCGACGGCCAGGCGCTGTATGACGCCAGCGGCGCGGCTGACAAGACCTTCCTCACCATCCCCCATGCCAACCATAACGATATCCTGTTTCAAGGTTGCGCGGCGTACCTGGCGGCCATCAAAGGGCTGGCGGAACGCCTCCGCCGGGAATAGGCCGTTACGGCGCGGCGCACCTTCCACTCATTCCGGGACCCTCCACCACCGGCCAATCCGGGCTGACCCCGCCGCCGGTGGCTCTTCCACCGGCCGCTGAAAAACTCTCCATGTCACGAAATCGTTCTGCCGAGCGAAGCAAAGTATCTCACGATATGAAAAAGTTAGAGATCACTTTATAGATTATTCCCTTCGATCAAGATGATAATAGAAACCTATTTCAACAACCTTTTACCCGCGCCATGGGTTACTTACAAGGTTTTTAAACCTTTAAAATTAGGATTTTATCCCCTTAATATCAGGAGTATCCACTATTGCCAGGGCGACCTCTCCCTCATATGGTGATTTATACTATTTGTTGGATAGATAGGAATGCTGTGCACTCCTGGATGAGAAAAGAAATGCCGCTGGAGGCCATCAGGTGATGAATAAAGTACACCAACCCCACCCCAAGTCTCAAACCCCCAAACGCTCACCCGGCAATGGGAATCTTGTGGTAAAGCCGGTGCCGGGCCTGATCAAAGAAATCTTAATTCCCCAGCCGTCCGAAGAGGCGCTGCGGAAAAGCGACCTTGACTTAAAATTACTCTTAAACAATATCCCGGCGGTGGTTTTCAAGGGATATATGGATGGGTCGGTGGATTTCTTCGACCAAAAAGTTGAAAAACTGACCGGCTATCCCAGGACGGATTTCGAATCGCGGGAGCGCAAATGGACGGAATTAATCCTTGCAGAGGATATTCCCCAGGTCAAGCAAGCGTTCATCCAGGCGCTGAAAACCAACAGAGCCTATGTGAGGGAATATCGCATCAGAAACCGCAAAGGCAAGATTCTGTGGATTCAGGAAAGGAGCCAGATAGTCTGCGATCATAGGGGCGAGGTGCACTATGTGAGCGGCATCTTCTTCGATATTACGCCTAAGAAAAAAGCCGTGGAAGCCCTGCAAGAAGGGGAAACCTTTCTGGCCAGCGTGTTCGCCAGTATTCTTGACGGCATAAGCGTCATCGACCTCGATTTTAATATTGTGCAGGTCAATCCCGTCATGGAAAAGTGGTATGCCCACGCCCTGCCCCTCATCGGGAAAAAATGCTATCAAGCCTTTTATGGCAGGTCTGAGCCCTGCCGGCCCTGTCCCTCCCAGCGCTCTTTTCGAACCGGTGACCCTCACTTCGAAACCATGACTTTTCAAGGCCCCACCGGCGAGAACTTGGGTTGGTTGGGGGTGCATGCTTTTCCTTGGTTGAGCAAAACCACCGGACAAATGAAGGGCGTGATTAAATATATGCGCGACATTACCTACCGGGTGGAAGCCGAAAAAACCATAGAGGCAAGCTTTAAGAAATTACAGAAGGTATTGAACGGGACGGTCAAGGCCCTGGCCAATACCGTGGAAACCAAAGACCCGTATACGTCCGGCCATCAACGGCGAGTCGCCCGTCTGGCCTGCGCCATGGCTAAGGAAATGGGGGAATCAGAGCATTTTGTCGAGGGCATGCGCGTCATGGGATTCCTCCATGATTTGGGGAAGATTGCCATTCCCGGCGAGATTCTCAGCAAGCCCAGCACCTTGAGCGAATACGAATTTAACCTGATAAAATATCATCCCCAGGCCGGATTTGAGATCTTAAAGGCTATAGATTTTCCCTGGCCCGTGGCGCTGGCGGTATTGCAACACCATGAACGGCTCAATGGCTCGGGTTATCCGCACGGCCTTTCAGGCCAGGATATTATCATGGAGGCCAAGATCATCGCGGTGGCGGACGTGGTCGAAGCCATCGCGTCTCACCGTCCTTATCGCCCGGCCCTCGGTATTGACTTCGCCATGGAGGAAATCACCAAAAATCAGGGGACGCTTTATGATCCCACCGCGGTTCAGGTGTGTCTGCGGCTGATATCTGCAAAAGGGTTCCAACTCAATTAAACCAACCCGGTCACCGGTGCACCGGCAGAAGCATCCTCGACAAATTCTCCGGGACCTCCGCGGCCTGCGGTGGGCCTGCGCTTTCCCAAGTAGGCCGGCCCAGCCAACTCTCCCGGTTCGGCCAAGACGCGTCACCTATCTCAGCCTTTGCCCTCCTCCCCCCTGCCGTACTCCAGCTCGAAGGGCCAGTGGGTCACACCGCCGTCCAAGAACTTAACCCGCTTAAACCCCAGGCCTTCCAGGATTTTTGCCGCCTCATAACCCCTAAGACTGAACTGGCAATAAGGGATGTATAACTTGTCCTTGGGCAAGGCCGGGGCCTTGTCCCGGAGGCGTGACAGGGGCAGGGCAAAGGCCTTGGGATGCTTCAGGCGCACCTGTTTGAATTCCTTGGGGGTGCGCACGTCCAGGAGCATGAAGTCTTCGCCCCGCTCGGTAAGGTCCGGCACCTCCAGCGGCGAGACGGCCTGGGCCACGCCGGTGAGCTTGTTTTGCACCACCTGGGCGGCGTTGACCAGGAGGTCGATGGCCACGGAGTAGGGCGGCGCATACCCCAGGTTGAACTGGGTGAGGTCCTCCACCGTGGCCCCCAGGGTGATGGCCGCGGCGGCCACGTCCAGGCGCTTGGCGCCGTCGCCGGGGCCCACCACCTGGACTCCCAAGAGCCGCCCGCTGGCCTTATCCGCCACCATTTTCAGGCCCACGAACCGGGCGTCGGGCATATAGTGGGCGTGATCCAGTCCGGGGACCAGGGCGCTGACCACGTCGAAGCCTTCCCGCCGGGCTGCGGCCTCGGTGAGGCCCGTGGCGCCCACGGTGTAGTCGAAGACCTTGGCCACCACGGTCCCCACCATGCCCTGATAGACCACATGGCCGCCGGTGAGATTGGTGCCGATGACGCGGCCCTGGATGTTGGCCAGTTGCCCGGAAGACACGTCGACCGGCCGCTTAAGGAGGCGGTGGAAATTCTCGGCACAGTCGCCGCCGGCATAGATGTCCGGGTCTGAGGTGCGCAGTTCCCGATCCACCTGAATGGCGCCGGTGGCCCCGATGGCCAGCTCGGCCCGTCGGGCCAGGTCCACGTTGGGCCGCACCCCGACGGCCACTACGGCCAGTTCCGCCGGAAACTCGCCCTTCGAGGTATACACCCGGGACAGGTGGCCGTCCTCGTCGCTGCCTAAACTGGTGACCCGGGCCCCGGTACGCACCGTGACCCCCTTGCTCTCCAGGTGCCGGCGCAGCAGCGCCCCCATCTCGAAGTCCAGCAGGCCCGGAAAGACCTGGTCCAGGGCCTCCACCACCGTGACCTCCACCCCCCATTCCACCAGGGCCTCGGCCACCTCCAGGCCGATGGCCCCGGCGCCCACCAGCGCCGCCCGGTGCGGTTTGCGGTCCTGCAAAGCCGTCATGATCGCCAGGCCATCCCGGGGCTGGCGAATCACGAAAACATTCTCCACGTCGATGCCCGGCACCGCGGGGCGCACCGGCACCGCGCCGGTGGCCAGCACCAGTTTATCGTAGGGATAGGTTTCTTCCTTGCCGGTGCCCAGATCCCGGACCTCCACCACCTTGCGGTCGCGGTCGATGGCCATGACCTCTTTGCCGGTGAGAAAATTGATGTCCTTCACCTGCCGGAAATATTCAGCGTCCCGCATCACCCCCACGGGGGAAGCCAGGATATGCTTGATATCCGGGATTTCTCCGGAAATCAGGTAAGGCAAGCCGCAGGCGGAATAGGAGATGTAGTCCCCCTTCTCCAGGATGGTGATCGAAGCTTGGGGATCGCAGCGCCGGGCCCGGGCCGCGGCTTTGGGCCCCGCGGCCACCCCGCCCACTATCACGATTTTTACTGGTTCCGTCATCTCGAAGGGCTCCGGCTCGAATGGTGGTTCTGAGCTTTTTGACATGCAGATGGCCTAAAGATAAGGATGCCGACGCGGGCGCGCCAGGAAAAAGCTGAGGAAATGGCTACCTGAAACCGTCTTGGCAAGGCATCATTCAAAAAACTGTAGGGGCACGGCGTGCCGTGCCCCGGTGAGGGCAGGCCAAAGTGTGCGGCGCCGGGTCATCACGGCGCCCGCCGCCGCCGGCGATGGCCCGGGTCCCTCAGACCCGCCGGATCATGACGCCGCCGCACTGGGGGCACTTCAGGTCAGGCAGGAAACTCCCGGTTGGTGGGGCACCTGATAACCGCAGACCGAGCCGGCGCAGGTTCCCTGAGCCCCCTGGCCGGTTGCCCCGGGTTCGCAACCGCAGCCACATCTGCCACCGGAACCGGTTCCTTGACCTCTCTGTTGCACCATGTTGCCTCCTTCCTCCCGTAATCGAGGTTATAATCATTGGTTCAATATAATCTGATTCTGCCCGCCGCTGCAATATCTTCTTACCGGGAAAATCCCTGGCCTTGGCCGGAAAATTATGATAAAAATCGCCTAGTCTTGAAGGAAGGTTACATGTCCGAAGTGCGCACCCGCTTCTCCCCCAGTCCCACGGGCTCCCTGCATCTGGGCGGCGCCCATACGGCCCTGTTCAACTGGCTCATCGCCCGGCATTATCACGGGACGTTCATTCTGCGGATCGAAGATACGGACCGGGAGCGCTCCGAGGAGCGCTTTGTCCACGAGATTCTGGAGGCCATGACCTGGATGGGCCTGACGTGGGACGAAGGCCCCTACCGCCAGATGGATCGTCTGCCCATCTATCAGGACTACATCCACCGCCTGCTGGCTTCCGGCGCCGCCTATTACTGCGACTGCCCGCCCCAGGATGCCCAGGCCCGCCAGGCCGCCCTGGCCCGGGGCGAGAAACCCAGATATGACGGCCGCTGCCGGGAGCGGCAGCTCCCGCTCGGGCCGAATACCGCGGTGCGCTTCAAGACGCCCCAAACCGGCGTCACCCATTGGGACGACGACATCAAGGGGCCCATCGCCTTTGACAACCAGGAGTTGGACGACCTGGTCCTGCTCCGGGCCGACGGCATCCCCACCTATAACTTCGCCGTGGTGGTGGATGACATCACCATGGGGGTCACCCACGTCATTCGGGGGGAAGACCACATTCCCAACACCCCCCGGCAGATCGTCATTTATGAGGCCCTGGGCGTGCCCCTGCCCCGCTTCGCGCACATGCCGTTGATGTTGGGCAAGGACCGGGCCAAATTGTCCAAGCGCCACGGCGCCCTGTCCATCCTGGCCTACCGGGACCAGGGCTTCCTGCCAAACTCCCTGGTGAACTACCTGGCCCGGTTGGGGTGGTCCCACGGCGACCAGGAGATCTTCTCCCGGGAAGAACTCATCAAGTACTTCACCCTGGACCACGTGACCAAGTCCCCGGGAGTCTATGACGAGGAAAAGCTCCTGTGGCTCAACAGCCACTACCTCAAGGAGATGCCGGCCCTGGAGTTGGCCCGGGCCGTGACACCCTTTCTGGCCGCCCAGGGCATCACCGACCCGGACCAGGAGTATCTGAGCCGGGTGGTGACCACCCTGAGCGCCCGAAGCAAGACCCTGGTGGAAATGGCGACTGCGGCCCGCTTCTATTTTCTGGACCCCCGGCCCTATGAGGCTAAGGCGGCCCAGAAGTTTCTCACGCCGGCCAGCGCCCCCATCCTGAAGGAGATTGCGGCCCGCCTGGCCGCACTCCCCGAGGCCTCGGAGGAGGCCTTGAACCGCTTGTTCACCGAGATGGCCCAGGAGACCGGGCTGATGATGGTCAATCTGGCCCAGCCGGTGCGGGTGGCCCTGACGGGCAAAACCGCCAGCCCCGGGCTCTATGAAGTCATCAACATCCTGGGCCGGGAGGAGACCCTGCGGCGGATCAACCACGGCATTGAGTTTGCGGAACGGACCGCCACGTAACTGATTGCAAATTTTACAGAAAGCTGACCCTTCGGCTTATTCATGGAAGGAAATATAGTTTACATTATGGACTGAACACCTGAATGAAAATCCCCCTAAATCCCCCTTTTTCAAAGGGGGACTTCACAAACCATGCCGTTAAATTCCCCCCTTTGTAAAAGGGGGGATAGGGGGGATTTTCACTGGACCGATTAATCTTTAAGCATTCTATGTAATGCTCCGGCTTACAATTTTGTCCGGAATATAAGGAGGTTACTTTATGTCGGCAGGAAATCAACCGTATCGGAAAAAACAGGCTTACCTGGTAATCCTGGTGTTCGTCTGCATCGGCATTGCCATTTGGGGGCACAGCGCCCCGGTGTCCGTGGGCGCCATCCTGGCGGCCTGCGGCATCGCCTTCTATGCCGCCACCCTGGAACCGGCAAAGGGGCCGGAAGAACACCATCATCATTAAGCAGCCGGGGAAGGGCTTCGCCGGCCGTCGCCCGACCCTTTCCCAGAAGTCCGCAGCAACCCTCGGATGACGATCCGGCCTGGGCAGTCGGTAGGCTGGCCGCCGCCCTGCCCGGCTCAACCACCGGACGGCCGGGGGGCTGAGGGCCGTGGCCGACCCGCCGGGCCCCCTCCCCTGCCCTTTTCCCACCCACAAGGAGGGCATTATGCGCATCGCCTTGATCGGCCAAGCAGCCTTCGGCGCGGACGTTATGAAAGGGCTAATCAACCAGGGACAAGAAGTGGCGGGCGTCTTCTGCCCGCCGGACCGGGGTAGCAAGCTGGACCCCCTCAAGGACGCGGCCCTGGCCGCCGGGATTAAAGTGTTCCAGCCGGCCCACATGAGAAACCCTGAGGCCTACGAGGCCATGGTCTCTCTTAAGGCGGACCTGGGAGTGTTGGCTTTTGTAACCGACATCGTGCCGCCGATAGTTTTTCATGCCCCCAAGCTGGGGGCCATCTGCTACCATCCCTCCATTCTCCCCCGGTACCGGGGCGCCTCGGCCATCAATTGGGCGGTGATCAACGGCGAGACCGAAACCGGCCTCACCATTTTCTGGGTGGACGAAGGCATCGACACCGGGGACATCCTGCTCCAGAAGAAGGTGGAGATCGGCCCCAACGAGACCACGGGAGAACTCTACTTCAATAAACTGTATGCCTTGGGGGTGAAAGCCTGTTTGGAGGCCGTGGCTCTCATCGTCCAGGGGAAGGCCCCCCGCATTCCCCAGGATCACTCCCAGGCCACCTACGATCCCCCGTGCGATGAGAAGGTGGCGGCCCTCAACTGGAACCAGCCGGGCCGCCAGGTCTTTGACTTCATCCGGGGGTGCGACCCGCAGCCCGGCGCCACCACCACCTTCAAGGGCGATATCGTCAAGCTCTATAATGCCTCCTATCTCATGGACGACCATACCGCCCTCCCCGGGACGATTCTGGAAGTCACGGACAGAGGCATCCGGGTGGCGGTATCCGGAGCGGCTCTCCTGATCAGCCGCTTCCGCACCAAGGACCTGGGCAAGGTCAAGGCGCCGGAGTTCATTGCCGCCAAAAAACCCCGGCCCGGCGAGCGCTTCGGGAACCCCACCGTGATGCGCTGCTGCTGAGGCGAAGTTTCCTTTTCCGGTGCGATTTTCCCCCTTTTTTAGAAAGGAGGCGGAGTAGTAGTGTCCGGCATAAGAATTGAGGGTGGCGCCGGAATCTCCCCCTCCCCACGGCGGGAGGGGGAGGGACCGTAGGGGCGGTGCCCTCACCGCCCCTACCGGATCACCCCCACCCTAACCCTCCCCCATCAAGGGGGAGGGAAATATGGATAACCTTGTTTCTCGCTCCCAAGCGGGAGCTTGGGATCCACCAATTTACCCCAAATGAGAAATACTAACTGACCATAGATGGCAACCATTCTCAAAGATAAAAATATCGCCCTCAAGGCCCGCTATCTTACCGTGAACTTCATCGGCCTGGCCATGATGGCCGCGGTCTTCGTCTATGCCGGGGTCGTGGAAGTGATCAAATGGCAATGGTCGCCCTTCACCGGCTTCGCCCGACTCGCCCCCCACACCGCCGGCCTCCTCCGGTATATCTGCCTGGCCCTGGCCGCGGGGCAGTACGTCATGATCAGAGTCATCCGGAAAATCGTGCTGGCCCGGTCGCTGGACAACCTGCCCCAGGCGGCCATCATCACCCTCGCCCTGTGCGAGTCGGTGGCGCTCCTGGGCCTGGTGCTTTTCCTGTTGTGCGGCAACTCCCTAGATTTTTATATTTTTATGGTGATCTCCCTGGGATTTTTCTACCGGTTTTTTCCCAAGTATGAGCAGTGGGAACAACTGGTAAATGCCGGAAGTTCAGGGAACAAGAAAGTATCGCGATAGGATGGTGTTTCGCTCATAATAGCAAATTCAGGATTGATGGAAATTCCCGAGCTGTTAAGTCCCCCTTTTTAAAAGGGGGATTTAGGGGGATTATTCAGGACTTATTCATAATCCCCCCTGGCCCCCCTTTAGGAAAGGGGGGTAAATTCCTCGGCTTCTAATCTATAGGGATTTATCGAATAGCAAATTAGCCAATTATCTCATGATGTTGAAACCATGAAAAAAATCGGCATCTACTACCATCCCTCCTTCAGCCGCAAGAGCTACATGACCATCGGCAACCGGCTGCGGGACTTTCCCGAGGCCTTGGAGCCGCTCCTGGCCAGGCCCAACGTGCGCCTCATCGAGTCGCCCCGGGCCTCCGAGGAGCTGATCCTCAAGGTCCATGACCCGGAAATGCTCACCATGGTGGCCATGGACGGCTTCTGCTCCACTGCGTATGAGTCCGTGGGCTCCGTGGTGGCGGGCATGACGGACCTGGCCCAAGGCGAGGTCGACCGGGCCTTCTGTTTCATCGGCGCCGGCGGCCACCACGCGGGCCACCGCCAGTTCTGGGGGGCCTGCTGCTTCAACGACGTGGTCATCGCCCTGACCCATACCCGGGAAATCAGCCCGTGGCGGCGCTTTGCCATCGTGGACACCGACGCCCACCACGGCGACGGCACCCGCCAGTTGGTGCGGGATGATCCCGACGTGTTCCACCTGTGCTTCTGCGGCCTCAACTACCACTCCGACGACGGCACCAAGGTAGACGTCAACGCCTACCGCCTGAACCGGTTCGACGACCCCGATGCCCAGTACCTGGAACTGGTGCGCCGGAACCTGCCCCTGATCCCGCCCTTCAAGCCGGACCTGCTCATCTGGTACTACGGCTTCGACACCCACCGGGACGACTACGGTTCCCTGGGGCTCACCGAAGCGGCCTACTTCGCCATCTGCGACCTGATACTGGCGGCCGCCACCGAATTAGGGGTGCCGCTCCAGGTGGTCCTGGCGGGGGGCTCCATGTCGCATTTGGCCACCGCCACCATCCCTGAAATCATCCGCCGCCTGGCGGAAGGGTAGCGGCCGCCGGCCATTGCCGTCCACCAGGTTTTAGTCTATAATATATGTAAATATTGGGGTAATTCCCCCACAATCTTGAAATCCCCGCGCGGGGCCCCGGCGCCCCGGCGACTCAGATAACCCTATGCTCAAAGATCGCTTACCATCCCTGGAACACCGTTACCAGGAACTGGAAAACTTCCTGACCGATCCTGAGGTCATCAAGAACCAGGACCTGTATCATAAGTACCGCAAGGAACACGCCGACCTGGCGCCGCTGATCCAGAACTTCCGGCGTTATCGGCAGGTGGAAAAAGAACTGGAGGAGAACCAGACGCTGCTCAAGGAAGAGACGGACGAGGAGCTGAAGGCGTATGCCCGGGAGGAGATCCAGGTGCTCAAGGACCAGGCCGCCGCTCTAGAGGAAGAGCTCCGCTTCCTGCTGTTGCCCCAGGACCCCCTGGATGACAAGAACGTCATTTTGGAGATCCGGGCCGGCACCGGCGGAGAGGAAGCGGGGCTGTTTGCCGCGGACCTCTTCCGCATGTACACCCGCCTGGCGGAGCGCAAGCGCTGGAAGCTGGAGGTCCTGAGCCATTCGGCCACCGGCGTCGGCGGGCTCAAGGAAATTATCGCCGCCATCGCCGGCGACAAGGTGTACAGCCAGCTCAAATATGAGAGCGGCGTGCACCGGGTCCAGCGGGTGCCGGCAACGGAATCCCAGGGGCGCATCCATACCTCCGCGGTGACGGTGGCCGTCCTGCCCGAGGCCGAAGAGGTGGACGTCCAGATCAACCCGGAAGAGCTGCGCATCGACGTCTTCCGGTCCTCCGGTCCCGGGGGCCAGAGCGTCAATACCACCGATTCCGCGGTGCGGGTTACCCATCTGCCCACCGGCCTGGTGGTCTCCTGCCAGGATGAGAAATCCCAGCACAAAAACAAGGCCAAGGCCTTGAAGGTGCTCCGGTCCCGTTTGCTGGACCTCATGCAACATGAACAGCAGCAGCAGATCGCTCAGGAGCGTAAGAGCCAGGTGGGCACCGGGGACCGCAGCGAGCGCATCCGCACCTATAATTTCCCCCAGGGGCGCATCACCGACCACCGCATCGGCCTGACCCTCTATAAACTGGAGGACAGATTGGACGGGGACCTGGATGAACTCCTCCAGGGTTTGATCGCCCACTACCGCACCAAGGCCCTGTCCCAGGCTTAAATGACCGCGGCCCAAGAAACCTGGACCATCCTGGAGCTTCTCCGGTGGGCCACCGGATACTTCAAGGATAAGGGGGTCTCGGAACCGCGGGCCTCCGCCGAAGTGCTCCTGGCCCACACCCTGGGCGTCAGCCGCCTGGAGCTCTACCTGCGCTATGATCAACCCCTCAATCCGGAAGAACTGGCCCGGTTCAAGGCCCTGGTGGTGCGGCGCCGGGACGGGGAACCCGTGGCCTATCTTACCGGCCGGCGGGAATTCTGGTCCCTGGACTTCCACGTAACCCCAGCGGTGCTGATCCCCCGCCCGGAAACCGAAACCCTGGTGGCCGCGGCCCTGGAGGTGGCGAGGAGTGAGGAAGATGATATTGGGAGAGGGGGCCAGGGGCCCACGGCCGCTTACAATCCCTCTCCCAAACCCTCTCCCCCAACCCCATGCTTAAAGGGTGTAGGGGCGGGTTTGAAACCCGCCCCTACGAGGGAGGAAGAGCCGTCTTTGAAGGAAAACAAGGAGCCGGAGCAAACCTCCCCTTTCCTTGAAAGCCCTGCGAAAAACGAAAAACGAAAAACGAAAAACGAGTCCCGCTGGGGCCTTGAAGTCGGCGTCGGCAGCGGCGCCATCGTTATTGCGTTGGCGAAAGAATTGCCGCAGACCGACTGGGTTGCGGTGGACCTCTCATGGGAGGCTCTGGCCGTGGCCCGGGACAACGCCCGCCGTCATGGGGTAGATGGCCGCATCCACTTTCTGCGGACCGACCTCTTGGGTGGCATCAAGCCCGAAGCGGTCTTTACCGTGCTGGTGGCCAATCTGCCCTATGTGCCGCGCCGGCAGTGGGAGCGGCTGCCCCGGGAGATCAAGGACTTCGAGCCCCGGCAAGCTTTGTGGGGGGGAGAAGACGGGTTGAGCCTGATCCGCCCTCTGATCCAGCAGGCGCATCAGTATGTGAGAGGTGGGGGCTGGGTGCTCCTGGAAGTGGCGGATGGGCAAGCGTCCGAGGTCGTAACCTTAATGCAGCAGACCGGCGCCTATGAGTACGTGGAGGCGATCAAGGATTTCAGTGGCAGCGAACGGGTGGTGCGGGCCCGGCGCCGGGAGGAGGCCGGTTAAAACGTCATTTCTTTCAGGAGCATAATGCTTTTTTCATCCTGGCTGTTCCGTTTGGAATAGGGGTCGCGCGAACGGGTATCGTAACTGTCCCAGCCTTCCACGGTATCAAACCGGAGGCGCTCCACCTTGCCCCCCTCTTCCTTGGTCTCCGTCAGGACACCGGAGCAGCCCGACAGCAGCACCGCCGCCGCCAACGCCCACACCAGCCAGTGTTTTGTCAGCCAGCCATTCAAGCCCATGCCCTCGCAGAGCTTAAGGATTTCATCGCCACTGTTGCTGAAGGGGAGGATGGCACAATCGCACAAAAAAGTCGAGTTTTTTTGCGATGTGGATCATCTTAGCTGACCTCCTGGCCTGGCCGACAACTCCAGGCTGGCAAGTATCACGTGACGGCCGGCCCTGTCGCCATCTTCCCCGTGGGCTCGTGCATTATCTCCCGTAACTGCGCCGCCCCACCACTCGAAGGCCACTGACGTAAGCCCCGGAGCAGCCCTCACAAATCTTTGGGGCTGCTGATGCGCCCGGTGAGCGCGGAGGCCGCGGTAACCGCAGGATTAGCCAGATAGACCCGGGATTTGGTGTGCCCCATGCGGCCCACAAAGTTGCGGTTCGTGGTGGCGATGGCCGTTTCCCCCGGGGCCAGGATGCCCATGTGCCCGCCCAGGCAAGGGCCGCAGGTGGGGGGACTGATCACCGCCCCGGCATCCATGAAGATGGCCATCAGCCCCTCGTCCATGGCCTGCCGATAGACCAGGGGGGTGGCGGGGATGATGATGAGGCGCACGCCCTTGGCCACCTTATGCCCTTTCAGGATCTTGGCGGCCAGCCTGAGGTCCTCCAGGCGCCCGTTGGTGCAGGAGCCGATCACCGCCTGATCGATGGGCACGTCTCCCACCTGGGACACCCCCACCACGTTGCCGGGCGAGGGCGGGCAAGCCACCTGGGGCTCAAGGCGAGTGACGTCATAGGTCTTCTCGAAGAGGTACGAGGCCCCCGCATCGCTCTCATAAAGGGTGAAGGGCCTCAGGGTCCGGCCCTTGACATACTCCAGGGTTATGTCGTCTGGGGCCATGATGCCGTTCTTGGCCCCGGCTTCCACGGCCATGTTGGCCATGGAGAAGCGGTCCGCCATGGGGAGCCACTTGATGGCCTCCCCGACGAACTCCATGGCCATGCCCCGGGCCCCGTCCACCCCGATATCGCCGATGGTGTGGAGGATCAGGTCCTTGCCGGTGATCCACCGGGGCAGGTGGCCCTGGTACACCAGCCGGATGCTGTCCGGCACCTTGAACCAGCACTCCCCCAGGACCATGACCGCGGCCAGGTCGGTGGAGCCCACCCCGGTGGCGAAGGCCCCCAGGGCCCCGTAAGTGCAGGTGTGGCTGTCGGCGCCGATGACCACGTCCCCGGGTCCCACAATCCCCTTTTCCGGCAGCAGGGCGTGCTCTATGCCCATCTCCCCGCCGTCGTAAAAATGGTTCAGGTCCTGCTCCCGGGCGAAGTTCCGCAACTGCTGGCAGTGAATGGCCGACGGGATATCCTTGTTGGGCGCAAAGTGGTCGCAGACCAGCACCACCCGGGACCGGTCAAAAACGTGTTTGGCCCCCACCTTATGGAAATCCTTGACGGCCAGGGGCGCGGTAATGTCGTTGCCCAGGGCGATATCCACCCGGGCCATAATGAGTTTCCCCGGCTCCACGTAATCTTTGCCGCAGTGGGCCGCGAGGATTTTTTGGGTTATGGTTTGCGGTTTGGCCATGGCTAACTCCGTTTGATAGTGCTCAGTGATCAGAGGTCAGTGGCCAGTTGCCATGAATTCTGACAACCGACCACTGACAACTGGCCACTTTATTTTACAGTTCTTCAGGTTTGGGGCCTTTTTGGGCCGGACCCGCCTCCTTGAGGAAGTTGAGGCGGTTCAGGCCGTTGATGAAGGCCCGGGCGCTGGCGGTGACCACGTCGGGGTCCACCCCCTGGCCCGTGACCACGTGGCCGGCTTCTTCCAGGCGCACCGCCACCTCACCCTGGGCATCGGTGCCGCCGGTGATGGAACTCACGGCAAACTTCAGGAGCTTGCACTTGGAGCCGGCCAGGTGGGTGATGGCCTTGTAGGTGGCGTCAATGGGGCCGTCGCCGAACACCGAGTACGGCCCCACGAGCTGGCCGCCGATCTCCATCTTGACGTTGGCCGAAGGCTTGGCCGTGGTCCCGGTGAGCACCACCAGTTCCACCAGGCGAAAGTGCTCGGGCACCGACTTGTAGATGACCTCGGTTTCCACCAGGCTGACGAGGTCCTCGTCGAAGACCGTCTTTTTGCGGTCGGCCAGGCTCTTGAAGCGCATGAAGACCCGGTTCAGCTCCTCATCGTTCAGGTAGAAGCCCATCTCCCGGAGCTTGTTCTTGAAGGCATGGCGGCCCGAGAGCTTCCCCAGGGGCAGCGAACTCTTCTTGATGCCCACGGCGGTGGGGGTCATGATCTCGAAGGTGCTGGCGTCCTTGAGGACGCCGTCCTGGTGAATCCCGGACTCATGGGCAAAGGCGTTGGCCCCCACGATGGCCTTATTAGGCTGCACCGGCACGCCGGACAGCTTGCTGGTCAGGCGGCTCGTGGGATAGATGTACTGGGTGACGATATCGGTGTAAAAGTCCAGGAGGTCCCGCCGGGTGGACAGGGCCATGACCACCTCTTCCAGAGAGGCGTTGCCCGCCCGTTCCCCCAGGCCGTTGATGGTGACCTCGACCTGGCGCACCCCGTTCATGACCGCGGCCAGGGTGTTGGCCACGGCCAGCCCCAGATCGTTGTGGCAGTGGACCGAAAGCACGGCCTGGTGAATGTTGGGGATGTGCTCCATCAGGTACTTGATCTTGGCGCCGAATTCGTGGGGAATGGCGTACCCCACGGTATCGGGAAAGTTCAGGGTGGTGGCCCCGGCCTCGATGACCGCGCTGAAGACCTGGGCCACATAATCCAGGTTGCTGCGGGAGGCGTCCATGGCCGAGAATTCCACGTTGGAGGTATACCGGCAGGCGTGCTTGACCGCGGCTACGGCCATCTCCAGCACCTCTTCCCGGGACTTCCGCATCTGGTGCTTCAGATGGATGTCGGAGGTGGAGATAAAGGTGTGAATCCGGGGATTGGTGGCCTCTTTGATGGCCTCCCAGCACGCGTCGATGTCCTGGGGAAAAGCCCGGGCCAGGCCGGCGATCTGCGGTCCCCGGATTTCCCGGGCCACCGCCCGCACCGCCTCGAAATCCCCCGGTGAAGAAAAGGGGAATCCGGCCTCGATGACATCCACGTTGAGGAGTTCCAGATGCCGGGCGATCTGCAGTTTTTCGTCCACGTTGAGGTTGGCTCCAGGGGTCTGTTCCCCGTCCCTCAGGGTCGTATCGAAGATAAAGACTTTGTGTGCCATGTGAGAACCTTTTTATTTCTTGCAGGGGCGGTGCGCTCACTGCCCCTACGGCTGGGCAATTTATTCTCTGCTTTTATCAGCAGGTTGGCGGCCTGCCGTCAGCCGGCTGGCGATAATCCGGCTCATATAACGGGTCGCCATGGTATGTGCCGCGGCGGTCCAATGACCTTCTTTATAGGAGAGACGATCAGTAAGTTGGCCCGGGAGGGCCAACAAGGGGGTCAAGGACCACAGCTTCAGTCCCGGCGCCATCGCGAAGCGTTGCCGCGCGTACCCATCCGGAGACGCGGTGTGCGTCCGGCAATAATCGAGGACCTCAGGGGCGCTAACAATATCAAACATCATCAGGGAACCACCGGCATGCTGCACCGCGTTCTTTACGTGCTCGAGATAGAAGAGCGTTCATTGCTCATTCGCCGGTGGCCTGGCCGCCGGCCCGTTGCCTAGATGATACCACGAATCCCGGCGATAGGGTTCTAGATCCTTCACTTCGTTCAGGATGACAAAAAACGTTGCTCAACAACCTGCTGATCGGGAAAAACGGTACGGCGGGAGTGGAGGCAGCGCGGGCAGGCCTGTCTCCCGGCCTCGCCTCCCGCACCGCAGGCTCATCTCTCAAGGATTGACAGGCTTGGAGGTCGGGGTCTCACCCTCGCCCTTATCCGGCAACGGCAATCGGCGATAATACATATAGGTGCTGATGGGCCCGGAGGCTACATAGGCCGCCATGAGCAAAAACCCCATGATAGTGGGTGCGGTGGCCACCACCACAAAGATGAGCACTGCGCCCACCAGGCTGTGGAAGGGATGCCGCCGAAAGAGGTCCATCTTCTTGAAACTTACATACTTGACATTGCTCACCATGAGAAACGACAGCAGGTAGATCATCGCCAGGATAAAGACATGGCGCTCCGGGGCCCATTCCCCGATCTCGTAGTAAAAGATGATGGCCGTGGCAATCATGGTGGCGGCCGCGGGGATGGGTAGGCCGTTGAAATAGCGAGGGTCCATGGAACCCTGCTGGACATTGAAGCGGGCCAGCCGCAGGGCCCCGCAGACCACAAAGAGGAACGCCGCCACCCAGCCGAATTGATGGTAGGGCTTCAGGGCCCAGAGGTACACCAGGATGCCGGGGGCCACTCCAAAAGCCACCAGGTCGGCCAGGGAATCGTATTGCACCCCGAAGTCGGAGGTGCTCTTGGTTATCCGGGCGATGCGGCCGTCGAGGCCGTCCAGGACCAGGGAGACCAGAATAGCGATGGCGGCGCTGTGAAAGCGGCCGTCAATGGCGGCCACAATGGCGTAAAACCCGGCGAACAGGCTGCTGGTGGTGATGAGATTGGGCAGCAGGTATACCCCGCGAAAGCGACGCCTGTCCTTCTTTTTCCGTCTGCGGCGGAAAGTCATGCCCACCTCCCGATGATACTGCTCCCGGCTTTCAGGTGGTCGCCCACCTTCACCGAGATCTCGCCCTCCGGCGGCAGATACAGATCCACCCGAGAGCCGAAACAAATCATGCCCAGACGCTCGCCCCGGGCCAGGAATTGCCCGGGTTTGACGTACGGTATGATGCGCCGGGCCAACAGGCCCGCGATCTGGACCACCAGGAGCCGCCGCCCCTCGCTTTCCAGCACCACGGCCTGCTGTTCGTTGCGCTGCGCCGCGTCCCGGCGGGACGCGGCCTTGTATTCTCCGGCCTGGTGGCGCATGTCCGTCACGGTGCCCGCCACCGGCGCCCGGTTGACGTGCACATCGAAGACGTCCATGAAAATCGCCACCCGCCGTGCCGGGCTCTTCAGGAACTCGTTTTCCTGCACCTCGTCCACCAGGACCACCTTGCCGTCCGCCGGGGAGACAATCACTCCGGCTTCACCGGGGACGGGCCGTTCGGGGTCCCGGTAAAAATAGGCGAAAAACCCGCCGCTCGCCAGCCCCAGGACGGTGAGCCAGGGCCAGCGGCCGATCACCCCCAGGAAGATAAGCACCACGCCGGCCAGGATCAAAGGGTAGCCGGGAGCCGCGATTAATCCCCGACCTTTGGGGGAAGAGGAAGGCATATTTAACAGCCGTCCGCCTGTAAGGGGAAAAGGCGAAAAGACGAAAGGGCGAAAAAGTTAAACAAATCAGATTCTCTCATAGTCTTTCCCTTTTCGCCTTTTACCCTTTTCCCCTTTTCGCCCCCATCTTTTTTTTACCCTTTTCCCTTTTCGCCCAGGTTTTTATTTTTTCAGCCACCCCATCATGGACCGGAGTTTCTTGCCCACCTCTTCGATGGGGTGCGCCGCCTCCTGGCGCCTCAGGGCGTTGAAGACCGGGCGCCTGGCCTGGTTTTCCAGGATCCATTCCTTGGCGAACTCGCCGGTCTGCACCTCATAGAGGATCTGGCGCATCTCGTCCCGGGTCTCTTCGGTGATGATGCGTGGCCCCCGGGTGTAGTCGCCGTACTCCGCGGTGTCGCTGACGGAATAGCGCATGTATTCCAGGCCGCCCTGATAGAAGAGGTCGACGATGAGCTTCAGTTCATGAAAGCATTCGAAATAGGCGATCTCCGGGGCGTAGCCCGCCTCCACCAGGGTGTCGAAGCCCGCCTTGACCAGCTCCGAGACGCCGCCGCAGAGCACGGCCTGCTCGCCGAAGAGGTCGGTTTCGGTCTCTTCCCGAAAGGTGGTCTCGAGCACGCCGGCCCGGGTGGCCCCGATGCCCTTGGCATAGGCCAGGGCCGTGGCCAGGGCCTTACCCGAGGCGTTCTGCTCCACCGCCACCAGGCAGGGAACGCCGGCGCCTTTCTCGTATTCGCTCCTCACCAGGTGGCCGGGACCCTTGGGGGCCACCATGATGACGTCGATCTCGGGGCCGGGCAGGATCTGGCCGAAATGGATGTTGAAGCCGTGGGAAAAGAGCAGGGTCTTGCCCTTGGTCATCTGAGGCTTCAGATCGTGCTCATAGAGCTGGGCCTGGACGTGGTCCTGGGTCAGGATCTGCACCACCTGGGCCTGGGCCGCGGCTTTCCCGGCGGCCACCGGCTTGAAGCCGAATTTCTCCGCCAGCTCATAGTTGGCAGTCCCGGGCATCTCGGAGACCAGCACGTCCACGCCGGAATCCCTGAGATTGAGGGCCTGGGCGTGGCCCTGGGAGCCGAAGCCGATGATGGCCACTTTCTTGCCCTTGAGCACCCCCAAATCCGCATCCGCATCATAGTACATTTTCATGGCTAAATTTTTCCCCTTATCTAGGGCGGGCCCTGCCCGCCATATTGATCTCTCCAGCGCCAGATTTTCAAATAATGGTGGGCCGTGCCCACCCTATATTTTCTTAATGATGGCGGGCACGGAGGCCCGCCCTACCAACTGATAACTGACAACTGGCACCTGACACCTAGTCTTTCTTGCTCCGCTGGATGGCCAGGGTGCCGGTCCGGACGATCTCCTGGATGCCGTGGTTTTTTAAGAGGTCCAACACCGCCCGGATCTTTTCGTGGTTGCCGGTGATCTCGAGGGTATAGGTGGTGGCGCTGACGTCCACCACCCGGCACCGGAAGATGTCGGCAATGCGCAGGACCTCGGCCCGGGACTTGTCCTCGGATTTCACCCGGACCAGGGCCATTTCCCGCTCCACGTGCTCCACCTCGCTTAAGTCCACCACCCTGATGATGTTGATGAGCTTGCGCAATTGCTTGATGATCTGCTCGGTGATCTGTTCATCCCCGGTGGACACGATGGTGATCCGGGAGACCTCCGGGTCCATGGTCTCGGCCACGCACAGGCTTTCGATGTTGAAGCCCCGGCCGGAAAACAGGCCGGTCACCCGGGAGAGCACGCCGGGAATATTTTCCACCCACACAGCTATGGTATGTCGAGGCTCGGTCTTCGGCTCCATCTTTTCTCTCCTAGGCCAGTAGCATCTCGTGCATGGCTTTGCCCGCGGGCACCATGGGCATGACGCATTCCTCCGGCTCCACCCGGAAGTCCATGATCACCGGCCGGGGGGTATTCAGGGCCTCCTGGATGACCGGCACCACTTCCCCGGGCTTGGTGGCTCTGAGGCCCACCGCGCCGTAGGCGTCGGCCAGCTTGACGAAATCCGGGGCCGTCATGGGCGTGGCGCTGTAACGCCGTCCATAAAACAACTGCTGCCACTGGCGCACCATGCCCAGGAAGGAGTTGTTCAGGATGGCGATCTTCACCGGCAGTTGGTTATCCACCACCGTGATCAGCTCCTGGATGTTCATCTGGATGCTGCCGTCTCCGGCGATGTCGATGACGATGGCATCCGGCTTGGCCACCTGGACCCCCATGGCCGCAGGTAAGCCATAGCCCATGACCCCCAGGCCGCCGGAGGTCATCAGTTGCCGGGGGCGTTTGAACCTATAGAACTGGGCCGCCCACATCTGGTTCTGGCCCACCTCGGTGGTGATGTAGGCCTCGCCTTTGGTCAATTCCCACAACTTCTCCACCACGTACTGGGGCTTGATGGTGGTGTCGCTCCAGGTGTAGGTGAGGGGGTGCTGTTTCTCCCAGTCATTGACCGTGTCCAGCCATTGGCCCCGGACGGCGGCAAAATCCCTGCGGGGGGTTTCTGCCAGCAGATCATTGAGCTGTTTGAGCGCATCCAGGCAATCGCCCACGATGGGGATATCCACCACCACGTTTTTACTGATGGAACTGGGGTCGATGTCGACGTGGATGATCTTGGCATGGGGCGCAAAATCCGCCAGCTTGCCGGTCACCCGGTCGTCGAAGCGGGCCCCCACGCCGATGAGGACATCGGCCTGGGACACCGCCATATTGGCGCAATAGGTGCCGTGCATGCCCAGCATCCCCATCCACAGGGGATTATCGCCCGGGAAGCCTCCCAGGCCCATGAGGGTGCTGGTCACCGGGATCTGCAAGGCCTCGGCGAACTTCAGCAGCTCCTCCGAGGCATTCGACAGGATGATGCCGCCCCCGGTGTACAACACCGGCTGCTTGGCGGTCAGGATCAGATCCAGGGCCCGCTTCACCTGCCGGGGATTGGCATGGTACGTGGGGTTGTAACTCTTGATCTTGACGCTCTCCGAAAACTTGGGCACGCAACTGGCCTGGATGATGTCCTTGGGCAGGTCCACCAATACCGGTCCCGGCCGCCCGGAGCGGGCGATATGGAAGGCCTCGTGGATGGTGGGGGCCAGTTGTTTGACATCCTTGACCAGATAATTGTGCTTGGTGCAGGGCCGGGTGATGCCCACGATGTCCACCTCTTGAAAGGCATCGTTGCCGATGAGCGCGGTGGGCACCTGCCCGGTGAGCACGACGATGGGAATGGAGTCCATGTAAGCCGAGGCGATGCCCGTCACCGTGTTGGTGGCGCCGGGACCCGACGTGACCAGGGCCACGCCCACCTTGGCGGAGGCCCGGGCATAGCCGTCCGCGGCGTGTGCCGCGGCCTGCTCGTGGCGCACCAGGATATGTCTGATATCCGGATGCCGGGTAAGTTCATCGTAAATATCCAGAACCACCCCGCCGGGATAACCGAAGATGTGTTTGACTCCTTCCCGTTTTAAACATTCCAGCAGTATCTGGGCGCCGTTCAGCTTCATTGCACGTTTTCCTTCTGGCGATAGTGGGCCAGGATCTGTTCGATCCGATCGCGGCCGGCCAATTTCAATTTTTGCAGCCGTTTCCGCTCTATGGTCTCGGCGGCGGTCAGGTAAGGCCGGCGGTTAAATTCTTCCAAGAGCTTCTCAAATTCCCGGTGTTCATCTACATGCTTTTTCAACTCCGGGTCCCGATCCACTAACTGATCAATGAGTTGCTGATCATTTTTCTCCATACGGCGTTACCCCTGACCAAAAAGATTCATAAATGTGAAATTCTAAAATAATGTAAGACCTTTGTCAATCGCCGGGAAGAGGGAACCCCGACTGCTAGCGAAGTTATCCCAAAACCAAAAGGGCCATGCCGGAAGGCATGGCCCTTTGGTAACCCAGCCCGGTGAGACTGCCACTCTCACATCGCGCCCCTTCCAGTCGCATTGCTTGTGGGGGGCCGGGGGCAGAATTTCCGGTCCTCGGGCTTCATTCATATAATAATCACGATTCTCCTGACTTCAAGGGGTGGGGATGATTTTTCCCCGGGCCGGCGCGCCCTCGGCTCCTGCCCTCAGACGGTCTTGGAAGAGGAAGCCGGCGGCGACTCGGGAGAGAGCACCGGAAATGGGGTACCCCGTTGCGCCTCGGTTTTGACCCAACCATGCAGCTTCTGCAACTCCTCCAGGAGTCCCTGCCCCCGGACCAGCATCTCCCAGACCCGGCGGCGGAAGTAACTGTCCGGCGGAGTCTCGGCGGCCAGCAATTTTTTGAAGTAAGGATAATGCAGAATCTGGTTGAAGAGATGGCAGCACTTGTCGAACAGGTCGGGATAGAAGTACGGCAACTGGTGCTGGTTCTCTTCCAGAAAGGCCAGGGCCATGACCAGCCGTCGGTTGGGGCCCAGACCCTGCTCGCGCTTCCCGGGCTGGGCCAGCTTTTCCAGGGGCTGGAGTTGCTGCACCTGGTTCAGGTAGGCCAGGCGCTGCACCACCTCCCGGTGCAGCTCCCGATGCCTGGCGAACACCTCCCGGCAGTCCCGATGGGCCAGGTAGCTGTTCAGCAACTTTTTCGCCGCCTCGAAGTTTTCCTGGCTATAGGTTCCGAGCCGCCGCTGGTTTTTGGCGAGCCAGGCCGACAGAAACTTGAGACGCTCCTCGTGGGTCTTGGTGGAGGTGAGGAGCTCGCTGCCTTTATAGGTGATGTAACCGCTGTACTCACCCCGGACGATATCGGTAAGATCTTTCAAGACTCGCTTGGTATCCTTCAGGAGATTGAGGCTGGTCTCCCGGCCGCCGTGGTACGGGTGGATGAGTTCCTGGCGCAGGACGGACAGGGCCCGATCCTCCAGGACATTGTAGCGATTGTACTGGTGCTGCTGGTAGGTCACCTTCAGGATCACCACCCGCCGCCTCGCGTCCACGTAATAACCGTTATCTTGGAGATGGGGATGGGCCTCCGCCACCCCCGCCGGCAGAGCGATGAGCGCGATCTTTTCCACCAGGGGATAGCGTTTCTGCTCGAACCCGCAGAGGCTGGTGATGGTGCGGTCCGAGGCGCCCAACACCTTGATGAGGTATTGCTCCTTGAGGCGGCTCAACCGTCGGGCGAACAGCGCCCCGGAAGTCCGGCGCTCCGAGGCGATGGGGAAGCCGTACAGTTCCATGAGAAACTGGTAGACGAATTCCCGTTCCCGTTCGTACACGCCGCTGTCCAGCTTTTTGAATTTCCCCAGTTTGCGTCCCAGGGACTTGAGCTCGGTGTCCAGGTCCGACGGAAAGGAGCCATAGACTCCCAGGAGGCGAGCATCTCCCGCCTCGTCTTTGGCAATCACATGGGCCCGGTCCATGTGCAGGAGAAAACCCAGCAATTCTTCATAGTAGGCCAGATCGGTGAGGTCCCGGGAGCCGAACTGCTGCTTGACCGCGGGGCGGAGATCCCGGTCCAGATGGGGCACGATTTTGTCCAAATTCGCCCGCCCGGGGCGCCGCTTGCCTTCTTCCTGGGGATAGAGGAGATCGAACTGGAAGATTTCCTCCTGATACGACAGGGGGCGGTTGAACGCCACCATGCTGAAGCTCGGCAGGTGGTTATATTCCGAAAAATTCTTCTCAAAAGACGGCAGGAGCTCCCGGGGTTCGATGAGGGGATAGGAGGCGTCGTAAGGGGCCAGCAGACCCTTCCGGATATGCACGTATTCCAGGAAGTCCTTCAGGAGATAGCGATCCCGGATGGCGGACGGGCTCTGCCGGTAGGCGGCCAGAGGCAGGCCGTCCAGTTGCACCTCGCCAAAAAATTCCCGGGTCTTGGCCATTTATCCCGCCATCATTTTAATATGCACCTTGCGGGTGCGGGGCCCGTCGAATTCGCACAGAAAGATGCCCTGCCAGGTGCCCAAAACCAGCCTCCCCTGCTCCACCAGCACAGTGAGCTGCGGCCCCATGAGGGAAGCCTTGATGTGCGCCGGAGAGTTGCCTTCGAGATGCCGATAGGCTTCCCGTTCGCTGATGATCTTGTTCAGAACCATGAGGATGTCGGCCTGGACGTGGGGATCGGCGTTTTCGTTGATGGTCAGCCCCGCCGTGGTGTGGGCCACGAAGAGGTGGCAGACGCCCGCATCAATGCCGCTGGCGCGCACCAGTTCCTGAATCCTGACGGTGATATCCGCCATCTCCATGCGGCTGGTGGTGCGCACACTCAGGGTATGCATCAGATTCATCTCCGGATGAGCCCCCCTTCACCGGGCGTCGCCACCAGACCGGAGGCCGCCGGAGTTTCCCGAGGTTGCTGCATCTCCCAGACCAGTTGCACGGTGACCTGCACCAGGGCCTTCAGGAGCGGGTTCTCCCCGGTGAGGGCGCTCCGTTCCGGCTCAGCCAGGTCAGCCGCAGCCGCCAGCGCAGCCCGGGAATCCTCCTGCCGCCCGGCCAGGTGCAGGTAGTACGCCATAGCCCGGAGGCGCCGGCCCCAATCCCCGCGGGTCTCCGCCGGGTAGAGGGCCCGGGTGGTTTCGTCCAGCAGCGCATCGATCCGGACCTGCTTCTGCTGGTCCGACAAAACCAGGGGGCTGTTCTCGACTGCGGCGAGCTTCTCCAGCCAGGGGGCGATTTCCGCTTCTCCCGGTATCCAGGAGTGGAACAGCGGATCGACGGCCAGCTGCCGGGAGTCTTCCAGGAGGCGGTGGCGCTCCCCGGAGGAGACCGGCGCCAGGGCCTGCTCCAGGTCCGGGGCGGCCTCCGGCGCCCCCCAGTGCCGGAAAATCTTCTCCCGTATGGCGGCATAGCGGTAGCCGGCGTCGTTGTCGGGGTGGCGCTGGTACGCCTCTTCCAGCAGCCGCACCGCGTAAGCCGGCGGCGCCGCAAACCATTGATCCAGCCCCCGCTCCCGGAACTGCTCCCAGAATTCCGCCTGCTGCTTGCGATTCAGAGACAGGAGCACACATTCACTGAGGCCGCCCGTGTCGCTGACCCGGGAGACCAGGAAGTTGCCGCCCAGGATCTCCGGGGGACCTTCCAGGATGACATAGCTGTCGCCGTTGCCGAAGACGGGGGACACCAGGGCCTTAATGTTTCCGGGGCGGGGGGCGCCGAGGCTTGCGGCTTCCCGGGGCAACAGGTCGGCGGCCACCGCCACCCCCCGGGTTTGAAGAAGATGCAGGGTCTTTTTCAGGGCCTTGCGCCGTACCTTATCATGGGCCTCGCCGAACAGGGCCGCCAGCAGCATAGGGATGGCCGGATGCCTCAGGGCCCCCAAGGCCGCCATCAGGTGCACGTCCCAGGCGGGGCTATCGGGGTCGGGGGTCACCAGGTTCTTAAGGACGTCCGGATCGGCCCCTTCCGCCAGGGCCGTTTCCACCCGGGCCACCTGGTTCACGAGAGCGGCCGCAAGCTCCGGGGCCAGGGCGGGCAGTTCGGCGGAGGGCCGGCCCTTGGCCTGTTTCCGCCGGTCCATTACGGCCTTTCCGGGGGACCCGATTCAATGGCCACTTCGTCGGGCCGGCCCATCTCCGTCAGATAGACGTTGACCCTCTGGCCCTGGGGCAACTTCCCGGCCCGGCCGACGTAATCCGGCTGGATGGGCAGTTCCCGGTCGCCCCGGTCCACCAGGACCGCCAACTCGATGCGCCGGGGCCGCCCGTAGTCAATGAGGGCGTCCAGGGCCGCCCGGATGGTGCGCCCGGTGAACAGCACATCGTCCACCAGCACCACCTCCTGATCGTCGATGGAGCCCGGCAGCTCGGTCTTGCCCACCAGGGGCTTGTTGCTGAGCTGGGTCCAGTCATCCCGGTAGAGGGTGATATCCAGCACTCCGACCCGCACCGGCTTGGAGGTGCGCCGGGCGATTTTGTCGGCCAGCCGCTGGGCCAGGAAGGCCCCGCCGGTGCGGATGCCCACCAGGACCAGTTCGTCTTGATTCTTATGGTTCGCCATGATCTCATCGGTGAGGCGCTCCATGGTCCGGTCCAACTCCCCGGCGGACATGGCTAAGGTCTTTTTTGGCGTCATGGATTTTTCACTTTCCTCTTTTCCCGTGTTGGCGCCTTGCCGGGCGGCGGCCCCGCCGCCTCTATTGGGGGAGAGGCGGGGTTGATCCGGATAATATGTTTCCTTTCGCCTAAGACACGGGGCTGCGGGCCTTATCCGCCGAACCCCGTTCCCGGCCAGGGCATTGCCATCGCTCCCTGGAACCCGGGTTCACCCTCTGAGAAAAGGCAACTAGGTGAATTATTTTATGCTACCATGAGTTCCCCGGGAAGACAAGGGAACCCCGGGACCGGAAGGCGCATGAAGACTCCCAGCGTCGCGGCCCCATCGCCGCCCTGGCGACTTGGCCGCCGGGGCAATCAAAGATATAATTAACCAAAATTGACGCCGGGAACGATACATCAAAGCAGGGGGCGCGTCCGCGGGGCCGCTCCCCCTTCGCAGGCAGCTTATGACACTTGACGAAGCGCGCGAGCTCTTGAACCTCAGTCGCCAGGCCACCCGCAAAGAAATTAAGGCCGCCTATCGCCGGGCCGCCCGCCGCTGGCATCCGGATCGGGCCCCGGCCGGCGACGAAGCCACCTACCGGGACCGGATGCAGCAGATTAACGCGGCGTACCAGCTCATAGTCCAATTCATCGAGACGTATCGCTATGACCTGGTGGCAGAAAAGTCCCCCGAGGATCTCCAGAAGTGGTGGGCTGACCGTTTCTACACCGGGGTCTGGGGGCCGCCGCCCCCCAAAGATCCGGAGCGCGAGGACGACTGATGCGAGCCCGGAGGCTCTCGCCGCTGATCATCTTGCTGATCCTGAGCCTGACGCCGGCCCCCGCGGCCGCGGCGCCCGAGTTCAAGGAAAGCCTGGATTATCAGGTGAGCCTGGGGCCTTGGGATGACGTGGCCAGGGTACACCTGGTCCTCCAGGAGTTGGCACCGGGACGTTACCGGGCGGAATTTACCGGCGCGGCCCAGGGCCTGTGGCGCCTGTTGAGCCGGTGGCTGCCCGAACGCTTCACCACGGAGATGGTCTTCCGGGACGGTCGCCTGCAACCCCTGGTCTATCGTGAAGAATTTATGAACCAGGGGCAACACGTCCTGAAGGAGTACCGCTTCGACTATGAGCATAGCCGGCTAACCCTGTGGCGCCAGGCCGACGGCGGTAAAAAAGTCAAAAAATGGCAGGTGCCCCTGAAGGAGCCGGTGTATGACCTCCTGAGCCTGTTTTACAACGCCCGCCTGGGAACCCTGGGACCACTGCCCGGCGGCGCCACCGTCAAGGTGGCCTTCCTGCCCACCCCCAAACCTCAGGAACTGGTCTTTCACATCGGGGAGATGACCGACCAGAGCCGCAAAGTCATGCTGGATTACCGCCAGCCGGACACCGGCACCGTGGACCACTATTTTATCTACCTGAACCCGGAGCAGGTCCCCACCCTGGCCTGGGCCCGGGTAACCTTCTTCGGCAAACTCTCGGGGCGTTTACTGAACGCAAGCGAGATCGGGAAGACGGGGTTGCTGGCCCTCCTCTCCACCGCCGGTCCTGGGAGCCCGCCGGTGAGGAGTCCATCCCCTTGAGATTACAAGCCCGGCGTCCGGGCCGGGGCTGGAGACCATGGGCCCCCCTCCCCTGCCTGGCCCTGTGGCTGGTGGCCCGGCTAGCGGTCCCGGCGAGCCCGGCCCTGGCGGCCGCGCCCCTGCTGGAAGATTTGCACTACCGCGTGGCGGTCCTAGCCTGGAAAGATGCGGCCCGGGTTCGCCTCACGTTGAAGGGCCTGGGGCCGGGACGGTTTGCCGCGGAAGTGACGGGGGAAACCCGGGGCTTCATTAAGTTTTTGACCGGAGAGCGCCGGGAACGCCTCCAGACCGAGATGGTGTGGCGAAACCATTGCCTCGTGCCGCTGGTGTACCGGGAAGAGTCCTTACGTTACGGCAAGCACCGCCTGAAGGAATATCGCTTCGACTATCCCCGTGGCCGCCTGGAAATGTGGCAGAGTGAGGACGGCCAGGGCCTGGTCAAGAAATGGGAGACCGATCTGCCTGACCAGGTCTACGACCCGTTGACCGCGTTCTACAATTGCCGTTTAAAGATTTTGGGGCCGACCCGGGCGGGGGCCACCGGCACCATCCCGGGCATTCCCTACCCCCGGCCCGAAGCCATGCAAGTGCGCCTGGGGGTCAAGACCCCGGAGGGTTGCCAGGCCATGGTCTCCCTGGTCAATTCGGTCTTCGAGGATTCCCGGGGGGAGGTGTTCGCCTGGCTGGATGAGCGGCTGGTGCCGCGCCGGGTCTGGACCACGGTCTATGGCATCACTGTTTCTGGGCTGATCCTGCCGGAAAGCCTCCTGCTGCCCCCGGGGCTCACCGAGTTGCCCGGGCCGGGAATCGCGGCCGCCCGCTGACCCTCATCGGCGGGCCGCCGGCAAGCTCGTTAGGTTCCCAAAATACCATGACAACTAACCATGGGTTCTGCCCCAAATTGGAGGAACGGTTTCCCCCCTTTTCTCAAGGGGGGCAGGGGGGATTATGAATAGCCTCTTGATAATCCCCCTAAATCCCCCTTTACGAAAGGGGGACTTGAGGTCCAGAACCTGTGATTATCTGCCGCCGGTTTTATCTTATAAACCTTATGAAACCTTAACCTCACCATGAGACCCCCCCAATGATCCACCCCCGGGACTGGTATGTGGAGATCGACGGCCAGGGGCCCAACCTGGTGCTGCTCCACGGCCTGGGGGCCTCCAGCTTTTCCTGGCGCCATAACCGGGCGCGCCTGGCCCGCCACTTCCGGGTCATCACCCCGGACCTCCCCGGCCACGGCCGCTCGCCTGCGCCCCTGGACGGAGACTACCGGGTGGAGGCCTTGGTCCGGGGGGTCCTCAATTTTCTCGACTGGCACGGGATTACGACCGCGGTCCTGGGCGGCAATTCCCTGGGGGGCGGCTTAAGCCTGCTGGCGGCCCGGGAGCGCCCGGAGCAGATCGCGGCCCTGGTGCTGCTGGCCCCGGCGGCGGCCATGATCCGGGTGCCGTATGCCTTTTATCCGCTGCGCCTGCCGGTCCTGGGGAACGCCGTCGCTTCTCTCCTGGGTCCCTGGTTCCTCCCCTGGTTTATGCGCCTGGTCTATCACCACCCCGAGCGCTTGATTCCGGAGGCGGTGCCGGGCTATGCCGGCCCCTATCGGGACCGGCGCCGCCGCCTGGCCCTGCGCCAGATCTGCCGACAATTGCAGGTCCGCCCTTTGGGAGAGATCGCCGCCCTGGCCCGCCGCCTCACTCAGCCCACCCTGCTCATCTGGGGCCAGTCCGACCGCATTCTGCCCGCGGCCCAGGGGCATTGGCTGAAGCAACATTTGCCCCTGACGGAGTTTCACCTCCTGCCGGAAGTGGGCCATGCCCCCCAGGAGGAAGCGCCGGAGGCAGTGAACAAAATTATCATTGATTTTTTGGGCCATTCATTAAAAAATGATAATCTAGAAGGCACGCCACCCTTGATCCGAAGGGAATAACCGCTACGGGAGGATGACGGGCGCCTGCACCCGCCGCAGACACATGACGAAAAACATCATACCTTTTGCCAGGGCCCAGCGCTCTGTCAAGGAGGTGGTGGAGAAGTTTCATCAGGATTTGGATGACATCGAAGAGATCGTCATCATCGCCAAGGATCGGGACGGCGAATGGATTTTCGCCAATTCGGAGCTGGAAAACGAACTGGAATGGATCGGCAGTCTCTATAAATTTATCAACAAGGCCATCCTGGAGGACGAAGAGGACTTTTAACCTGCGCCTTGGGTGCCTATGGAGAGCGCGGCGTGCCCGAGGGCCATGCCGGTCTTACCTTCCCAGAAATAACCGCGGGGCCCACAGGCCCCGTTTGGTTTTTCAACTCCGGATCCAGGTCCAGGCCTCCGGGAGTTCCTCCCGGGAGAAGTTCCGCACCTCCCCGTTGAGGAAGGGCGCGAGGAGGGTCATCTGCAAGCTGAGCCACCAGGAACCGCCCACCATGGCGATCTTCTGGAAGTCGTCCTGGTGTTCGTGGCCGAAGGCCTCGTTTTTGAGGGCCTCCAGGTCAAGGCCCCGAAAATCTTCCTCCAGGTAAAACAACAGCCGCACCCGGCCATGCTCCTTGATGATGGTGCTCAAGTGCGGGACCAAAAATTCATGGTATTCCTGGTGGGAGAACGTGCCGGTAGCCTTCACCCCCAGGATGTTACCCTGACTTTCCGACAGGATTTCCAGCATGACGTTCCTTTGGCGGCAAACCGGTTCAGCAGAGTTGTCCC
>JBAVUP010000142.1:0-14808 GCA_049696835.1 Desulfobaccales bacterium
AGGCGGTCTGTGTCGCGGCGGCTACTAATCCATCAACCCCCTGGCCGCGGTCCGCGGTGGTGGCGGATGCGAAGGAGGGTGCACGGTCAGGTGCTTTTCCAGGAGCCTGCGCAGCATTCCCGGATCATTCTTTCCCTCAACTCATTCATGCTCTTGACTTCCTCGCCCCTACCCGGGAGTGCCTTTCAGGGCCGGGGCGGTCCCCTGGCCGGTAACCTGTATCCGGCAGGCGGACAGAACTCCCGCATGCCGGGAAGTCCCTGAACCCCGCCTGTCTCTGGAGTTAAGGTGGCCCAGCTTTCGGTAATTCTGGCTCATCCCCGCCATGGCAGCTTCAACCACGCCATCGCCGCCACCGCGGTGCAGACCCTCAAGGCCCAAGGGCATGAGGTGTGGTTCCATGATCTCTACCAGGAGAATTTTGACCCGGTCCTGCACCCCGCCGAACTCGAACGGGAGGCCTATTTGCCCCCGGGCCTTGCGGAGCACTGTCGGGAGATTGCCCAGGCTCAGGGCATCATCATCGTCCATCCCAACTGGTGGGGCCAGCCGCCGGCCATCTTGAAGGGCTGGGTGGACCGGGTGTTCCGGCCGGAGGTGGCCTACCGGTTCCAGGAGGGCGATGGCGGCGCCGGCGTGCGGGTGGGGCTGCTGAAGGCCAAGGCCGCCATGGTGTTTACCACTTCCAACACCCCCCCGGACCGGGAATTGACCGTCTTCGGCGATCCCCTGAAAACCCTCTGGGAAAACTGCATCTTTGGATTGTGCGGGGTCCCGCAATTTTACGGCAGAAACTTCGCGGTGGTGGTGACCAGCACCGCGGCGCAGCGCCAGGCCTGGCTGGAGGAAGTGCGGGAGATGGTGGGCATTTTTTGTCCGACCTGATCTTAGCATACCCCTGGGGGCCGGGGGCCGGGCTGCGCCGGGACCAAGGGTTTGCCGGGGATCTAGGGGGCCTTACGATGCCGCTAGGGTCTCAAATGGCTATGATAACCCTATCAAATATCCTTCATTTGGACTAGGGCATTTGTGGGGGGGGGGGATTTTATGTGCCTGCAAAAAAAGAAGGCCAAAATACCGGCGGGAAAGGCAGGAATTCTTCAGGCCAAGAAGTATGGATATGGTCTGGATATGGGAGGTTTTTGGCTCGGTGATCAACACTTCGGGCGCATAGGCCCACCATAACCTTCTCCCTTACCAAATCAAATGTGTCTTCCCAAATTAAGAGAAAAAACATCTGGATGCGCAGGGAAAAGGAACATAGAAGGATCGCTCTTTTTAGTTGGCAATGACAGTAAAGTAGTAATATGAAAGGACAGCCGCTAAAATAACGCTTACAGCTGCAAATCCGAGAAGAATTTCTTTTAATATCTTCCTCATTCTCATAAGATCTTTTAATATCGTGTGCATGTTCACCTCAATTTAATTTGTTCTCTCAATATTATAAATTAATGAAATCCATAAGTCAACGGATAGCAATTCGTCCTGATTAGGTCAGGCATAGATTTAGAATGAGGGAAAAGAGGTTTGAGGGGTCTCAAAAAGGGACATTTCTTTCTCGGGTTAAACCCAAGGTATCTTGCCAAACAAGAAAATTATCAAAAATATCAAGCAATTACCGATATGATCTGAATATACCACACAGGCGCCTGTGGTGAGAAAAATGCCCTGAGTCGGAAAAGAGGGGAGCAGGAACATCGGCAACAGGCTCTTCAGGCCGCGGCTATCATCGTTAAAGCTCCAGGACCGGCAGCAGGTCCCGGTGGTCCTCGAGGTGGTAACGGGCCGTGAGAGCGGCGTTCTTGTAGGCAGCGAAGGACACCCCGGCGGCCGCGGCCACCTCCCGGTCCACCTGGGAGTCGCCGATGTACAGGGCCGCGGCGGGCTTCACCCGGAAATGGGTGAGAATTCGTAAGAGACACTCGGGGTCGGGCTTGGGCCGGGTGACGTCATAGGCCGAGACGGCCAGGTCAAAAAGGTCCGCCAGACCCAGATTCTTGAGGACCAGGGGCAGGCTTTTACCCCGGTTGGTGGCGATGGCGGTGGCGAAGCGGGGTCTCAGCCGGCTAAGCACCTCCCGGATATGGGGCTCCGGGCGGATCAGGCGCAAAAACGGGTCGTTGTTGATGGTCCGCTGGTAGGCCTGGGCCGCGGCGAGGCCGGGATGGCCGCCAAAGAGATAGTCGATGGCCCCCTGGGCGGTGCTGACGTGCACCACCTCCAGTTGCGCCTCGGTCAGGGGCGGCAGTCCGAACCGGGCCAGGATGTGATTATAGAAGGCCTGGTTGGATTCCCGGGAATCGATCAACACCCCATCGCAGTCGTAGATGATCACCTGGAACAAGCGTATCTCCTGTCCGGATTAGATTCTTAGCTGCGCTCAGAATGACCAACTCTAACTTATGGAAGTTGTTCAACAGCCTGTTAGTTTTCTGTCCCGCCAATATCTTCAAAAGTTCACCGTAATTTTTCCCCTCCCTTGGTGGGAGGGGGTTAGGGGGAGGGGGAGATTAATTTCGGCTAACATACGATAATTGCATATTATTATTGCCACCCCCACCCTAACCCTCCCCCATCAAGGGGGAGGGAATAAAGATGAGCACTTTTTAAAAGTACTCTTGCGAATCAACCTGAGCATCTCCTTCTCTCAAATATAACCCATAACGTCCACTTGATGTGCAATGTAGACCAGTTCCGCCGCCTCGATCTGGGCATGGCGCCGGGCGATCCAGGCGCGGAAGGGCTCGGGGTCCGGTTCGGGATGGCCGAGTAAGGCCTGGGCGATGGTGTCAATGATGAAATGGAGGAAGTAGGCCTCATCCCCGGGGTAGCCGGCGGGGCCGGGAAAGACCAGCCAGTCGGAGCTGCCGGCCGCGGCCACCGTTACCCCGCCCTCCTTAAGGTGCCGGAGCAGGCGGCGCCCGGTGACGCTGCTCCCGGCGGGCTGTCCCCGGACCCGGCGAGTGTCCATGGTCTCGTGATACCGGGCGATTATCCGCCGGTCCAGGTCCGGGTCGATAGGAGGTTCCAGAATGGTGGCGCCGTCAAAATTGAGGGTGAAATAGAAAAGCCCCCCTGGGGGCAAGAGGGCTAATAACCGGGGCAGGGTGGCGGGGAGGTCGACCAGGTCCAGGAAGGCATGGGCGACCAGGAGATCAAAGGCGGCGCGGCCCTGCTCCCGGTCCAGGAAATCGGCCAGGTCGGCCACTTCCAGGGAGACCCGGACCTCTTGGCCGGGAGTGGCAAAGGTTATGGCGCCACTGTCCTCCACTACGCTCCCGGGCCATTTGGCCTCCGCATAGTGCCGCAAGCGCCGCCGGGCCTCCCGGATGAACTCCGCCTCGACATCGATACCGGTGTAATGGGCCCGGGTCAGCAAGCCCCAATCCAGCAAACGTTCGACCATGGTGCCGATGCCGCAGCCCACCTCCAGGACCCGGAGGGGGGCGGCGGCCGGCCGGCCCTGCACCGCCCGGACCAGGCAGTCCCAAACCTGGCGGTTCAGGGAGCGGTCATCCAGGCCTTGCTTGGCGGCCAGGTAGCGGATATAGCCGGAGGTAGAGGAGCTGGACATGACTTATAGCCTTTGCCAGAAATTTATACCATTTGCTGATCCTTAAATCCCCCTAAATCCCCCTTTGGCAAAGGGGGACTTTATAAGTAATTCCTTATAGTTCTCCCCTTTTCTCAAGGGGGGTTAGGGGGGATTTTGGTTTAAGGGGCATTCCCGATAACGGAAAAAAACTTATGACATTCGCTATATACCAGGTTCCCTTTCAAATGCCACCAATCAATTATTTAACCTATTGATATTTTGAAGTCTTTTCACAGAAAACCGAAAACCAAAAACAGAAAACCGGATTAGGCCAGGAAACTCTTGAGAAAGGCCCGGCTCAGAGCGGCGCTCTCATTCCAGGTGGGATGGGCGGCGGCGCAGTGATGCGCGGTCAAAGACAGGCGCAGCAGGAGGTCCCGGTCCCGCATCAAGAGATCGAGGTAGTGGGCCAGGGCGGCGGCGTCCCCCGGCGGCACCAAATAGCCGTTATGGTCATGGCGGACGAGCTCCCGGGCGGCCCCGGCTGTTCCGGCGATGGCGGGCAGGCCGAAATGCATGCCTTCCAGGTAGGCGATGCCGAAACCTTCGTAGGATGAGGGTACCGCCATCAGGTGGCTGGCGGCGCAGCGGGCCGCCAGTTCTTCCGGGGAGAGGACGCCCAACAGGGTTACCCTGGGGGCCAGGTCAGCTTCCTGAATCTGGCGGCGGATGGACTTGACGTAAGCCGGATCCAGGTCCAGGCTGCCGGCCGCCGTCAGCCGCCAGTCGCGGCCCGGCAGGCCGGCCAGGGCCGCTAACAGGGTGTGCAGCTCTTTGCGGGGAATGAGATTGCCCACAAACATGATATGGATGGGTCCGGGAGTGCTGGCCCGGGCCTCGATCTCTTTCCGGGTGACGGCGCCGGGCAAGCCGTCCCGGCCGGGAGAAGCCACCACCAGGGGCCGCCCCCGGCCCACCAGGTTTTCGACGTCCTCCCGGGTGGTGCGGCTGACGCATATGCAGCCGTCCACCGAGGCCAGGTAGCGGGCTTCCACCTTTTGATACAGCCGGTTGCGCCAGGCCGGGCGGTGTTCCCGGCAGCGCAGATGATGCACGATGGCGACCACGGGATAGGAGATCCGGGGGCGCAGGCGCCGGTTGAGCCAGAAGCAGGCAGGGTGCACCAGCTCGTCCTGCAGGAGCACATCAAAGGCGGTATGTTGCAGACGGCGGCGGAGCCCGGGGTTCAGGTTGTCCAGCAGGCTCCAACCATAGCGGCGCCAGGGCAGGGCGATGACTTCCACCCGGTCGCCGTGCTCCCGGAGATACCGGACCAGATGGCGGTCATAGATGAAGCCGCCGGTGATGGTGTCCAGGCTGCCGTAAATCAGCAAGCCGACGTGCACTACCGTTCCTCGCGGTAGGCCGCCCAGGCGATGTCATTTTCCCAGATTTGCACCCGCACCGCGTCGAGGGGCTCTTTGACCCGGCTCAAGATTTCCTGGCAGAGGATACGGGCAAAGTGTTCGATGCTGGGATTGAGACCGGCAAATTCCGGCAGATCGTTCAGGGTCTGGTCGCGGAAATAGGCCACCAGCTCTTCCAGGTGGGCTTCGACGGCCACGATGTCCACCAGGTAGCCGTGCTCATCCAGATGGCCGCCTTCCAACCGCACTTCGACCCGGTAAGGGTGGGAATGGAGTTGATTTTCCGCGCCCCAATCGCCGCCCACCAGATAATGCCGCGCCACGAAGTCTCGGGTCACCGCCAGCGTGTACCGGTGCATGCTGCGCTCCTTGGGGATGGTCCGGGTTTTCAAGGACCATGTGCATACTTTGGATAATCACCGGACCGGGCTTGGGTCTCGTCAATAGGACAGGATTATCTGAATGACCTCTTCCGGGTGGCGGTCGATCAGGTCATACGCCTGGGCTGCCTCGGCCAGGGGAAACCGATGGGTAATGAAGCGGGCCGGCTTTACCTGCTCCAGCATCTGCCAGGTGGCATGATAGCGCCGGGTCTTGTTCCAGCGGCCGGTGAGTTCCGGGGTGATGCTGCTGACCTGGCTGCCGATGAGCCGCACGCGGCTGCGGTGGAAACGGCCCCCCAGGTTGAGGTCGGTCCGCTTGAGGCCGTACCAGGAGCCGATAACCACCCGGCCGCTGAAGCCGGTGGCCGCGATGGCCTGGTCCAGGGCGGCGGGGTTGCCGGAAATCTCGTAGCAGAGGTCGGCCCCGGGGAAGGGGCCGTTTCCCTGGAGGCAGGCCGACAGGCGCGCCGGCGCCTCCGGCGCCGAGGGGTCGAGGCTCACGTGGGCCCCCAGGTCTTCGGAAAGCAGGCGGCGCCGGGGATAGAGGTCCAGGGTTATCAGCGACGACAGGGGCCAGCGGCTCAACAGGGCGGTGAGGAGCAGCCCCACGATGCCCTGGCCGAAGATGGCCACCTGTTCTCCCATGAGCGGCTGGCCGTCCAGCAGGAAGGTGACCGCGGTTTCCATATTGGGGAAAAACACCGCGTCCTCGGGAGTCAGGCCCGCGGGCAAGACGAGCAGTTCATCGGGGGTGGCCAGAAAATGGCTTTCGTGGGGATGGAAGGCGAAGACCAACCGGTCTTCCCAGCCGGGCGCCACGCCCCGGCCCACTTCCATGACCTGGCCCACCATGGCGTAACCATATTTCAAGGGAAAAGAGAAATCTCCGCCCAGGGCGGCGATGGTCTCATCTTTGGCCAGGTCGTGGGGAGCTATCCCCCGGTAGATCAATAACTCGGTCCCCGGGCTGATGGCGGAAATGATGCTCCGTACCAGCACTTGCCCAAACGACGGCGAGGGCAGGGGTTCACTGCGGACCGCCACCTCTTGGGGCGCGGTAAAATACAAGGCTTGTCGTTCCATTTAGCTGTCCCAGTCCGGTTCGCCGCGCACCACCAGGTCATCGCCCAGTTGCTGGTAGCTGAGACTTGTAAGGCGCGGGAAACGCCGCCGGGGGGTATGCCCCAGTCGGTCCACCACCCGCAGGCCGCCCACAAGTAGCGGTGCAATGGTCAATACCACCTGGTCCACCAGGCGGGCGGCGAGAAAACTCGTAATAATCTGGGCTCCACCTTCCACCATGAGGCTGTTGATGCCTCGGGACCCCAGGTGGTCCAGGAGGGCGGCCAGATCAACCCAGCCGTTGCTACCCGGCACCCGTAGAATTCTGGCCCCCGCGGCTTCCAGGACCTGTTGCCGCTCGGCGTCGGCGCCTTCGCCGGTGGCAATCCAGGGGGCCCGGGAGGCCTTCAGCAGGTTGGCATAGGAGGGAAAACGGAGGCGACTGTCCACGACCACGGGCTGGGGATCGTCTCCCGCCACCAGCCTGACACTGAGGCGGGGATTGTCGGCCAGCACGGTGCCGATGCCCACCAGGATGGCTTCATGAGAGGCCCGCAGGCCGTGGGTCATGGCCGTGGATTGGGGGCCGCTGAGAGCTAAGGGATGCCCGGGGCGCTCCGCAATGCTGCCGTCCAGGCTCTGGGCGTAACTCAGGGTGACCAGGGGGCGACCGGTGTTTTGGCGGTGCGTCGCGGCGGTCTGCAAAAACTCACATACCTGCTCCAGGATTGAGATTACTTGTTCGACAGGCATGGCCGTCTCTCCTTGCACCCCACCCGGGTCCCGGGCGCTCGGGGGTAGGAAAACAAACCTCTAGTCCGCAAGCCTTCCGGCTTACTTGTAAGATGGGGCTGGATGCGGCCCTTGTCAAGTTGAGCGGGCCGCTCGACCGGGAAAAAAGGAAAGTAGAGGTCCCCTACGGAATTGCCCCCAGCACCGGCACGGAGAGGTCGGGAAAACCGCCGCCGGAGGCTTGGGGGCGCGCTGCCGGTCAGACCCGTTCCAGGGCGTTGAAAAAGAAGGCGATCTCGACTTGCGCGGTCTCGAGGGCATCGGAGCCGTGGACGAGGTTGGCCTCGATGTCCCGGGCGAAATCCGCCCGGATGGTGCCGGGCGCGGCCTGCCGGTAGTCGGTGGCGCCCATGAGGTCCCGGTTGACCTGGATGGCGTGCTCGCCTTCCAGGATCATGGCCACGATGGGGCCGGAACTCATGAACTGCGTGAGGCTGTCGTAAAAGGGCCTTTCTTTATGCACCGCGTAGAAGGCCCGGGCCTGATCCAGGGTTAAGTGCAGCATCTTCATGGAGCGGATCTTGAGGCCGTTTTTCTCGAAGCGGCCGATGACTTCGCCGATCAACCCCCGGGCCACGCCGTCGGGTTTGATCAGGGATAGAGTTTGTTCTATGGGCATGGATAACCTCTCCTTAACGGTCTGTTGGACTATTAATCGGATCGAGAAATAAATACCGCCATATGGTCTTAGGGCACGGCACGCCGTGCCCGTACGTTATTCTCGTTCCCAATCTCCTGCTTGGGAACCAGGGAAAACGACGACTTATGGGGCGCGGTGCACACCCTACATGGCTTATGGCGGCCACTGGCCGGCCTATATCCGCAACCGTCCCCCGTGTTTTTAGCTGACCGCTGATAGCTGATAGCTGAAAGCTGACAGCTATCTCTCCTCTTTCCGCTCCACGTAGCCGTAGTGATCGAATTGCAGGGTAAAGGTGCCCCGGCCCTGGGTCAGGGAGCGGAGGCTCGTGGCGTAGCCGAACATCTCCGCCAGGGGGGCCAGCCCCGAAATCAGGCGCACCGGCCCCTTGGCCAGCAGGTGGTCCACCTTGCCTTTGCGGGCGGCAAAATCGCCCATGACTTCGCCGGTAAATTCCTCCGGGACGATGATCTCCACCTTCATGATGGGTTGCAGCAACTGGGGCTGGCCCGAAAGCAGCCCCTGTTTCAAGGCGGTCATGGCCGCTACCCGGAAGGCCATCTCCGAGGCCTGGCCCTCCCGGACGGTGGCGTCGGTGAGGGCCACGGCGATGTCCACCACGGGATGGCCGTACACCGCGCCGCCTTCCAGGGCTTCGGCCACCGCCTGGGCGATCATGGGCACAAAGCCCAAGGCGGGATGCCCCTCGGGTAAGAGCGACCCAAAGGAGTTGCCCGCGCCCCGGGGCCGGGGGGCCAGGGTGAGCTTGACTTCGGCAAAGTGTTGTCTGCCGGCCAGTTCCCGGTCGAAGACCCCGGCGGCCTCCACGCCGGCGGCAATGGTCTCCCGATAGACCACCTGGGGGCGGCCGGACCGCACCTGGGTGTGGAACTCCCGTTCCAGGCGGTGGATGATGACCTCCAGGTGCAGCTCCCCCATGCCGGAGAGCAGGGTCTGGCCGGTATCCTCGTCAACGTGGACCTTGAGGCTGGGATCTTCTTCGGAGACCCGGGCCAGGGCCGGCCCCAATCTCTCCTGGTCGTCCCGGGTGGCGGGTTCGATGGCGAGGGAGATCACCGGGACGTAAGACGAGATGGGCTCCAACACGATGGGATGCTGGTGGCTGCACAGGGTATCGCCGGTGGTGGTGGCCTTCAGGCCCAGGACGGCGACGATGGAGCCGGCGTGGGCCTCCTCCAGGGGCTCCCGCTTGTTGGCGTGCATGCGCAGAATCCGGGCCACCTTCTCCGAGGTCTGTTTGATGGAATTATAGACTTCCTGGCCGAATTTCAGGGTGCCGGAATAGAGGCGCACATAGGTGAGGCGCTGGCTCTGGTCCACCATGATCTTGAAGGCCAGGGCGGCCAGGGGGGCGTCATCCCGGGGGGGCCGGGTCTCCGTGTTGCCGGTCTGGGGGTTCTGCCCCGTGATCGGCGGCACCTGGGTGGGATTGGGCAAGAAGTCGTTGACGCCGTCCAACAAGGGCTGGATGCCCTTGTTGCGCAAAGCCGAGCCGCAGTAGACGGGCACCCCTTTCAGGGCCAGGGTCGCCCGCCGGAGGCCGGCTTTGAGGGCCTCCACGGTCAAGGGTTGCTCTGCCAGGTAAACCTCCATGACCTCGTCGTCCACTTCGGCCAGGGCCTCCACCAGGGCCTCCCGAGCCTCCGCCGCGGGACCCCGGTAGTCCGCCGGGATGTCTAACTCCTCAAAGTCGGCGCCCAGGGTTTCGTCCCGCCACCGGATGGCCTTTTGGTGCAAGAGGTCGATGACCCCCTGAAAACGGTCTTCTTCGCCCCAGGGCATAGTGAGGACCAGGGGATGGGCCCCCAGCTTTTCCCGCATGGACGCCACCGCATCCCAGAAATTGGCCCCCATGCGGTCCATCTTGTTGATGAAGCCCAGCTTGGGCACCCGGTACCTGTCGGCCTGGTGCCAGACGGTTTCGGACTGGGGCTCCACACCGCCCACCGCGTCGAAGACCCCGATGGCCCCATCCAGCACCCTGAGGGACCGCTCCACTTCGATGGTGAAATCCACGTGGCCCGGGGTGTCGATGATGTTGATGACGCAGCCCTTCCACTGGCAGGTGGTGACCGCCGCGGTGATGGTGATGCCCCGTTCCTGCTCCTCGGGCATCCAGTCCATGACCGCGGCGCCGTTGTGAACTTCGCCCATCTTGTGGGTGCGGCCGGTATAATAGAGAATGCGCTCGGTCAAGGTGGTCTTGCCGGCGTCGATGTGGGCAATGATGCCGATATTGCGAATGGCCTTGAGCCTGGGGGTGGTCACGGGATACACTCCGGAATTAATAACCTCGACTTTTGTAATTTAATTTGCCCTTAGTTTCAACCATTAATATGATGTTGCCATGATCAAGGACCATTATGTCTTGTAATGCTTCGGCTTTCCGTTACTGCCCCTGCTGCGGCGGTAGTTTGGAAACCCGGCGCCGGGGCGACCGGGACCGCCTTGTTTGCCGGGAGTGCCGGCGGGTGCTCTATGTCAATCCCGCGGTGGGGGTGGCGGTGGTCATTCGACGGGGCCACGAGATTCTCTGGGGGCAAAGGGCCGGCGGCCCCTATGCCGGCGCCTGGTGCATCCCCTGCGGCTACGTGGAGTGGGGCGAGGAGGTGAGGGCCGCCGCCGCCCGGGAGTTTTTGGAGGAAACCGGCCTGAACGTGGAGGTGGGGCCGGTGTTGGCGGTGCATTCCAACTTCCATGACCCGGAACGCCTCACCGTGGGTATCTGGTTCGCGGGGCGCGTGGTGGGAGGGCGACTGGCGGCCGGCGATGACCTGGCGGCGGTGGACTTCTTTCCCCTGGCCGATCCGCCCGGGCCCCTGGCCTTCCCCACCGACGCCCTGGTGGTGACGGAACTGCGGGCCGGGAAAGCAGATCTGGTTCCCGATTCGGTTTTATAAACTTGGCGTTCTTGGCGACTTGGCGAGAAATTATTCTCACGCAAAGACGCAAAGACGCAAAGACGGAAAAAGAAAGTTAGTCGGGCGGGGAAAGCAGACCTGGTTCCCGATTCGATTTTATAAGCCTGGCGTTCTTGGCGACTTGGCGAGATATTATTCTCACGCAAGGACGCCAAGACGCCAAGACGGAAAAAGGAACTTAGTCGGGCGGGAACAGTTCCACCGATGCCAGACCGGCCAGGTCCCGGAGGGAAACCATGGCCACCCGGGAGGCGACCAGGTCCAGGACCGCGAAGCTGAAGGTGGGATGCCGTTGCTCCTCCAGGGTAAAGGCCCCCGGGACGATGAGGTAGACGGCGTCGGGCGAAAGATCCAGGCAGGCCTGGCGCGCCTGAAATTCCTGGGGGCGCACCGCGTCGTTGATATAGAGCAGGCGACTGAAAGGCGGAGTAAAGCGGGTGACGCAGGGTACGTGCGTGTGTCCGTGGCACGCCAGCAGGGGGGGGCGGTAATGATGGGCCTCGTGGCCATAGGCCCGGATACGCTCATTGAAGTGGGTCCAGATCAGCGCCCGGGTATGGGCCAGGAAGACCCGTCCCTCCAGCTCCAGGGCCACGCCGCAGCCGGTGGCCTCGGGCAGCTGCGGTCCGAAGACGTCGTACACCCAGTAAAGCCGGTTCCCGGGGTCCATGTGCAGCCAGGGCCGGAACGGCTCCGGCGGACAGTCCCCCAGACAGGCCAGGTGCCGCAGTCCCTGGTCGCGAAAGAAGGCCAATAACGCGGGAAGGCCGGCCTGGTAGGTATGGGTGTCGGCTACCAGCGCCAGCCTTTCCATAGTCTCTCGGGCAGCCACTACAAGCGGAAAGACCTTTTATTTAGCGGGCTTGGGGCCGCAGGCGTGGCCGGGATGACCCTTTAAGCGGTCCACCAGGTTGGCCAGATATTTGATGGCCTCTCCTTTGTCCTTATCAATGACGATGGCCTCGATCCGCATCTGCTCCCGGTCCGAAAACACGATCTGTTTGTCTGCCATAGCGGTTCACCTTCACGGATGATTTGATCACGCGCTGCCTAACAGCGCCGGTAGCGGGGATGAGGGAGCAGGCCGGCGGGGCCGGCCGGTCCCGTGGTTCTCGGTGTGGGGTAAGCTCCGGTGGCCGCGGGCGCGGCCGGCGCCGGGGAAACGGCGCGTCCGGCCTTGAGGCATCAACTATGCCCCGGAGGGCCCTCGGCCGCTTTGGGACCGCAGGCGTGGCCGGGATGACCTTTGAGACGGTCTGATAACTCGGCCAGATACCGCAGGGCTTCTTCCCCGTCCTTGTCGATGACCATGCCCTCAAGCTTTTGCTGCTCCTGATCGGAGAAAGAAATGACTCTGTCCGCCATAAATACCTCCCCTAGCTGTGCTCGGTGAAAACAATGTAAGTGCAAGCCGTCCTGGTGTCAATAGCCGGCCGAGACAATTGCGTATTTGGAAAAATCAGGGATAATAAGGGCACCGGGCTGCCAATTTTGCCGGATTTTTGAGTTTTTGGGTATTGGGGTGAAGGTGATTTGTCCGGAGCGCCCCGGCCCCCGGACCAGGCTCCGGGGCCACCTGGAGACGGTTTTTATGAGGTGTGCATGATGCCGAAGTTATCCCGTGACCGAACCCTGCCGGCCCAATGCCCCTTTTGCAACACCGAGGTCCTGCGGCCGGCGGAGGTGGAAGGCGGTCAATGGTACGATTTTGCCGGGGGCTGCTGCGGGTGCGGCGCCGTGTTTGCCCATGATCCCACCGCCCGGAACGGCGGCGCCGTCTTCCTGCAGGCGCTCCTCATGGCCAGCGAGGGCGATATGGACCGGGCCATGGGCATGGCTGAGGGCAAGGATTATGAGGTCGGGTACGTCGAGCACTACAACGTGGCCATCCACCGCCTGGACCCCAACGCCTTCGGCACCCTGTACTTCGTGCGCCTGCGGGAATGAGTCAGGTGCTCATGATTCTGATATTCGAACCTTAACGCGAAAATGATGAAGACCCGGCTAGTGGCAAGTTATTCGCTATCTTGCTATGCTCTTTTGAAAAACCAGATCAATTTGCCATGGATGGGAGCCGTGGTTTCTTTACTACACCCAGAGGTGGCGTGTGTATGTTGCCTCCACTTTCCCTTTGGTTCAACATTAGCGAGCCGTATTGGTCTGAGGAGGTTAGTGGTGTAAATCAATGAAGTACCTGCTTATCGATGGTCGGGTATTCCTGGGATCTGGGGAATAATCGATTTTTTGAAAAGTTTGTGCTACCATGCCTTGCATGAGAAGAGATGGCTTCGAGAAGCAGGGTATTTGGGTTTAACCTCGCCGAAAGAAGATCGATTCAAGTTTCCCAATATTAATACGACCGCACCTCAGTCTCCCACATAATCTCAAATAGTTTTGTCAGCAAAGTGAAGAATTTATTTAAAGGGGAAGGCTCGTGAAAATTGTTCTCGCAACTCCTCCAGCGGATGGTTCTGCATGTGGTCTCGGAACGCCGCCGCCTCTCGGGGTGATCTATGTCGCCACGGCCGCCCAAAAAAAACTCGGAGACAAAATCATAATCGTTGATGCTTACTCGGAAGGTCTTTACGCCGAGGAGGCCGCGGCTCGGGTACTGGCCCACCAACCCGATATCTTTGGTTTGTCGGTTATGAGTACCAATATCAACCGTGGCCTTAAACTTTTGAAAAGGGTAAAGGAAGCCCAGCCCACCGTGACGACTGTCCTGGGCGGCCAGCATGCCACCCTGTTTGACCGGCTTTTGCTCCGGGAGGTTCCTGAAGTGGATATGGTGCTCCGGGGAGAGGGGGAAGAATCTTTTCCGGAACTCTGCCAGCGTCTCGGGAGCCATAGTCTTGCCGAAGTCCCGGGGCTATCTTATCGGCACCTGGGTGAAATTATCCAGGGACAGCCCCAGGTCATCCGGGATCTGAACTCCTTGCCCTTCCCAGACCGTACTATCTGTGATTACCAGGGGTATTACACGGGCTACGGCTATTGGCAACTCCCCAGCGGCGGCATGATAACCAGCATTCTCTCCTCCCGGGGCTGCCCGGGTCACTGCACCTTTTGTACCCGCATACCCGCCGAACTGTCCAGGTGGCGGCCCCGGAGCCCCGAAAACGTGCTCCAGGAATTGCGTTTGTTGTCTCGTCAGGGGTATAAGTTAGCCATGTTTATGGATGAGAACCTGACCGTCAGCGCCTCTCGCATCGAGCATCTGTGCCGCCTGATTATCCAAGATAACCTCCAGATGCGCTTTGTCTTCGAAGGGTTCTTGGAACATCTTGCCGATTCGACCCTGGAGCTCATGCGACAGGCAGGATTCGATTTTGCCTTTGTGGGAGTAGAAAGCGGCTCCGATCCCCAACGGCGGCGCTACCGAAAGCCCAGCTCGGCTCATGCCGTGGCCCAGGGAATGCGCCGAGCCCAAAAGCATCATTTCCTGGTGCACGCTTTTCTCTTGATCGGAGGGCCGGGGGAGACTCAGGCCGACCTCGAGAATACCAAGGACTTTCTGGTAGAAGCCCAGCCCCATCTCATCAACATTAACTCCATTAAAGTCCACCCGGGCACTCAACTATGGCACGAATTGGTGGGTCCCGGAGAACCTGCCACCCTGAAGGAGGCCGACAGCCGCGATATCTTTGACTTTCCCGGCCAGACGGACCGAGCTACCCTGGCCAAACGAGCCCGAGAGATTTACCAATTTTATTTACGGCGTCAGTTCCGCTGGGCAATCGGGCTCGAATTTCTGCGGCTCCTCCGGTATAACCCCTTGGTTAGATTAATGATATGGTCCTCCCTCAAAAAAATCTCCGTGCTCCTGCAACTACTGAAGCTCAGGCATAATTAATCATGGTTAAACCCATCTTTAGCATAAGAATTTCCAGGGCAGAGCATGTAGGGCGGGAAAGCATAGCGCATCCCGCCTTTAGCATCATTAGTTTCCCGCGGCGTTCCAGCAGCGTGACTGTGAAAAAGAACGTGCCGCCAGAAACAAAGGCGCGAACATAGTGCGGCATAATTT